>JALGZR010000066.1 GCA_025774805.1 bacterium
ACTCGATGACGTCCGACCGATCCCATCGCGGCGCGATCTCGGTCCGGGAGGCGCTCGATCTGCTGCAGAAGGGCGCGGACACGAAGTACGATCGCCGCGCCGTGCGCGCCCTGACCCGGCTCGACCGGTCGTGCCTGCAGGCGACGGACGACGTGTCGCGGGTCGGCTCGACGACGAAGGGCACGGGCACGGCTTCGATCTCGGTCAAGGACTGAACCTCCCCGTTCCGCGAAAGGCGCGCTCCGGACGGTGCGACCGGCCGTTCCTCCCCGACGTTCCTACCCCGGGCCGACTGGGTGGTTGACACTCCGCGGCCTGCCGCCTACCCTTGATCGTGCTTCGAGCGGGAATAGCTCAGTGGTAGAGCGCCACCTTGCCAAGGTGGATGTCGCGGGTTCAAGTCCCGTTTCCCGCTCCATCATTCCGGGAGGACGCGGGGGCTCCGACCCGGCGTCCTTTCGCGCTTCAGGGCGGCGCAGAGCAGACGGCACACCTTCGGGCGGCATAGCCAAGTGGTAAGGCAGAGGACTGCAAATCCTTTATCCCCAGTTCGAATCTGGGTGCCGCCTCCAAAGTCCGGTTCACCGTTCCGACCTTCGGCTCTCTGCCGGCGGCCGTGAGCGGACCGCGCGACTCGAGACCCGGAGGCTTGCCTTCGGGTCTTTCGCGTTTCGGCCTCGGCGCGACCTCGCCCGGACTCGACGAGATTCCGGCGGCTCCTGGTGGGAAACGAGGGGTCGGAGTAAGCTGACCCGATCCCGATGGGCCGGGATGGCGGAATGGCAGACGCAGCGGACTTAAAATCCGCTGGGAGGATTTCTCCCGTGCGGGTTCGATCCCCGCTCCCGGCACCACATCTCGCGTCTGAGGGGGTCTCGTGGGCGCTAGCCCAGATCCACGCTTGCGCGCAGAGCCTCGCCATGTCGTTCCAAGTCCGCCGGAATCGTTCCGGGGGGCTCCCGTGACGCCAAGCAGGACGCCAATGCGGGCGTCTCCTGGATGTCTCCGCGAAAGCGTGACGTTGGTACTGGAGTGAGTCGTCGGCTTTCTCTAGCCTGCATTTCTCACCAGGCTCGTCGCGAGGCTGTGGATAGTCGTGTGTGGCGAGGAGATGGGGTGCTTTCGCCCGAGGCGGGGCCGTAGCCCCGTCGCAGGGCGGAAGCGCCGCAACGACGACGCCAGACGCGGCTTGCCGCTGCCGCAGCAGAGGCTGGTGAGATATGCAGGCTAGTTCCGAACGGTCCTTCTGACGGGGAAGCGTACGCCAATGCGCTACACTTCCGCACCGTCGGTGTCGTATTCTGGATACTGGGTGGAAGCATGGACCTTGCCGTCATCTTGACCTATCGGTGCAGCGCCCGCTGTTCGATGTGCCACGTCTGGAAGCACCCCACGCGGCCCGAGGCGGAGGTGACGCCGGCGACTCTCGCGAAGGTCCCGAGCGGCTTCGACTTCATCAACCTATCGGGCGGCGAGCCGACGCTGCGCCGCGACCTCCCCGAGATCGTCGACATCCTCTACCCGAAGGCGTGCAAGCTCGAGATCTCGACGAACGGCCTCCACGGCGATCGCCTCGTTCCCCTCGTGAAGAAGTACCCCGACCTGAAGATCCGGATCAGCATCGAGGGTCTCGGCGAGAAGAACGACGTCATCCGTGGAGAAAAGAACGGGTTCGAGAAGAAGATGGCGACCCTCGGGAAGCTGATCGAGGCCGGCGGGCAGGATCTCGGGCTCGCGACCACGTTCCAGGACGAGAACGTCGACGAGATAGTGAAGCTCTATCGTCTGTCGCAGGAGCAGGGGGTGGAGTTCGCGACGTCGGCGCTCCACAACGGCTTCCAGTTCTTCAAGTCCGACAACGGCCAGTACGACCGGGTCCGGGTGGCCCGCAAGGTGGAAGACCTGATCACGGAGATGCTGAAGTCCGGATCGGTGAAGACCTGGTTCCGCGCCTACCTCAACCTGGGGCTCATGGGGAAGATCCTCGGCCAGGATCGCCTCATCCCCTGCACCGCGGCGACCGACTTCGCCTTCGTCGATCCCTGGAGCGACGTCTACGCCTGCAACGTCCGCCCCGACCTCAAGCTGGGGAACCTCGCCGAGCAGTCCTGGGACGAGATCTTCCACGGCGATGTGGCGGCCGAGAAGCGCCGGGAGGTCGCGGCCTGTCCCCAGAACTGCTGGATGGTCGGCTCCGCGAAGACGGCGATGCGGAACCCGAAGTACGCGAAGCTGCCGAAGTGGGAGCCGCTGCGGTGGGTGCTGATCAACAAGATCCGCGCGACCCTGGGCCTGCGCATTCCCTTCGAGCGCTACGTCGACTACGACAACGTCCATCGCGACGAGGACATCCCGAAGCGGATCAGCCACCTCGAAACCTGGGACACGCCACAGAAGTCGCCGCGCGTAAGCACGCAGTACGCGGAGTTCGATCAGGGCTTCTTCAACCGATAGGTTGTGTCCCGACCTGGCCCGAGCGTAGAACTGTCGGCATCGCCCTTACGTAGGGGCAAGCATGAAACGCCGACGAAGAGGCCAGCCCATGGGGGCGATCGAGATCGCCGAGCCCACGATCGGTTGCACGAACGGTACGGGGCGCTGCTCATGCGGGGGATTTCGTCCCCGAAGGCGACCCTGACCGCATCGGACCATGTCAGCCTCACGCACGGCGCCCAGGGGGACCTGTACGCGGTGGCCGAGACAGGAGTGGTCCGTGAGAGCATGGACGGGGGTGTGTCCTGGTCCGCGACCGGGACGCTTTCCCAGGTTCACATGTCCGCGATGGTGATGGGGGAGCCGGGCACCCTGTTCGCCGCGACCCCGTCCCTCTCCCGCGAATCGCCTTGCCCGGCACAAGACTCCCCACTATGATCACCTCCCTTCGCCTCGGCGGAGTCGTGATCTCGTCTTCCTGGCCCTCCGCTCACCGCCCCGCCGCCGGCGGGGCCGGTCGATCGTCCGTCGCCACTTCCGGAGCATGTCGGCATGAGATGCTGCTTTCCGGTCCTCGCGGCGCTCCTCGCAGCGTTTCTCGTTCCCGCGCCGGGAACGGCTCAATCCTCGTTCCGCTCGCTGGACGAGGAGGTGCGGGAGTACCGCCTGGACAACGGCCTCACTCTCCTCGTGGTGGAGAACCACGACTCCCCGACCATCGGCGTGATCACGGCCTTCTCGGTGGGCGCCGCCGAGGAGCGCCCCGGACTCCACGGCGTCACGCACATCCTCGAGCACATGCTGTTCAAGGGAACGACCGAGATCGGGACGTCCGACTGGGAGGCCGAAAAGGTCCACCTCGATCGCATCGAGGACATCACGTGGGCGATCAAGGCCGAGCGCCGGCGGGGGCGGGAGGCCGACTTCGCCCGCATCGAGGAGCTGCTGGCCGCCCGGGAGCGGGAGATCGAATCGGCGAAGGCCTTTGCCAAGGACAACGATCTCTCGGGTCTCTACGAGGAGGCGGGCGGGGTGAACCTGAATGCGTTCACGTCCTACGACTGGACGGCCTACGTTCAGTCCATTCCCGCGAATCGGCTCGAGCTCTGGATGTACCTGGAGTCGGAGCGGCTGCGGCGCCCGGTCCTGCGCCAGTTCTACACCGAGGTGCAGAACATCCTCGAAGAGCGCCGTATGGGGGTCGAGTCGACTCCCGCCGGAAAGCTCACGGAGACCCTGCTCTCCGTCGCGTTCGACGCCCACGGCTACGGCTTCTCGATCATCGGATTTCCCGCCGACATCGCGAGCATCACGCGGACGGAGACCGAGGAGTGGTTTCGGGTCTACTACGCTCCGAACCGGATGGCCCTCTCGATCGTCGGGGACGTGGAGCCGGACCGCGTTCGCCGGATGGCGGAGGAGTACTTCGGGGACATCCCGCGTCAGGAGCCGCCCGAGCCCCTCGAGACGTTCGACCTTCCGATCTCGGGGATGCGAAGGGTCGAGGTCGAGTTCGACGCCGAGCCCCGGATCATGATGGCGTGGCACAAGAAGACGCGGCCGCATCCCGACGACGCGGCCCTGCACGTCATCTCCGAGATCCTCACCGGGGGACGCTCGTCGCGACTGCAGAAGGACCTCGTCGAGGGGCGGCAGATCGCGGCCTCGGTCTCGATCGATCACGAGTTCCCGGGCCGGCGCTGGGACAATCTGATCCTGTTGGAGGCGCTTCCCCGCGCTCCGCACACGGCGGCGGAGCTAGAGGAGGCGATCCGGGAGCATCTCGACCGACTCGGGAGCGAGCCGCCGGGAGAGCGGGAGCTCTCGAAGGCCAAGAACCGGATTCGGGCCGCTCGGATCCGCGCCCTGGAGTCGAACTTCGGACTCGCCCTCGAGCTCGCCGCGCATCAGGCGAGCTTCGGAGACTGGCGGGTGCTGCTCGAGGTGGAGTCGGCGCTCGCGCAGGTCACCGCGGAGGACGTCCAGCGGGTCGCGCGGGCGACCTTCCCCCGCAATCGGATGATCGTGGCCACGCTGGTCCCGAAGGAAACCGCGTCGACGGCGACGGAAGCGGCGGAGACGGCCGTCGTCGCTCCGGAGCGGTTGGAGGCGGGAAGGGCCGTCGTGGCCCGGATGGTGGAGGCGCTCGGAGGTGAGGAGAGGCTCGCGTCCGTGCGCAGCGTGCGGAGCGCCGCGAACGTCCAGATCACGACCCCGCACGGCCCGATGCAGGCCGTGGCCACCAGCGTCTACGCGCTCCCCGATCGGATGCGCGCGGTGTTCTCCCTGATGGGGCAGACGCAGGTCCAGGTCTTGACCGCAGAGGACGCCTGGCTGGCCGCGGGGGGGAGCGTGATGGATCTTCCGGCGGAGGAGGCCCGCGCGAGCCGGAGCGATCTCGAACGGGAGCTGTTCCTGCTGGCCTATCCCGCATTGGCCGATGGGTACGTCGTCGGCGGCGGCGAGGGGGAGGAGGGGAGCGAGGTGATCAAGGTGCGCGGGCCTTCGGGCAGCGCATTCACCGTCCGCCTCGACGCGGAGACGTCCCGTCCGGCCGGCGTCCGCTATCGAAGGGGGCATCCCAGAACCGGAGTCCCGGCGGAGTTCGTCGAGACCTACTCCGACTACCGGGAGATCTCCGGGGTGTTTCGACCGCACCGGATCGTCACCACCGTGGACGGCGAGGCCTTTGCCGAGAGCGCCGTGACCGAGGTCGTGATCGACGGCGAGATCGCGGCGGACGATTTCCAGCGCCCAGCGGGCTAGGGGGAGAGAGAAGATGATCGGACGGATCCTGCTCGCGGGGATCGCGCTCGCCGGCGCCGTCAGCGCCATTTCTTCCGACGCCTTCGGTCGCGCGCGCTCCGTGGAGGAGGCGAAGGCCGCGGCTCCCTCGCTCGAGCTCCGGCAGCGCGAGCCCGAGACCTTCACGCTGTCGAACGGGATGAAGGTGTACTTCCTCGAGAGCCATCGACTCCCTCTCGTGACCGTCCGGGCGGTCGTCCGGGCCGGCGCCATCTGGGAGCCTGCGGATCGCCCGAGCGTGGCCGAGCTCACCGGCCGCGTGCTCCGCCGAGGAGGCACGGTCGGGCGCCCCGCCGACGAGCTCGACGAGGAGCTCGACTTCCTCGCGGCCCGACTCACGGCCATGGTCGGAGACGACCAGGGAAACCTGACTCTCAATGTTCTCACCGAGAATCTCGAGCCGGCCCTCGCGATCTTCGCGGACGTCCTTCGGAATCCGGCGTTCGCCGAGGAGAAGGTCGAGATCCAGAAGAACCTCATGAAGGAGTCCATACGCCGGGAGAACGACCACCCGATCAGTCTGGCCATCCGGGAGTACGGAAAGCTGATCTGGGGGGAGGACCATCCCCGGGGACGAGCGCCGACCGAAGAGGACGTGGAGCGGCTCACGCGGGACGATCTGCGGGTGTACCACGACGCGTTCTTCGCGCCCTCGAACGTCCTGATCGGCGTGGCGGGGGACGTGTCGCGGGACGTGATCCGCGACCGGCTCGAATCGGTCCTGGGCGACTGGGAGGATCGGGAGGTCGAGTTTCCTCCGATGCCCGCGGCGCCGGAGCCGCGCGCCCGAGTGGCGTTCGCGCAGAAGGGCATCCCGCAGACCACGATCCTGATCGGTCATCTCGGGCCGCGGGAGACGGATCCCCGACGCGCGGCGGGCGAGGTCATGATGAGCATCCTCGGATCGGGGGGCTTCAAGAGCTACATCATGGACCGGGTCCGCGTGGATGAGGGACTGGCGTACGCCGCCGGGGGGTTCCTGCAGTTCGGTCCGCTCGACCGAGGCATGTTCATCACGTACGCCCTCACGGGCAACGAGACGAGCTGCCGGGCCGCGGACCTCGTCCTCGAGCAGATCCATCGCATCCGGCGGGAGGAGGTCTCCGAGGAGGACCTCGTACGCGCGCGGGACGGAATCCTGAACTCCGAGGCGTTCGAGTACGACTCCAACGAGGAGATCGTGGCGAACCTGATGCGTCTCGTCTACTACGGGCTGCCCGAGGATCACGACCGTAAGGTCATCGAGGCGATCGGTCGGGTGACTCCTGAGGACGTGCGCGAGGCCGCCGAGGCCCTTCTCGATCCCGACCGGCTCACGTACTTCGCCGTCGGGAACCCCGAGACGATGGACTGCTCTTGGGAGAAGTATGCGGAGGCGAGCGGCGTGGAGCCGGAGAGGATCGAGCTCGACTAGCCTGATCCGGCTCGATTCCGGGAGACGATGACCGACCAAGACCCCTCGGTGCAACGATCCGCCGGCCGCGGTCGGATCGTGACGGACGTCGCCGGCTTCGCGGGAAGCCAGTACGTCCTCCGCTTCACGACGCTGCTCAAGGGTTTCATCGTCGCCCGCGTGATGGGCCCGGAGGGGAACGGGCTCTGGCAGCACTTCGTCATCATCGCGGAGTACTGCGAGAACTGCCACTTCGGCGCGCTGCCCGGTCTCAGCAAGGTCTTCGGTCACCGCGTCGGCCAGGGGGACGAAGCGGGCGCGACCGCGGTCCGGCACACCGGGACCGCCGCGGTGATGGGCGCCGCCCTCCTCCTTTGGGCAGGGCTCGTCCTCTTCGTCGTGATGCGCGGGGATTCCCTGGCAACGCACGACCGATGGGGTCTCCCGCTCCTCGGCTTCCTCGTCTTCTTCGACCAGCTGAACTTCTCGTACCAGGGGATCCTCCGCGTCTACGGGCGGATCCAGCTCATCAGCGGGGTGAACTTGATGTTCGCGTTCGCGAACCTCATCGTTGCCGTGTCGCTCATGCTGAAGTTCGGGATTCTCGGTCTCCTCGCCGGCTGGGGGCTCACCCGGTTCGTCACCACCCTCTGGATGGTCAAGAGAAGCGGATTCTCTCTCCGCCCGTCCATCGACCGCGCGACTCTTCGCATCCTGATGCTCACCGGATTTCCGATTTTTCTCTTCCACCTCACCCGCGTCGGCCTGCGCAATATCGATCGCGTGCTTGTCGACACCGTCCTGGAGAAGTCCCAACTCGGCATCTACGGTCTCGCCGTCACGTTGGCGGGGCTCATCCGCTACGTCGCGGAAGCGGTCGCGTTCGTCATCTATCCGATCTTTCTACGGGCCTTCGGTGCGACCCGGGATCCCCGAGCCCTGACGCGCCACCTCGTCCGGCCGACGGAGCTGCTCTCGCTGCTCGTCCCGATCGTGCTCGGCTTCTCCTACCTGGTTCTCCAGCTTCCGATCTACTGGCTCCTCCCCCAGTTCGTGGAGAGCATCGCGATCTACCGCCTGCTGACGTTCGCCATGGCGTTCTACTGTCTCGCCGTCCTTCCCGGCTTCTACCTCATGGCGATCGATCGTCAGAACTGGCTCGTTCCGATGGGGCTGGGAGTGATCGCGTTCGAGTACTTCGTGGGACGCCGGCTCATCGGAATGGGGTACGGCCTCCCCGGAGTCGCGGTCACGATGGGGGCGGGCGCGTTCGCCTACTGCACGGCGGTGTTGCTGTACGCGGGGGCCTTCGCCTTCCGTTCGACCCGTCGCCTCTTCGCCTGGGTCGGGAAGATCTACCTGCCGGTCGCGCTCTTCTCGGGCGTGGTGGCCCTGATCCTGAGGATCGTGCCGCGCACCCCTCTCGGGAGCGGGGGAGAGGTCTCCCGCGCCGCGGTCGAGGGAGGCCTCTTCCTGCTGGTCTCGGTGCCCGTGCTTCTCGCGTACGAGAGGCGGCACGGAGTTCTCCGCTCGCTGCGCCGCCCGAGAAGCTGACCCGGCACCCTCCCCGCGGGGCGGCCTGCGTCTCGCCGGTCGGAGGAAGGCGGCCGTCCCGAACGGCTCCGTCAGTGGGTATCCAAAAGCTCCCGGAACAGGTTCTCGTAGGCGCGCACCATGCGGGGGAGCGTGAACTCCTCCTCGAGGCGGCGGCGCGACTCCGAGCCCAGGCGCGCGGCCAGGTCCCGGTCGCGGAGCAGGCGGAGCATCGCGTCCGCGAGGGCGGTGGGATCTCGGGTCGGGACGAGAATCCCGTTGCGCTCCTCGTCGATCATCTCCGGGAGCCCCCCGACCCGCGTTCCGATCAGGGGAAGCCCGGTCGCCATCGACTCGAGGAAGGCGAGAGGAAACGTCTCGACGTCGGTGGAGCAGAGAACGGAGACGTCGAAGGCGGTGAGGATCTCCGGCACGTCCGTGCGCCGCCCGGTGAGCTTCACCCGTGCCGCCATGTCGAGAACCGCGACCTCTCTCTCGAGGTCGGCGGCGAGCGGCCCGTCCCCCACGAGGAGAAAGCGCGCTTCGGGAAGCTCGTCCAGCACGAGCCGGGCGGCCATCAGAAACGACTCATGGTCCTTTTCGGGCCGGAGGACGGCCAGGATTCCGGCCACCGGCGCCTCGGCGGGGATCCCCAGCTCGGCGCGCACGCGCTCGCGGGCCCCCGCGGGGCGATACGCCGCCGGATCGATTCCGTTCGGTATGACGCGGATCCGCTCGGGGGGAATCCGCTTCGTGCGGATCAGGTACTCGACCTGGCCTCGCGCGACCGCGATCCAGGCCGTCGCGAAAGGATTCAGCACGCGATTGACCCGGTGACGGACCGGCGACATGTCCCGCTCGCCCGTCGAGTGCTCGGCCAGGATCCGGACGGGCGCACCTCCGATCCACGCCGCGAGCCGTCCGACGACTCCGGTGCTGAAGCCGTGGGTCAGCACGATTCGGACGCGCTCGTCCCGGATCAGCGAGACGGTTCGGAAGAGGAATCGGAGATCGAAGCGGGACGCCCCGGACAGGAGCAGAACCGGGACCCCGGACCGCTCGATCTCCTCGGCCACGGGACCGAGCGCGTGCTGGCAGGCGACGAGGGGACGGAAACGGTCGCGATCGAGCGCGGTCACCAAAGCGGCGATCTGGCGCTCGGCGCCCCCGACCGGGAGACGGGGAAGCAGGAAGAGCACGGATACCGGGGAGGCGACCTCTCCGGCGGGATGGGGAGCCGGGATCGGACCCCCTTCGAGTGATGGTTCAGGTGCGATGATGGTCCCAACTCGTTGTGAAGAAAGAATTTCGAGAGGTTGCCAATCGCCCGGGAGAACGGTAACGTCTCTCTCGCCTCGCCGCGATCTCCGAAAGAGAGGATCGCCGCATGCCCGGTTTCCGGCCCACGCCCCTCGCGGTCGTCGTCCTCCTCGCGGGGGGGACGGCGAGCGCCGTCACGATTCGCGTCCCCGACGACGCGCCGTCGCTCCACGACGCGGTGCGCCGGGCGGCGCCGGGCGACCGGATCGAGATGGCGGAGGGAACGTACTCCCCCTCGCGCACGGGCGAGATCTTCCCGATCGAGCTGTCCGGACGCGGACTCGCGATCTCCGGCGCGGGCGCCGGAGTGACGGTACTCGATGCCGAGAGCGCTTCCCATCACTTCGTTGTCTCCGACGGCGACTCGTCCACACTGTCCGACTTCTCCCTCAAGGGGGCCCGGTCCGACGGGGCGGGAGGGGCTCTCGTGATTCGGGGCGCGTCGCCCACGCTCGAGCGTCTCCACTTCGCGGACAACGGGGGCCGAACCGGCGGGGACGCGCTCTGGGCGGAGGGGAGCGAGGTCACCCTCCGAAACTGTCTGTTCGTGGGAAACGGTCCCGACGGCCCGACGCTCCGGTTCGCGGGGGGGACGTGTCGCCTCGAGCACGTCACGCTGACCGACAACGGGGGGGGCGCCATCGAAGTGCGCGACGGAGCCGCGCTCGGGATGCGCGCCTGCATCGTGGACCGTCCGGGTCGGGGGGGCGGGCCCGCGATCGGCCTGCTTCTGCACGCGACCTCCGGCGTGCCCCCGCCCGAACTCGCCAGAAATCTGTTCGGAGGGTGCTCCGAGGGGGCTCTCCGCGTCGAGGGACCGGGGGCGGGCGCGATCCGCGGCGCGATCGCGGAGGCCCGACGGAACGAGGGACTGCGGGAGGGGGATCCGCTCTTCCTCGACGCGCGGGCGGGCGACTTTCGGGTGTCCGAGCGGTCCCCGGCGAGGCTGCCCTCGGACGGACGCGGGACCTCGAATCCGTCGCCGTCCTCGATCGAGATCGGAGCGTTCGGCGGGAAGACTCCGCTGAGCCTCGCGGGGGTCGCGGACACGCCGTCGCCGTCGGGCCGCCGGAAGGGCGCGACGGAGGGTCCGGGACTGCTCGAGTCCCCGAGGCCCAATCCCTCGAATCCGACCACGACGATCCGCTTCGTGGTGCGGAGAGAGGGGGTCGTCGACCTCGGCGTGTACAACATCCTGGGCCAGAGAGTGCGAACGCTTCACGCGGGGGACCTGGCCGCGGGGGAGCACTCCCGGGTGTGGGACGGGCGGGACGATCGGGGAGAGGATCTGCCGCCGGGGATCTACTTCGTCCACGTCACCCAGAGGGAAGGGGTCGACACGCACCGCATCGCGCTGGTTCGGTGAAGGACGCCCCGCGCTGAGTCCGGGGCGCCCTCGAGCCGGCTGCGCCGCTGCTGCCGCCCTTCCGCTCCGCGTCGCGCCCTGCGAGGCACGGCACGGGCCTTGCGAGCCGAACGGACATGCGGTCCTTCGGCGCGATCTTCGGCCTGGGGGTGGCAGCGGGGATCCTTCTGTTCCGCACGTTTCTCCCCTGGTCCCCCGGCCTCGCCCTCGGGGTCGCGGCCGTGACCGGGGCGGCCGCCGGTGTGAACGTCCGGGCCGCGGTCCTGGTCCCGATCGGCCTCGGGCTCGCCCGCGCCGCCGTGGCGAACGCCCGGGCCTCGGAGCGACGGGTCGATCGGCCCCGTCTTCTCCAGGGAACGTTCGAAGTGCGCGGGCCGGAGGGGGGCGGGCTCCGCATCGATGCAGGACCGCGCCGGCTCCTTCTCCAAGATCCACCTCCCGACCTTCCCTCCTCCGGTCATCGTTGGCAGGGGACACTCCTTGCCGAGCCGTTCCGTTCCCGCGCCGATCCCGCGGCGTTCCGGGCAGAGATCTGGGCGGCCACCCGTCGGCTCGACGGCCGGGCCCGAATCCTCGGGGCGATCGAGAGGTCGGGTCCCGCCCCCGGAACCCGGCCGGCCCTTCGTCGGCTCGGCGAACGCTTGAGACGCTCGGCGCGGCGAACGATCGGCGCGGGCGATCCCGCCGGCGATCTCGTTTTGGCGCTGCTGCTCGGGGAACGGGACCGCCTCGGCGGGGGGACGCGGGAGGCCTTCCGCCGGGCGGGTCTGGCCCACGTGCTCGCTCTGTCGGGGCTTCACGTCGGAGTCCTCGCCCTCGGGCTCGGAGCCGCGCTCCGCGCGCTAGGGACGTCGCACCGCGTGACCGCGGTCCCGGTCGTTCTCTTCCTGGGGATGTTCGCCGCGTGGACGGGCGCCCGTCCCCCGGTCGTGCGGGCGGCGGGGACGGCGGGACTCGCCTGGATCGCGCGCTCGCTCGGACGGCGCCCCGCGGGGTTGGGCGCGCTCGGCTGGGTGGGCGGAGCCGTCTTGCTCGCGAAACCCGAGCTCCTCGACGATCCCGGGTTCCGGCTCTCCTTCCTGGCGGCGGGCGTGCTCGTGGTGGCCGCGATGCGGGCTCGCTCTCCGCGGGCGGGCCGTCGGGGAGCGCGTGGCGTGCGGAGTCTGCTCGCGGCGGGCGGGATCTCGACCCTCATCACGGTGGCGACGTTTCCCGAGGTCGCGCGCTCCTTCGGTCGGGTGAGCGTGCTGTCCCCGCTCACGAATCTCGTCGCGGGACTCCCGACCGCGGCCGCGCTCGGGTGGGGAGGCCTGGCCGCCTTCGTTCCCGCCCCCGAGGCGCCGCCGTGCTCGGCGCCCTCGCGGAGCACGCCGCCCGGCTCCCGGGAGGCACGATCCGACCCCCGGCGCCCGGACCGGGACTCTCGCTCCTTCTCCCTCTGGTCGCGGCCTACGCCGCGGCGGGACGCAGACCGGGGCCGGGCGGGCGGACGCTCCTGCTCGGCGCGTCGCTCGCCGCGCTGCTCGAGAGCCTCCCCCCCGAGGCGCTCACGGTCCTCGACGTGGGGCAGGGCAGCGCACTGCTCGTCGCCGGGGCCGGGCGATTCGCGCTCGTGGACGGAGGCCCGCCCGCCGCTCCCGATCGGGAGCCATTTCTTCCGGGGGCGATCGCCCACCGCGGTTGCGGAGTCGTGGAGGCCGTCGTCGTGACGCACGCCGATGCGGATCACCGGGGGGGACTCCCGGATCTGGCCCGGGCGGGTCGGATTCGGCGTCTCCTCGTCCCGCCGCGGCGTGGGCCCGAGCCTGCCGGGCTCGCCGGGCTGACCGCGGGGGTCCGGTCGGGAGGCGGTCGGGTCGACGTCGCCGGGCCGGCGCACGCCCCCGTGGAGCTGCTCGCGGGACGACTCGTGGTCTACACGCCATGGACCGCGCTCGGCGCGCCCGCGGGGGTCCCGGAGAACGAGCACTCCCTCGTCGCCCGGTGGCAGGCCGGGGGCGCGTCCCTGCTGGCGACGGGTGATCTCGGAGGGACCGGAGAGCGGGCGCTGCGGACTCGGGCGGGCGGGCCCGCCCTGCGCACCGGGATCCTGCTCGCGGGTCATCACGGTTCACACACCTCGACCGGAACCGCTCTCCTGGAGACGGTGCGCCCCGGGCTCGTGATCGTGTCCTGCGGAGCGGGGAACCCGCACGGGCATCCCCACGTCGAGACGCTCGAGCGGATCGGCGCCGTGGGCGCCGGGCTCCTCCGCACCGATCGCGACGGAACGGTCACCTTGCGGGCGACGCCGCGCGGCTTCCGCGTTCGGTGGGTGCGCGGCTATCCGGGCCCGCGATCGGCGTTCCCGCCCTTTCCGCTTTCCCGGCGTTCCCCTTTCTCCTAGACTGCCGCGCATCCGAAACGGGAGGGTGTGGCGTGCGTGTCGCGGTGATGGCTTCGGGTCGGGGAAGCAACTTCGACGCGCTCCTGAAGGCCACGAGGAGTGAGCGGACGTCGGCCGAAATCGTGGTCGTTCTGTCCGATCAACGCGGTGCCGCGGTGCTGGAGAAGGCCCGAGGCGCCGGGGTGCCCGTCGAGATCCTCGATCCGGGAACGCCCCGCGGACCTTGGTCCCCCGAGGGAATCGAGGCGCTGCGCGTCGCCCTGCAACGCCACCGGGTCGAAGCCGTCTGTCTGGCGGGCTTCATGCGCATCGTTCCGCCGGAGATCCTGCGCGAGTTTCCCTCGCGCATACTGAACATCCACCCGTCCCTTCTCCCGTCCTTTCCCGGGCTGCGGGCCCAGCGCAAGGCTCTGCGGGCGGGCGTCAAGGTCTCGGGATGCACCGTGCATCTCGTCGACGAAGGGGTCGATACCGGCCCGATCGTGATCCAGGCCGCCGTACCCGTCGAGCCCGACGACACCGAGGACAGCCTGGCCGCGCGCATCCTCGAGCAGGAACATCGCATCTACCCGCAGGCGCTGTTCGCACTCGCGGAGAACCGCCTCCGGGTCGAGGGGCGGGTCGTCTCCGTCCTGTCCCCCGAGAAACGGAGTTGAGGGAATGTCCCGTTCCGAAGTCCACGCCCGGCTCCCGCGACCGTCGCATCGCGGCAAGGTGCGCGACGTGTACGACCTGGGTGACCGCCTGATTCTCGTGGCGACCGATCGCGTGTCCGCCTTCGACGTGATCCTTCCCGAGCCGATACCCGACAAAGGGCGGATCCTCACCGGAATCTCCCACTGGTGGTTCGAGCAGACCGCCCGGTCGTTCCCGCATCATCTTCTGAGCACCGATCCGGCCGAGCTCCCCGAGCCGTTCCGGAGCGTGCCCGAGCTCCGGGGTCGCTCCATGCTGGTGCGCAAGGCCGAGCGGATCGACGTCGAGTGCGTGGTGCGCGGGTATCTGGCGGGATCGGGTTGGGCCGAGTACCGGAAGACGGGTGCCTGCCACGGTCATCCTCTCCCTCCCGGACTCACCAAGGGGGCGAAGCTGCCCGAGCCGATCTTCACGCCGACGACGAAGGAAGACGAAGGGCACGATCTTCCGCTTCCGTACGATCGCATGGCCGAGCTTCTCGGGGCGGAGCTGGCCGATCGACTTCGATCCGTGTCGATCGATCTCTACCGGCAAGGACACGAGACGGCCGAGAAGAAGGGATTCCTTCTCGCGGACACGAAGTTCGAGTTCGGGTGGGCGGCAGGCGAGCTTCTCGTCATCGACGAGGTGCTGACCCCCGACTCGTCCCGCTACTGGAGGACGGCGGACTACCGACCCGGGCACCCTCCGGAGAGCTGGGACAAGCAGATCATCCGTGACTATCTCGATTCCCTCGACTGGAACAAGCAGCCGCCGGCGCCCTCGCTGCCGGATGAAATCGTTCACCGCGCCCGCGAAAGGTACCTGGATGTCTACCGTGCATTCACCGGAAGCGACCTCCCCGAGTGACCGCTCCGGGGAGGCGGTGAGGATTCGCACCGCCCTCTTCTCGACGTACGACAGGACCGGTGTGGTCGATCTCGCCTCCGCCATCACCCGGGCCGGCGGCGTGCTGATCGCCTCGGCAGGCACCGCCCGCGCGCTGGCCGACTCGGGGCTCGACGTGCTCCCGATCGAGGAGTACGCGGGACTGGGGGAGGGGTACGGCGGCCGCGTGAAGACGCTCCATCCGAAGATTCACGCGGGAATTCTCGCCCGTCGGGACGTCCCGTCCGACCTCGAGGAGCTGGCGGCGAGCGACGCCCGCCCGATCGATCTCGTCTGCGTGAATCTCTACCCGTTCGAGGCGGCCGTCGCGGCCGGCGCCTCCGAGAGCGAGCGGATCGAGAAGATCGATATCGGGGGACCGGCCATGATCCGGGCCGCGGCCAAGAACTGGAGACACGTCGCGGTGGTCTGCGATCCGGCGGACATCCCGGACATCGTGAGTGAGCTCGAGACCGAAGACGGGGCGCTCTCTTCCGCGACGCGAAGGCGGCTGGCCGTCAGGGCGTTCGCGCGGACCGCGGCGTACGACGACGCCATCCACCGCGACTTCGCGGGCGAGTCGACCGCGGAGGCCCCGGTCCCCGCCTCTCTTCCCGATCGGCTCGGCTTCACGCTGCGCAAAGTGCAGGATCTCCGCTACGGAGAGAACCCCCACCAGGCCGCGGCCCTTTACGGTCCCGCCACCGGCGGCGTCCCCGGAGAGCTTCCCGGCGGATGGCGGAAGCTCGCCGGAACGGAGCTCTCGTACAACAACTGGATCGATCTCGCCGCCGCGGCCGAGCTCGCCTTCGCCTTCGACGAGACCGCCGCCGTGATCGTGAAGCACACGAACCCGTGCGGGGCGGCGATCGGAGGCGGCCAGACCGAGGCCTGGAAGCGGGCTCTCGCGTCCGATCCGGTCTCCGCGTTCGGGGGGATCGCCGCGTTCAACCGTCCGCTGGAAGGGGGCACGGCGGAGGAGATGAAGTCGCTCTTCCTCGAGGTGGTCGTCGCCCCCGGATTCACCGAGGAGGCGCGACGGGCCCTGGCGAAGAAGAAGCGTCTGCGTCTCGTCGAGTCGTCCGCCGATGCGTTGCGCGGTCACGCGCGGGAGTGGAAGGTCGTTCCCGGAGGTGTGGTCCTGGTGCAGGAGACCCCCGGCCGACCCGAGGCGGGCGAGGGGTGGACCGTCGTGTCGACACGCGCTCCGAGCGCGCGCGAGAGAACCGATCTCGAATTCGCCTGGAAGGTCGTCGCCCACATGAAGTCGAACGCGATCGTTTTCGCGCGGGACGGACAGATTCTGGGGGTCGGTGCCGGTCAGATGAGCCGCGTCGACTCCGTTCGGATCGCGGTCGAGAAGGCGCGCGAGCTCGGGCACGATCTGGCGGGGTCGGTGCTGGCGTCCGACGCGTTCTTCCCGTTTGCGGACGGACCACAGCGGGCCCTCGACGCGGGGGCCGTGGCAATCGTCCAGCCCGGAGGGTCGAAGCGAGACGCGGAGACGATCACCGCCGTGAACGAGGCGAAGGCCGCCATGATCTTCACCGGGCGCCGGGTCTTCCGCCACTAGCGCCCGCGGAGCTCGATCGATGACCCCACCGGCTCCCCCGAGGCCGCGAACCGCGACCGAGTGGATCGCGATTCTCGACTTCGGTTCCCAGTACACCCAGCTCATCGCGCGGCGGATCCGCGAGGCGCGGGTCTTCTGCGAGATCCTCCCGCCCGACGCCGTCGATCGCCTCGGCGACGAGCGCCTGCGGGGCATCGTCCTGTCGGGGGGACCCGCCTCGATCTACGACCGCGCCGCCCCGGAGCTCCCGCCCGACGTTCTCGCCCGGCAGGTGCCCGTGCTCGGAATCTGCTACGGAATGCACCTGCTTGCGCGCGAACTCGGCGGTCGAGTGCGCCCGGCCGAGAGGGAGCGGGAGTACGGACCGGCGGTTCTCGAGGTCGAGACGAGGGGAGTGTTCGACGGGCTCGACGCGAGGCTCGACGTCTGGATGAGCCACGGGGATGTCGTGGACCGCCCGCCTCCCGGCGGGCGGGTGCTCGCCCGCTCTCCGACCGTCGCCTGCGCCGCCTTCGAGATTCCGGGACGGGGGATCTACGGATTCCAGTTTCACCCCGAGGTTGTCCACACGCCGCGGGGAGGGGAGATCCTCGAGCGCTTTCTCGGCAACGTGTGCGGCTGTGCGAGGAACTGGGAGATGGGGACGTTCGTCGCCGACTCACTGGCCGCGATCCGGGAGCACGCCGGCGATCGCGATGCACTCTGCGCGGTCAGCGGCGGGGTCGACAGCTCCGTCGCCGCGGCGCTCGTCGGACGGGCCATCGGGGAGCGACTCCATCCGATTTTCGTGGATCACGGATTGCACCGGGATCTCGACGACGTGCGGCGCATGCTCGACCTCCTCGAGGAGAGCACGGGAGCCCGCGTGAACTGGGTCGACGCGTCCGATCGCTTCCTCCATCTCCTGCGGGGGGTGACCGATCCGGAGCGGAAACGGAGGATCATCGGGGAGACCTTCATCCGCGTGTTCGAGACCGAGGCGAAGAAGGTCGGGGTGGTGGATCTCCTCGTGCAGGGCACGCTCTATCCCGACGTGATCGAGTCGAGCGTGGGACACCACGCGGCGGCCCGCATCAAGACGCACCACAACGTGGGCGGGCTTCCCGAACGCATGCATCTCGAGCTCCTGGAGCCGTTGCGCGACCTGTTCAAGGACGAGGTCCGACAGGTGGGAGAGGAGTTGGGCCTCCCCCGGGATCTCGTCTACCGTCACCCCTTCCCCGGGCCCGGGCTCGCCGTGCGCGTTCTGGGGGAGATCACCGACGATCGTCTTCGGAAGCTGCGGGGCGCCGACCGAATCTTCCGGGACCTACTCCGGGAGACCGGTCTGTACGACGAGACGTGGCAGGCCTTCCCCGTTCTCCTGCCGGTGCGTTCCGTCGGGGTGATGGGGGACGGTCGCACCTATGAGGAGGCGATCGTGCTGCGGGCGGTGACGTCCCGGGACGGCATGACCGCGGACTGGGCCCGGTTGCCCCACGACTTCCTGGCGGAGTGCTCCCGGCGCATCATCAACGAGGTGGGGGGGATCAACCGGGTCGCCTACGACATCACCTCGAAGCCCCCCGGGACGATCGAGTGGGAGTGATTCGCGGAGAGGTCTCTCTCGCGGACTCCGCCCCCGGCCTACCGCCCACACTCCCGCTTGACCCGACCCGTTCCCCTTCCGATGGTGTCAGCATGGGACCCCGCCGGATCGCCTCCTTCCTCGACATCCGAGCCCTGATCGCAACGCTGGGGGCGGGGTGCGTCTTCGCGGGCGACCTCGGCTCCCCGTTCCCCGCCTCGGCCATCCCCGGTCCGGAGGCCATCGAGCGGGCCGACGAGGCGGAGCGGGTCCCCCTGCTGCTCTCGTTCGGGCTCGACCGGGAGGCGGAGCGGCGCCTGCGTGCCCGGATCGAGGGAGGCGATTCCGAAGCTCGAGGGCCCCTCCTCCATCTTCTCGTCCGCCGGGGCCGCCCGGACGAGGCGGGACGCCTCCTCGACGCGTGGGGGGGGCCCGACTCCCTCGGCGGACCGGCGATCCTCTTCACGGCGGCCCGAATCCGCGAGAGAGAGGAGCGCTGGGAGGAGGCCGCCGCCCACTACGGAAAATCGGCTTCCCGGGAGCCCCTTCTCGCCGATCACGCGGCCTACCGCGCCGGTCTCGCCCTGGAGGAGGTCGATCGCCACTCCGAAGCGCTCGAGCTCTACGAGACGGCGGCCGCCTCGGGCCGCGAGGCGGACCTCGCCTCCCGGGCGTCGTGGCGGGCCGCCGGGCTCGCCCTCCGCCAGGGCCAGAACGAACGGGCGCTGCGAAACCTGGAGCGGATCCCGGCCCGCTCGGTCATCGCGCGCGAGGATCTCCTCGAGCTCGAGGCGGACATCTACCGGGATCAGGGGAACACCGAGCGGGAGGCGCGCGTCCTGCGTGAGATTCTGGATCGGGCTCCGACGTCGCGGCGGGCGGTCGGCGCGATCGAGCGCCTGTCGGAGCTCGCGGAGCCGAGCGTGGAGGACCGTCTCGTCTTCGCGGAGACCTCGATCCGCAATCGCCACGCGACGTTGGGTGAGAGCCAGGCCCGTCTGGCCCTGGAGATGTTGGAAGAGAGCCCCGATCCGGTCCTCGCGGGCAAGGCCCGCCTCTGGCTCGGCAAGGCCCTCGTTCGCCAGAAGCGATTGACGGAGGCGCGGCGCGTGCTAGCCGAGATGCCGGTCGGGGCCGATCCGGAGGACCTCGCCGAGGCGCTTCTGGACCGCGCGCGCTGTCTCTGGAAGCTCGGCCAGGTGACCGCGGCCCTCGCGGAGTTCGACCGCGTCTTCGAAGGGGAGCACCCGGAGGACGCCCGCAAGGCCGCGGCCTGGGAGGCCGCCCGAGAGGCGAAGGACAACCGGCGATGGTGGGAGGCGGCCCTTCGGATGGACGAGTTCCGCAACGCGTTCCCCGACGACGAGTACGCGGACGACGCGCTCTGGCACCGGGGTCGCGCGCTCGCCGAACTGGGAGAGGACGAGAAGGCGGTCTCTGCCTTCGAAACGTTGCGGGGGCTCTACCCCGAGTCCGCCTTCCTCGAGGAGGGGATCTACTGGATCGCGAATCTGCATCGCGCCGCGAACCGGGAGGAGGACGCGTGCAACGCGTTCGCGACGCTTCTCGCGGAACACGCGGACAGTTACTGGGCGGCTCGAGCGCGCGAGGTGCTCCGCGAATCTCCGTGCGCCTTCGAATCGGACTCGGGGTCCCTCTCGGAAGAGGACGCCGGGAAGTGGCTCGCCGAGCGTTTCCCCGACGTCGACGCGGAGGACTCCCGAAGGGCGGCGGAGATTCTGGCCGACAGCGAGAGCTTCCGTCGTGCGGCGCTGCTCGGCGCCCTCGATCTCGTCCCGGAGGCGGAGAGCGCGCTGAGCGGGTTGCGCCGGAGTCTGGGTGGGGATCCGGCCGCTCTCGTCGCCTTCGCCGAGGGGGCATGGCGGCTCGGGATTCCCCGAGCGGGCATGCGGGCGATGACGGTCGTCCGGGCGCTCGGAGGCCTCGCGATCCTCTCGGGCCAGACGCCCGCGCCCGTCGCGCGCCTCCTGTATCCCGTCGAGCACCTCGACTCCGTTCTCAGGTGGTCGGCGGAGTACGACCTCGATCCGCTGTTCGTGTTCGCGGTAATGCGCGAGGAGAGCTGGTTCGACTCCCGCGCGGTGTCCTGGGTGGGGGCGAGGGGGCTTCTCCAGATCATGCCCTCCACCGGTCGGGACCTCGCCCGCCGCGTGGGTCTGCAGCGCTTCGACCGGGCCGACCTCTTCGATCCGGATTTGAACATCCGGCTCGGGAGCTTCTACCTCCGGGCGCTTCTCGACGAGCTCGATCGGGAACCGGCCCTGGCCCTTTCGGCGTACAATGCGGGGAAAGGAAACGCTCTCCGCTGGAAGAAGGGGCTGGATGGGGACTTCGACGTCGACCGGTACGTGGCGGGCATCAGCTACCTCGAAACCTACAACTACGTCCAGCGGGTCACGCGGACGTACGCGATCTACCGGCACCTGTACGGCGAGCTGGTACCCCGCCTCGGTGAGCTCCACGGAGGGGAGAGCGGGGACGCCTCGCGCCCGTGAGCGCTCCGGCGCGACGGGCCACCCCGGGTCGCGCGCCCCGCTCCGCCGGATCGCCCAGGCGATCCGGGCGATCCTCCCCGTTCTCACGGTTCTGTCCGGGCTTCCGGCGGGGTCTCCGGCGGAGGCCCGGCCGGGTACGCTCGTCGCTCCCCCGCGCGCGCACACCTTCGGGATCCGACGCATCACGGAGCGGGAAATCCGTCTCTTCGTGCCCGGCACGAGCGTCGGATCCCCGGGGGGGATCGCGGTCACGCGTCTCGCCGCCACCGACGACCCGGACGACTCGACCGACGACGACGAGGTCACGCTCGTCGCGGTCGATCGGGAGAGGGGAGTCGTTCTCACGAACTTCGGGCTGCTGAGCGTCGGCACCTGGAGCGGGGAGGGCACCCCGCTGGGGCCCCTCTCCTCGCCCCACGACGTCACGCTCGATCCCGAGGGTCGCGTCGCGATCACCGATCGGGGAAACCGACGCGTCGTCCTGTTGCAGCACGACGGGCGCTCCCTCGAACCCGTCCGGTCCTTCGACGGCTTTCTCGAGCCCACGGGAATCGCGGCGGCGGGCGACGGGGTCTTCTACGTGTGTGATCGTCGCTTCAACGCGGTCTTCCGACTGGACGCGGACACCGGCGCGCGGTCGACGTTCGGCCTGGAGGTCGCCTTCGACCGTCCGGTCGACGTCGCGGCCACGCGGATCGGGGAACGGCTCGCCAGGGGCAAGAGGGGAGGGATCGCGATCGCCGATCGCGACGGCCGGCGGCTTCGACTCTTCGGCCGGGCCGGAGATCTTCGGGCGAGTCGCACGGCGGAGTCCCTCGACGCGACGGATGCTTCCTTCGACGCGATCGAGATCGATTACTTCGGAAACGTGCTCGCCGTGGACCGGGCCGCACACCGAATCCACAAGCTGCGCGACGATCTGCTGCCGCTCGACACCTTCGGGCGCCTCGGCGCGGAGGAGGGACAATTCGTGTCGCCGCGCGGCATCGCGGTTCACCGGCCCCTCGGCCAGGTGTTCGTCACCGAGGAGGAGGGCGGACAGTACCTCTGGGTCGGGACCGACATCCGGAAGTTCGCCGCTCGGGATCTCGGACGCCAGGTGGACTTCTCCTTCGTGCTGACCGAGGACTCGACCGTCGACATTCGGGTGCTCGACTCCTCGGGAGAGCTGGTGGCCGTTCTCGTGACCGGGCGGCGCAGCGCGGCCGGTCCCCAGCGCGGCCGGTGGGACGGTCGGGACCGAACGGGTCGACCCGCTCCGTCCGGAGACTACCTCGCGGAGCTTCGGGCCCGGGCCACTTTGCTCCGTGCGACGGAGCGCGTGCGCGGGGAGGCGCAGGCCGCGGCCGATCGGGTGCGGGGCGAGGTGGAGGACGTGGCCGAGCGCATGCGCGGGGAGGCGCAGGCCGCCGCGGAGCGGATGCGCGAGGAGGCGCAGGCCGCCGCGGAGCGGGTCCGCTACGAGGCGCCCCGCAAGGCCGTGCACCTCGCGGCGATCGTCATTCCGCTCGGGATCCTCCACCTCCCGCTGGCCTGGGCGAAGCGGATCCTGATCGTCGGGGCGGCGGCTCTCCTCGTCGCCGATCTCGTCAAGATCCACCATCCGAAGCTGCGGTCCTACTTCACGGCGTTTTTCGGGCATCTCCTTCGCCGGCACGAGAGGACCGAGATCACCGGCTCGACCTACATGGTCGTGAGCTCCCTCGTGGTCGTGTATCTCTTCGAACGGGAGGTGGCGGCGGCCGCGCTGATCTACCTCATCGTGGGAGACACGCTGGCCGCCATGGTCGGAAAGGCGTGGGGTCGAACGCCCCTCTTCCGAAAGTCGCTCGAGGGGTTTCTCGCCATGCTCGTCGCCTCGTTCGGTGCGGCCTGGCTTCTCGTCCCCGGACTCTCTCCCGGAGTCCTGGCCGCCGGGGCGATGGCCGCGGCGATCGTCGAGGTTCTCCCGATCCCCGTGGACGACAACTTCCGAATCCCGCTCGTGGCCGGACTGGTGCTACATTGGCTGGGATGAGGAGCGGGATCCGGGGGTGAAGGGGGAGGGGATGATGGCGTCGCGAGCGGAGCCGGGACGGGTGGCGATCGAGTCGGGCCTGGCGCCGGCTCCCGGATTCCGGGTGCACGTCGAGACGGGACGGGGTCCCGGCGCTCTTGACGTGGTCCTCGCGGTGCCCGACTCTCCCTCCGACTCCCTCGCGCACGCTCTTCGCCGTCTGCATGATCCCCACGGCTCCGCGGATCTCGACGCCCGTCTCGGACGGCTCGGGGCCGATGCTCCCTCCGGCACCGCGTTCGTCGTCATGCTCGAGAATCAGGCCTGGGCCCTGCCCTCGACCGAGGTGACCATCCAGCGGACCCGGGCCGACGGGACGGAGTCCGTCGAGGCTCCGGAGGTCTTGACGCTCGTGCCGGGGGACACCGTCGAGCTGACTCGGGCGGGCCAACCGGAGCCCTTCGCCCGGATGCGGGCGGAGTGTCGCATCCCCTCTCCGAGGGGCGGCCCGCCCCGCACCGGTCCTCCCCTTGCGGAGCAGTCGCCGGCCGCCCGGACGGTTCCGCCCGGGTCGCCCCGACGGGTGCCCCTCGGGCGTCCCGCCCGGACGGCGGGGCTCGCGACCCTCGGCCTGGCCGCCCTCCTCGCGGGTTGGTGGGCCTGGAGGGACGGGGTCGCCCCCGCCCCGACCGGCGACGAGGATCCCCCGCTCGGAATCGAGGATCGCCTCGTGGGCCTGGTGACGGGAGCGGGGGAGCGGTCCGATTCCCCTCCGCCGGGCGAGATCGGGGAACCGACGTCCGACGGCGAGGTCCGCGCCCGAACCTCGCCCCCTCCCGAGTCGGCCCACGTCGCCCGCGCCGTCCCGTCTCCGGCGGTGGGCCCGCCCGCCACGGCGTGGGCGTTTCGCACCCGGGGGCCGATCACGTCGTCCCCCGCGCTCGTGGAGGACCTGGTGGTCTTCGGCTGCCGGGACTCGACTCTCTACGGGCTCGCGGCGGAGACGGGAGAAGCCCGATGGTCGCACGCCGCGGGATCGGGAGTCGGATCCTCCCCGACGGTGATCGGGGAGACCGCCTTCGTCGGGACGTACGGGGGCAAGCTCCTCGCCGTCGACGTCCGGACGGGCACGCGCCTCTGGGAGGCGGAGACCGGCGGGCGCATCGTCTCGAGCCCCTGCGTCGCGGGCGGACTCGTGGTCGTCGGGTCCTACGACCGAGCGATCCACGCCTTCGACCCGGCCGGAGGCGATCGGCGCTGGCGCGTGACGACCGGCGACGCGGTCCGGGCCTCCCCTGCGACCGTCGCCCCGGACGGGGTCGTCGTCGGATCGCTCGACGGAGTCCTCTACTGCGTCGACACCGGCAGCGGGGAGGTCATCTGGCGCGCGGACCTGGGCTCGCGGATTCTCGCCGCGGCCGCCCACGCCGCCGAGACGGGACGGATCTACGTCGGCACGGCCGACGGCACCGCCGTGGCGCTGGATGCGGGGGACGGCCGCACGCTCTGGCGAGTCGCCCTCGGAGCGACGGTGAACGCCCGCCCCTGCCTCGCCGGCGGCCTCCTGCTCATGGGGACGGGGAAGGGTCGACTGGTGGCGCTCGATCCGGACACCGGAGAGACTCGCTGGGCCCTCGAGGCGGAGCGCGGCTTCGACGCGTCTCCTCTCGTTCTGGGAGAGGTCGTCGCCGTCCCGAGCTACGATGGGGTCCTCCACTACGTCGAGCTCGCGGACGGGCGCGTTCGCGAGAGGCGGTTCCTCGAGGCGGAAGTCTTCACCTCGCCCACCGCGAACCCCGACTACGTGTTCCTCGGGACCCTCGGGGGGGTCTTCCACGCCCTCCCGCTTCCTTGACACTGCGGATTTCGCTTCGCTAGGCTCTTCGCTCCGCGAACCGACCCGTCGTGGGGCCATCGGCCCGCCGACACGGGTCCCAGGAACCGAGGCCATGATTCTGAACCTCCTGCGTCGGATCTTCGGGAGCCGACAGGAACGGATCGTCCGCCGCTACCGCCCCCAGATCGACGCCATCCACCGGGAGTGCGAGACCTTGGCCTCGCTCCCGGACGAGGAGTTTCCGCGGAAGACCGAGGAGTTCCGCCGCCGGCTCGCGGAGGGCGAGACCCTCGACGATCTGCTGCCGGAGGCCCTCGCGCTGGCGAAGGACGCCTGCCGCCGCCTCCTGGGCCGCACCTGGGACGTCGTCGGCCACCCGGTGACCTGGGACATGATCCCGTACGACGTGCAGCTCGTCGGCAGCATCGCCCTGCACCACGGCAAGATCGCGGAGATGGCCACCGGCGAGGGGAAGACGCTCGTCGCCGTGGCCCCCCTCTACCTCAACGCGTTGACCGGGAAAGGCGTGCACCTCGTCACCGTCAACGACTACCTGGCCCTGCGCGACAGCCAGTGGATGGGCGGGGTCTACCGTTTCCTGGGTCTGACCGTC
>JALGZR010000144.1 GCA_025774805.1 bacterium
TCCTGTTCGAGATCGCGGTCTACGGTTTGATCGCGGCGGCCGGTGTTGTGGTCGTCGTCTCGACGCGAATGCGATGGACGCGGCCCGGCCGGGTCGAGGTCCTGCTGGCGGGATACTGTCTGCTCGCCATGGTCTCCGCACTCTGGTCCCCGGTCCGGATGCTCTCCCTCGTCCGGGGCGTCCAGTGCGTGGTTCTCCTGCTGGTCGTCGGTGTCGCGCTTCGGCTCTTAGGGCCCCGTCGTCTGCTCGACGCGCTCCACCGTTCCCTCGTCCTCTACGTGCTCGTCGCCGCGACGATCGCCGTGCTCTTTCCCGCCACGCGTATGACTCACGCCTGGCGGGAGTTCGATCGCTTCTCCTGGTTCCACATTCACCCGATTACGGTGGGGACTCTCGCCGGGGCCGCGGCCATTTCGATTTTCGCACGCTCCCTCTTCGGGATTCCGCAGACCTCGCTCCGGGCACGGGTGACTCCCTGGATCTGGCTCGCCGCCACGGCCGGGATCGTGATCGCGACCCACTCCCGGGGGCCCCTGGCCGCGCTTGGGATCGCCGCCGCGGCGATCCTCGGGCGACGATTCCTCCGACCCCCGCTCGCGACCGCGCTGACGTGCCTGCTCGCAACTCTGCTCGTCCTTTCGGTGATCGTCGGCCACAGCCCCGCCGACGCTCTCCGGGACCTGGAGGGCAACTACGACGCGGTGACCCGATATCTCTTCCGCGGTCAGTCCGCGGACGAGATTCTGCAGTTCAGCGGACGGGCCGAGCTGTGGGATGGAATCGCCCCGCACATCGGGGAAAGACCGCTTCTCGGGCACGGCTTCCTCTCGTCCCGGTGGATCACCATCAACCTCATCTCGTGGTCGCGGGGGGGCGGCTACGCGCACAACGCCCTCGTCCAGACGCTCCTCGACTTCGGAGCGACGGGAGTCCTGTTGCTCTGGGTTCCCGTGATGATCACTCTCTTCCCGGGACGGCTCTGGGGACCCGGAATCGGGCGGGAGCTGCGCCGCGACCGGATCACCGTCTCCGCCGTCATGCTGTTCTTGGTGGTGAACTCGCTGAGTACGGAGGGGTTCGCCGGTCCGCCAAGCTTCGAGATCCTCCTGGTGTTCGGGCTCGCCGCGGCCGCCGAGAGATTGCGACGATCGCCGGGATAGGCAGCCTCGCCCGGTGCGAGGGGAGGATCAGATCACCGCCGGCTCCGGGACCGGAACGATGAAGCGGCCTCCCCGAGCGACGTATTCGGCCTGTTGCTCCAGGATCTCGTCTTTGAGATTCCAGGCCAGGAGCAGTACGTAGTCCGGCCGGTCTTCGAGCAGGCGCGCCGGATCGCACACCGGCAGGTGTACCCCGGGCATGAAGCTCCCCTGCTTGTGAGGGTTTCGGTCGACCACGTAGTCGAGGAGGTCCCGCCCGATCCCCGCCGAGTTGAGGAGGGTCGCGCCCTTGGCCGAGGCGGCGTAGGCGGCCAGCCTCTTGCCCGCACTCCGGAGATCATCGAGGAGCTCGCGAAGGGTCTGCTGGACCGTCCCGACCCGTTGCGCGAACGTCCGATAGGCATCGATCCGATCGATCCGATCCCTCTTCTCCTCTTCCAACAGCGCCCGGACCGAGTCCGAGACCGTCGGGCTCTTTCCCACGTACAGCCGGAGGGAGCCCCCGTGCGTCGGCAGGCGACGAACGTCGTTCAGTGACAGGCCCTGGCTCGAGAACAGGTGCCGCAGCGAGGTGACGGAAAAGTAGCAGTGGTGCTCGTGGTAGATCGTGTCGAACTCGCAGTGCTCGATGAGATCCCGGACGTAGGGCACTTCCAGCACCGCCATCCCCCCCGGCTCGAGAGCCGAGCGGATGCCGGACACGAAGCCGGTGAGATCGGCGACGTGAGCCAGGACGTTGTTCGCGAGGATCAGGTCCGCCCGTCGGCCGGCATCGCGCAGCCCTCCGGCCAGGTCCTCCGTGAAGTAGTCGGTGATGACGGGGATGCCCAGCGACTCCGCAGCGGTGGCCGGTCCCGAGGCGGGGTCGATCCCGAGCACCGGAATGCCCCACTCGTGGAAGTTCCTGAGCATGTAGCCGTCATTGCAGGCGATCTCCATCACCAGGCTCGAGCCGTTCAAGCCGAGAATCTCGATCAGTTCCCTGGCGTTGTCCCGGCAGTGGCGAAGCCACGAGTCCGAGCACGACGAGTAGTAGGGGTAGTCGCTACGGTAGAGGAGATCGGGAGAGACGGTCTCCCGGATTTGGACGAGTGAGCAGTCTTCGCAGTAGAGAACCGTCAGCGGAAAGCGCGGCTCGGGCAGTGAGAGCTGCTTTTCGGTAAGGAGACGATCCGCGAGCGGCATGAGTCCGAAGGAGAGGATCTCCTGACGTCGCGCGCCGCCGCACGATCGGCAGGCCGTCGTCGAGTCGTGCATCACGCCTCCCGCGCCCACTGCCGCCGGGAGGCGGGCCGGTTCCAGCGCAGGTCCGCGTCCAGCTCGCCCGTGCCGATCAGGCGCTTGATCTCCTCGAGCCGGAGATACTCCGGTCCGAGGAAGCGGTCCGCGGTCAATCCCCTCTCGCGATAGGCGTCGTAGAGCTCCTCGACTCCCCGTTGTACGGTCCACCGCGGGCGGTACTGGGGAAACGTGCCCTCGATCTTCTCACAGCTGATCCGGTAGCACCGCAGGTCCGGCCCGGCCCCGTCGGCGAACCGGATCCGGGACCCGGGAATCGTCCGCTGGACGATCTCCGCCACGGCGCGAATCTGGTAGTTCTCTCCGCTCCGGCCCACGTCGAATGCCGCGTCGTGAATCGTCTCGCGCGGCGCGTGCAGGATCGTCAGGTAGGCGAGAGCGATGTCCTCGACGTGAACGAGCGGCCGCCAGGGGGTCCCGTCGCTCTTGAGCAACACCTCTCCCTGCACCATCGCGTAGCCCGTCAGGTTGTTGACGACGAGATCGGCCCGAAGCCGGGGCGAGACGCCGTAGGCCGTGGCGCAGCGGAGGTACGTCGGACTGAAGGTGTTGTCCGCCAGTCGCGACAGATCGCGCTCTGCCAGGACCTTTGACTTACCGTACGGTGTGACCGGGTTGAATGGGGCCGTCTCATCCAGGATGTCGAGAGCGCTCGCGGCTCCGTACAGGCTGCAAGAGGAAGCGAACAGGAATCGTGGGACGCCGGCCTGTTTCGCGAGCCAGCCGAGACGTGCCGACGCTTCGTGGTTGATCTCGTAGGTGCACCGGGGATCGAGATCTCCGAGGGGATCGTTGGAGAGGCCGGCCAGATGGATGACGGCATCGAAGCCCACGAGATCCTCCCGCTCGACGTCCCGCACGTCGATCGCGAGTGTGGGCACCTCTGCGGGGGAAGCGCCGAAATCGCCGTTCGAGAACAGACCGCTGTCGAGCCCCACGACCTGGTGCCCTGCGGCCGTGACGAGAGGAGTCAGGATCGATCCGATGTATCCTTCGTGGCCGGTGATGAGGACTCTCACGGTTGTCGTTTCCCCTTTGCTCCGTTGTAGTTCTACGGATGCCCGACGGTTTCGCCACCGGTTCCGCAGTAGTCGTTCGTCAGTCCCAGACCTTCCAAGGGGCCTCGCCCTGACTCCAGAGGCTATCCAACAGCTTTCGGTCCCGAAGCGTATCCATGCACTGCCAGAAGCCCTCGTGCTTGAAGGCCCGAAGCTGATCGTCACGCGCGAGCCGATCCAGCGGGCCCCGCTCCCACTGTGTTTCGTCTCCGTTGATGTAGCCGAAAACCCCGGGCTCGAGCACGAAGAAGGCCCCGTTGATCCACCCCTCGTCGATCTGGGGCTTCTCGGAGAAACGGACCACCGCATCCCCCCGGATCTCGAGCTTCCCGAAGCGGGCGGGAGGTCGAACCGCCGTCACCGTGGCCAACCGTCCGTGCGAACGGTGAAAATCGATGAGGGCCGGCAGATCGACCGTCGACACTCCGTCTCCCCACGTCAGCATGAATGTCGAGTCCCCCAGAAGGGGCGCGAGCCGTTTGATCCGCCCCCCGGTTCCGGTCATCAGGCCCGTCTCGACGAGTCGGACCTTCCAGGCCTCACGCACCCTCCCCTCACGTTTGTACATCCCGTTCGACAGGTCGACGGTCAGGTCTCCGTTGAACGAACAGTAATCGACGAAGAACCGCTTGATCTGCTCGCCCTTGTATCCCAGGGCCACGACAAACTCATCGAATCCGAAGTGCCAATAGTATTTCATGATGTGCCAGAGAATCGGACGGTCGCCGATCTCCACCATCGGCTTCGGTTTGCTCTCCGTCTCTTCGGAGAGGCGGGAGCCCATGCCTCCGGCGAGTATTCCCACTCTCACGATGCGTCCCTCTGGATGCGTCTGTAGGGCCGTGATTCGACTTCAGGTCGCTGGGTCGCGTCTCAGGAGACGCGGCACTCGAGATGCTTCCGTCGAGACAAGACCGTCGGCAAAGATCAGTGCCGTGGCCGGAAAACTCGGAAGGAAGCACATTCAATTATACGCGAACGCGATTCGGACATTCCATAGACAATAAGTATTTCTTTTTGACAGGATTGAGTGTTTTTGATGAGGTTTGATTCGGGGGTCGGTCGATCGGCCCGCTTATCCCGGGATCGGCTCGACGAGCCCGTGCTGACGGAGGAGTCGGCAGGCGCGGCGCACGAGAGGGAACGGTAGACCCGAGCGCTCCGCGATCTCGAGGAGGTCGTGTTCGCCGTCGGAAAGGTTCATGACCCAGAGAAGGGCCATCTCCAGATCGGCCCGCCGCTGCAAGCCGCCCATCATCCCGTAGAGACCTCGCTTTCCGAGCTGCGGCTCGGCCTCGGGGATCAGGTTCAGGTATCGCCGGTTTCCTTCGAGCACGGCGATGATCTCGAGGCAGACGTCCAGGGCCTCCGCGAGCCGATCGGGACTGACCAAGCCCGGGTCATCTCCGGAGCTGTGGTACCCAGGGAATCCCGAGTGCGGGGAGCGAGTCAGCGAGCCGACCGGCAGGTTGAACTTGGGAGACCCGAAGTTGCGCTCGTCGTATCCGTAAGGGGAGAACTCCACCACGTCGTGGGGGCGATTTCGGTTTCGAAGCACGTACGGGGCCACCCGGTCGATCTCGGAGTCTCCGGGGCGGCTCTTCTTGTAGGTGAAGCCGGCGGAGTCCCCGAGGCAGGCCAATACCAGGCCGTGCCGAATCCGGTTCAGGCGCTCCACGTTTCGACTGAGCCACACCACGGATCCGATCCCGCCCGGAATGAACAGGACGCGATAGGAGTACCGCGTCCTACTTTTTCGCAGCAGAGTGCCCAGAAGGGTCGCGATCACATTGCCGGAGAGATTGTCGTTGCACATCGAGGGATGACAGGCATGGGACGAGATCAGAACCTCTTCTTCTTCTCGTCCCTCGAGAAGACACTCTCCGTAGCTCAAGTGACCGTCCTCGAGCGTGGAGTCGATCACGACCTCGTAGCGACCCTCCTCGAGCCGCTCGAACTCACGGTGGGCGAGACAG
>JALGZR010000067.1 GCA_025774805.1 bacterium
TGCTATCGTGCGGCATGGCGTAGTCCTCCGGTTCTTCGCGCCGAACGGCGCGGGGTGGGTTAACACCCGGAGACTACGCCATTTCTCTTTTCCACAGGATTCGGGACGGGGCCCATCCGATCTTCAGCGGCGTAAGCGCCTTGTTCCAAGACAATGGCAATTCAGTCGGCGAATTGGATCCATCGGATCCGCGCACCGATGTCCTGGAGTTCTTCGGTCCCTATGGGCTCTATGCCGTGTTTGACTCGACTGAGCCCATTTCCGCGGACGAGACGTCCTGGTCGGAAACCAAGGCGATCTTCCGGTAGGGGGGCCGGCGCGCCAGCCGGGGACGGGAGCAGTTTTCCGGTGCCGACTGGTGGTCCTACTCCGCCCCGCCCCTCTCGCCGCCGGATGACGCAGCCGTGCCGCTGCCACTCCGGCTCGTCGTGGGTCCAGCCTAGTGCGTGTTACAAAACGTCCCGGGCAAGTCAGTCGCGGACCCTAGTGCAGTCCGCTCGGCCGACTCCTTGAGGTCCAGGCGCCCTGACTGCTATGCTGACTGTTGCCGACGAAAGGGGCCGAGTCGGCGACTTGCCTTGACGGCCCCGGGAGGCCGTCATGACCAGGAATCTCCTTGTGGCGGGCTCGTTGCTCGCCACCCTCGTCCCCGGACGTGGTCTCGCATCGCCCGATTTGTCCGCGTATCCCTGGTTCATTTCACGCTCCCCGGTCGAGGTCTGCGTGAGCATCTCCGAATCCCCGAACGTGCCGTACCAAGGACACGTCGCCCCGTGGACCGGAGACAAGAGCTTCTACATTTGGACCCAGAACTGCGTCGTCCCATCCTCGGGTTCGGAGTTCTCACTCGTGGGTGATCTCGAGGTCGTGGACCTCATCCCTATGAACGGGGTCGTGAACCTCGGAACGAACGAGTCGCCGATCCTTCGCTATCCCGAGTGCTTCAAGTCTGAGCCCGTGGCCGAGGTCGTGCTCCGCGACGCGGCCGGAGCCGGGGGACAGCTCTGCTTCGCTCCCTCGCACCAAAACGAGGTAAACTGCTCCCTCCGCATCTGCGACGAATACTACGCGTCCCACATCTACTATGGCCTGTCGAGTGTCGCCGCGGAGCCCTGCACCGGCTGGGACGAGCTCGACGGTTGCTACCCGGTCGTCTCCGTCGACTCCCGCACGTGGGGCCGCGTGAAAGCTATATATCGGTGAGCATGGAGCGAATAGGCCAACAATAGCCCCGCCCCTCTCGCCGCCGGACGAGGTAGCGTGGAAGCCGACGTGCGATGGTGTGTCGTCGACGCAACGGTGGGCCGCGCCGGCCACTCGTGATCCTGCTCCGCCCCGCCCCTCTCGCCGCCGGACAAGGTAGCGCGGGAAGCTGCGTGCGGTGATGCGTCGTGGACGCTACGGTAAGACGTGCCAGCCACCTCTGGTCCTGCCCGCCCCGCCCCTCTCGCCCGCCGGACGATCTGGTCCGTTCTGGGTGCAATGAGCGTTCCTTGAGATCGGTCGAAGGTGTGGCTACAATTGGATGGGTCAAGGTTCCTTCGCATCTCCCCCTGGAGTCTTCGTCATGTCGGCATTGAGATATCGCTCTCTCATCGGGCTGGCCGCCCTAGCCTGCTTGTTCGCGTTCGCCGATCCAGCCCCCTCCCTTGAGGGAGAACTCTGCATGGGGGACAATGGGGGGACGGGCGTCAATGTCAGCTATAACTGCAAATCGATACCGGTGTTCAACCCTAACGAATGGACGGGCTTTACCACATCAGGACAACCGTGTAGAACAAGCGACTATGTCTGCATTATCCCAGCCGGTAGAAACGGGTTCACGGAGTTCGGTTGGTCGATCACTGATGATCCGACGGATCCAATGTCCAACTTGGGCATCTTGCCGGGTGACTCCGGCCGACTCTACCTCTGGTACTATTGTGGCTGGTCTTACGGCCTGTTAACGGCGGAGTTCTATCTTGAGGGATCGTTGGCTCAACACATAACAGCATTCGAACCCCGCAACGGATTCACGAACGCTGGGTCGAATACCCACCTCATGTTGTCAGTGGATGGGTGCCCAACGGTACAAGTCATTGCTGGGGAGATCATTCTCGGCGATCCAACCGCCATCGACGGTTCGAGCTGGGGCCGGGTGAAGGCGACATACCGATGATACCGTCACTGGCAACACCTCGCCCAGGCACCAGTCCCATCTATCCGCTGACAACGAGTCGAGGATCAATCGCGGCCCACTACAGGACCATTTCGCGATGATCGTCGGATTCCTGCTTCTCGTGGCCGGCATCGGTCTGACAAGCGTCCCGTCTGACACGGCTATTGCACCAACCGCCGAGTTCACAGAGATCACCACGGTCTCGGGCTTCCTTCCATTTCGAAACAGATGGTCACCAACGGATGCGATCGTCGTGTTCAATGGCCGCTTGCCTGGCGAGGAGGGGCTTCACGCGATAGATGTTGAGCAGCCTGATCGTGGCCCTTGGCGCCTGACTGACCAGTACTGCGGTTACGTGAACTGGGCTCCGGATGGCCGGTGGATCCTGTGTCAGTACGGATGGGGCCGCGAGACGCTTGTCGCCGTTCCGATCGAAGGCGGAACTCCCGTTGGGATCGCTAGTGGAGACCTCGGCCACTTCGCGTGGTGTGGCGATGGTGTCATCTATTACTTCGATAGAGAACTGGGCTTGCGGACGGCCATCCCTCCGCATACGTGGCTCTCGTCGTGGGTGCCTCCCGCAAAGTGGACTCCGCAATTGATACCGATTCCATGCGTGGGTCCCCAGTATCGCGATCCTCCATGTCGAGACAGGTCATTCCCGTTTCCCCACGTGATCCGCCAAAACAAGGCAGGAGAAATGACCATCGAGCCTCTTCTGCCGTCACTTACTCACTTGCGCGTGATGGTGCAGAGTGATCTCCCAGGCATGAAGCGAGCCCTCGTGGTGACGACTGGTGGCGGACCCATGCCTTCATACATGCTAGTCTCGTATGAGGGCGAGATCTTGCAGCGATATGAGGTCGATGTGGCCCCCGCCAGCCAGGAACTTGCTCGCTCCCTGAAGAGAGGCAGTAGTCCGGACAGAGGGCAACTAGTCGAGCGGGGATCTACTCCGTCCGCTATTTCGGCTGACGGACGTTTTCTGCTTAGATGTACGGAAATCGAAGATGGTAACAGGAGCTACCTGTCCTACATGGAGCTTTCCGATGTCGGTGGGGAATGGATCATCCCAGTCGCGAACGCTCCCAACGGATGTGGGGCAGCTCTTTCTCGCAAAGGACTCTTCGCTATTTGCGGCAGCCACGACGATGACCTGCTACATGTCGGGCGGATCGACATCACGTGGCCCTGAGCCGCACCTCCCTCCTTGTCCACCACCCGCCCCCGTTTTCCGCCCTCCGCCCCCTCCGGGGTCCCGAGCAGCACAGGCGTGTCCACCACTTCGGCTCGCTTTCCGCTTTTCGTTCGCTCCGGGGTCCCGAGCCGTACGCCTCTGTCCACCGTTTCGCGGTAGAGAGCCGAGACAGAGAGAGATCCGCCCCAATCCTGTCTCTCTCGGGCGGGAGTGGTGGACAGGCGGGGGGATCTCTCCGGTGAGCCAAGGGGGAAGCCGATCCGGAAGATATTGGCGTGTAGGGCGTTACGGCGGCGGAATGGCGGGGCGGCGGCTGGGGGGCGGAGCGGCCACTACGGGGCCGTCCCTTTCCGCACCGTCACGTCCGGGTCCCCGCTCCCAACGCGAACTCTGACCCTATGGTGGACAGCCCCACCGTGGCTCGGCTTCCGAAGACCCAAGCACTCGAAGCCCTCAATCCGATTCCTCCCCGGACCCTCCGGACCGACCTCTCCCCCACCCCGTCCGGTCCCGCGCGGCCGTCTTCCGCACTCCGCCACCGACCCATCATCCAGGCCCCGCCGCCCCCCGTGCAGCACCCCCGTCGGTCGAGTAAACTGGCTAGCGGGCCCAAGTAGCTGAAAACGGGCCCGATGAGGCCTGTCCGACCGCCTCGACGGACCGGGAGCCATCATGACCACCAACCCTCCCACGCTTGCCGATGCCGTGCGCGAGACCGTGCGGCGCGAGGGGCTTCTTCCCTCGGGCACCACGGTGGTCGTGGGTGTCTCTGGCGGCCCGGACTCGATGGCCCTTCTTCGGGTCCTCCTCGACCTGCGGGACGACTTCGATACGACGGTGATCGCGGCTCACTTCGACCACGCGGTCCGTCCGCGGTCCCGCAGTGACGTTGCATTTGTCCGGGAATGGGCGAAACGCTGGGGCATCCCGCTGCACGTCGATCGTCGCGTCGCTCCCCGACGCGGCTCGGCCGACTCCTCCGACGACGGGCCCGCCGCAGCCTCAGGCCGCCCCGCCGCGGCAGTCCCAACGATCTCCCCCCCCTCCGAAGCCGCCCTCCGTGACGAGCGCTACCGCTTCCTCCACCGCGTCGCCCGCGAGGCAACCGCGGCCGGCAGCGCCAGGGGGGCCGCCACCCCCGTCGCCGGCGCCGCCGCCATCGCCGCCAACGCCACCAGGACCGACCAAGTCACCGACGCCCGCACACCCACCGACTCCCCCGCTGTCGTCGCGGTCGGTCACCACGCCGACGACCGTCTCGAGACTTTCCTCGCCCAGCTCCTGCGCGGCGCCGGCCCTCGGGGCCTCTCCCTTCCCCGCTATCGCCGGGAGGATGGAGTGATCCGGCCTCTCCTCGACTGCACCCGGGCCGAGATCATCGCATACCTCCGGGCGCGCGAAATCCCCTGGCTCGTCGATCCGACAAACGAGGACGGATCGAACCTGCGCGCGCGCCTCCGAGCCGACGTGGTGCCGCGCCTTCGGCGGGAGAACCCGGAGATCGCCCGGACCGTGGGACGCACGACGCGCATCCTCGCGGGGCTCGACGACCATCTGCGCGGTCTGGCGGCGGCGGCACGCGCGGAACTGCTCGTATCGGAGAGCCCGGGGGAAATGGTCCTTGATGGGCCCCGGGGCGCCCTCTATCATCCCACTGTCCTGTCGACGCTGCTGCGGGAGGCCTTTCGAAAGCTCGCCCTCGATCCCCCGACCGTCGGTTTCGATCCACTCGATCGTCTCGCTCGCGCCTGGAAAGAGGGCGCCCGGTGCGTTCTCGAGCTGCCGGGCGGCCTGCGGGGCTCCGTGGAGCCCACCGAAGTCCGTCTCGAGCGAACCGATCCCCCCCCCGTCGTCGCGCGAGAGTGCGACATCGCGGTCCCGGGGAGTGTCGAATGGCCCGGCGGTCACCCCGAATCTCCCGGGGTCCGGGTGCATCTGACGGTCGAGCCCGTGGAGCCGCCTCCCGAAGATCCCCGCCGCGTCTCGAGCCCGACCGTGGCCTGGATGGACGCGGTGCAAATCGTGCCCCCCCTGCGGGTTCGGAGCCGGCGACCGGGAGACCGGTACCGGCCGCTGGGTCTCGGGGGGTCGGCGAAGGTCCAGGATCTGTTCGTCGACCGGAAGGTCCCGCGGGTCTGGCGGGACACCGTGCCGCTCGTGGTCGACGGGCGGGGGATCCTCTGGATTCCGGGATTTCAGGTGGACCGGCGCATTCGGATCACGGATGAGACGAAAACGGCCCTCCGCGTCGAAGTCGTCCCGGCGGCTCCCGCCGGTGGGACGGGTTCGAGGCCCCCAACCGCCGGGGATCGACCCCCGGAAGGAAGACGGCGAGAAGATGAGTCCTGAGTCGACAATGATCGCTCGGGTCGGTCAGGTCATGATCACCGAGGACGAGATCCAGACCCGGGTGAGAGAGCTCGGGCGCGAGCTGGCGGACGAGTACGCCGGCAAGAATCCGATCCTCGTGAATATCCTCAAGGGGGGATTCATCTTCCTGGCCGACATCGTGCGGGCCATGGAGATCCACTGCGAGATGGACTTCATGGTGGTGTCCAGCTACGAGGACAAGACCGAGTCCTCCGGCGTCGTTCGGATCCTCTCCGACCTGGGGCTGAACATCGAGGGGCGCCACGTGTTGATCGTAGAGGACATCGTCGACACGGGGCTCACGCTGGAATACCTCCGCGAGCTCCTTCTCGCCCGGAACCCCCTCTCTCTGAAAGTCGTGACGCTGCTCGACAAGTACGAGAGGCGGAGGGTCGATGTGCCGATCGATCTGGTGGGATTTCGCATTCCCGACGAGTTCGTGGTGGGCTACGGACTCGACTACGCGCAGAGGTTCCGAAACCTGCCCTACATCACGGTTCTGGACGGAGACAACCTCCCGTCCTGGGACCCGGATCCGCGCGACGACGAGGCAAGCCATGAGTGATCGAGAGCCGAGCGGGCACCGCCCGCCGGGATCTCCGCAGGACCCGGATTCGCGGCCTCCGAAGAGGGAGCCGCCCCGGTACGGCCGTGCCACGAAGACGATGGCCTTCTGGGCCGTGCTCATCCTGTTGTTCCTGGTGATCTTCCAGACCGTCTACAACAATCAGGGGCGCGAGGCCCAGATCATCTACACCGAGTTCATCCAGCAGGTCGACGAGGGCAACATCCATCAGCTCCACATCGTGGACCAGGAGGTCCACGGGGAGCTGAAGGCCCCCGCCATGACCGACTACCAGGGCGTCAATAATCAGCCGTACTCGCGGTTCAAGGTGACCATCCCCCGCCAGGAGGAAGGGCTCCTCGAGCTCGTCCGGGAGAAGAATCCGAACGTCAAGATCAGCGTGGGCGTACCGGGCACGAAGTGGACACAGATCCTCTTCGCGTGGCTCCCGATCCTCCTGATTCTCGGCATCTGGATCTTCATCATGCGCCAGATGCAGACCGGCGGAAACCGCGCCTTTACGTTCGGCAAGAGCCGGGCCCGGCTCCTGGCCGGCGGGGATCGCCCGAAGGTCACGTTCGAGGACGTCGCCGGAGCGAACGAGGCGAAGCAGGAGCTCCAGGAGATCATCGAGTTCCTGCGCGAGCCGGCGAAGTTCCAGAAGCTCGGAGGCAAGATCCCGAAGGGCGCGCTCCTCCTCGGCGCCCCGGGCACCGGGAAGACGCTCCTGGCGAAGGCGGTGGCCGGTGAGGCGGGAGTGCCGTTCTTCTCCATGTCGGGGTCCGATTTCGTCGAGATGTTCGTCGGAGTCGGGGCGTCGCGGGTACGCGACCTCTTCGAGCAGGGGCGGAAGAACGCCCCCTGCATCATCTTCATCGACGAGATCGACGCCGTCGGCCGGCACCGCGGCGCCGGTCTGGGCGGGGGCCACGACGAGCGCGAGCAGACGCTGAACCAGCTCCTCGTCGAGATGGACGGCTTCGACTCGTCCGAGGGCGTGATCCTGATCGCGGCCACGAACCGTCCCGACGTGCTCGACCCGGCTCTGCTCCGGCCGGGCCGCTTCGACCGGCAGATCGTCGTGGACATGCCCGACGTCCGTGGCCGCCTCGGCATTCTCAAGGTGCACGCGAAGCCGATCCCGCTCGACACCGAGGCAGATCTCGACAAGATCGCGCGCGGCACCCCGGGCTTCTCCGGAGCCGACCTCGCGAACGTGATGAACGAGGCCGCCCTCCTGGCCGCCCGCCGCAACCGCGAGCAGGTCACGATGATCGATCTGCTCGACGCCAAGGACAAGGTGGCGATGGGTCCCGAGCGGAAGAGCCTCCTCCTCTCCGAGAAGGAGAAGGAGATCATCGCCTACCACGAGGCGGGGCACGCGCTCGTCTCCGCGCGGATTCCGGAGGCCTTCCCGGTGAACAAGGTCACGATCGTCCCCCGCGGTCGGTCGCTGGGCTCGACCCACTTCCTGCCGAAGGAGGAGATCCACAACATCAACCGCGAGCAGTGCCTGGCCAAGGTGGCGGTGGGCATGGGGGGTCGCGTGGCCGAGGAGATCGTGTTCGGCGAGATCACGTCCGGCGCGAAGGGGGACATCGACGAGGCCACGAACCTCGCCCGGCGGATGGTCTGCGAATGGGGGATGAGCGAGCGCCTCGGACCGATCGCGCTCGGACGGGGCGACGAGGAGGTTTTCCTCGGACGGGAGATCGTTCAGAACCGCCACGTGAGCGAGGAGACCGCCGAGGCGATCGACGAGGAGGTCCGGGGCATCGTCGAGGCGGGGCGCCGACGGGCCCGTGAGATCCTCGAGAAGGACCGCGAGATCCTCGACTCCATCGCCATGGCTCTCCTGGAGCGCGAGACCCTCGACGACGAGGAGTTCGGCCTGCTGGTGGCGGGCTCGCCCCTTCCGGGACGCTTCAAGAAGATGGAGCCGCAAAGCCAGTCCGCTCGGGCCGCCGATCCCGCCCGCGTCACCGACCCGGACTCGAAGAGCAAGGAAGGGCCGGCTCCTACCGGACCGATGGAGGAGGCTCCCCCGAGCTGATGAGGCGACCCCGGCCCTACCCCACGACCCCGGTCACCGGCGACGTCGAGTCCGATCTCTCCACCTTCCTCCCTCGTCGCGAGCCGAGTCGCCGCACGCGACTCCTCGGCATCCTCAACCTCACACCCGACTCCTTCCACGACGGCGGCGTCGACGCGAGCCTCGAGGACTCCGTGGCGCGGGCGACCCGAATGATCGCCGAAGGGGCGGACGGGCTCGATCTCGGCGCCGAGTCCACCCGGCCCGGCGCCACCCCGCTATCGCCGGAGGATGAGCTGGCCAGACTGCTTCCCGTCCTGGAGCGCGTCGCCGGGCGGGGCGTGCCGGTCTCCGTCGATACGACGAAGGCCGCCGTCGCGCGCCGGGCTCTCGCGGAGGGTGCGACGATCGTCAACGACGTGTCCGGTCTCCAGCGCGACCCCGGGATGGCCGAGATCCTGGGAGAGACCGGTGCGCCGGTGATTCTCATGCACATGCGGGGCACACCGCGGGACATGCAGCGGCTCGTCGAGTACGATGACGTCGTGGCGGAGACGATCCGTTTTCTGGAGAGCGCGATGGAACGCGCGGTCCGGGCCGGAGTGGACGAGAGCAGAATCGTGATCGATCCGGGATTGGGCTTCGCGAAGACCGCCGAGCACAACTTCGAGATCCTGCGCCGTCTGCCCGAGTACTCCGCCCTCGGCCGGCCGGTGCTGATCGGAGCGTCGCGGAAGTCCTTCCTCGCGACCGCTTCGGGCGAGTCCCGGGAGCGCCCCGATACCGGCCGGAGGCTGGAGGGTACGCTCGCGGTGTCCGTACTGGCCGTCCTGGGCGGGGCTTCGATCCTGCGGGTCCACGACGTCGAGCCCAACCGCCGGGCGGTGGCGACGACGGAGAACGTGCTCGCGGCGCCGGCCGGCGTCCTGGCGGAGGGTCTGGAGGAGTCATGCTGAACTTCCTCGGAAGCCACTGGGTCCTCGACGTCCTCGACATCGCGATCGTCACGATCCTCTTCTACAAGCTCTACATGTTCATCCGCTCGACGCGGGCGTTGACCATGTTCCTCGGACTCCTCCTGATCATCGGCATCGGGTTCCTCGCCGGCCAACTCGGGCTCCACAGCCTCAACTCGATCCTCAGCGGCCTGAAGACCGCCTGGTTGATCGGGTTTCTGATCGTCTTCCAGCCGGAGCTCCGGCGCGTGCTTTCCAACCTGGGCCAGAATCCGCTCGTCCGGCCGTTCATCACCCGGGCGGAGACCGGCGGCTCCGTGGACGTGATCGTCTCCGCGGTCTTCGAGATGGCCGAAACGCGCACGGGCGCTCTCATCGTCATCCTCGGGCACGCCGGTCTCAAGGGGGTGATCGAGACCGGCACCCCCCTCCACGCGGAACTGTCGGAAGAGCTGCTGCAGGCGATCTTTCAGACGAAGAGCCCGCTGCACGACGGAGCGGTCGTCATCCAGGGCGACCAGGTCCTCGCCGCCGGGTGCATCCTGCCCCTCACTCAGGATCCCCTGCTCTCGCGCACCCTCGGAACCCGCCATCGGGCCGCCATCGGCCTCACCGAGGAGTCGGACTGCGAAGTCGTCATCGTCTCCGAAGAGACCGGCACGGTCTCCCTCTCCAGGAGCGGCCGATTGACGCGAGGGCTCACCCGCGAGTCACTGCGAAACCTGCTCGCCGCCGCCCTGGAGGAGCGGGGAGAGGCGGAAGCGGCGTAGGGGAAGGACCGGGCTAGAACCGGATCTCCATCCCGACCGAGGGAATGCCGGGCACACCGGTTCGGGTGACGCGCTGGGGCGGCTCGCCTTCTTCCCGGTTTTCCTTCCCCCAGACGTACCAGAGCACGTTCTCGTGGTTCGTGAGGTTCAGCGCTTCGGCGTAGACCGTCAACTCCCAGTCGTCGAAGTGGAACAGCCGACGCAAGCGGACATCGAGGCGATGGTAGTCGGGAAGCCGCGCTCCGTTCGGCACCCCTTCCTCGAGAGTCCACAACCGGGTCGACTCGTTCCAGTCGACCGACTGCTCCGTGTAGGGGACCCCGCTGTGATAGGTGTAAGCGAGCCCCACGTCCCAGTCGCGGGCGATCTCGTACGTGTTCGCGATCGTGAACATGTGCAGCCGGTCGAAGTCCCGCGCGTAGGTCCGTTCGGCGTTTCCCCACTCGGATCGTCCGAGGGTATAGGAGAACCAGAGGTTCGAGTGCGACGTCTTGCGGTTCACGTATGCTTCGACCCCGCGTGCGCGGCCTTCGGTGATCACGAGTCCCTCGACGCCACCGTTCTCCACCCACGTGATCACTCCGTCGAGCTCGTGGAACAGCTTGTCGTACGCATCCAGACCGACCCGCATCGATCCGACGCGCTTCTCCAGCCCCACGATGCGGTGCTCGGCCCGATTGGTGTGCTCGCTCCGGGTCCACGAGCCGCCGTCGTCCACGAGGGCGAACGACGGGGACTGCTCGTAGGATCCCCAGGCCCCCTTCAACGTCATGCTCCCCGGCAGCCGGAGCGCGAGGGAGCCCCGCGGGTGATACCGGAGTGAATCCGACTTCGTGTCGTGGGTCGCCCGCAACCCGAGGCCGAGGATGACCGAACGATGAGGACTCCACTCGTCCTGCAGGAAGTACGCGCTGTAGATCCGATTGAACGGACTCGACTGGGCGAACTCCGCCACCGTCGAGGCCGTGCCGTCGGGCGCGAAGTTCACGACCTCACGCGCTCTCAGATCGTACTCTCCCCACTCCCGGGTCACCTCTCCCCCGAACTTGATGAAGTGACCGCCCGGTCTCAGGACGTGAGCCTGGAACCGGCCCCCGACACGCTCGATCTCCTGATCGTTCTTCCCGTTCTCACCCATGCTGCTCACGTATCGGGAGCTGGAGCGGTGTAGCGTGCCTCGGAACTCGAGCTGACTCGAGGGGGTGTACCGTCCCGTGGTCCAAATGTAGTGATCGATGTAGTCGGCGTCGAGATTGTGCGGTGTGAACCCGTCCTCGTAGAGGATGTGGTCCTCGGATCGCAGATAGTTGAGGGAGACCTCCCGCGTCTCGCTCGAACGGTGGACTCCCCGGACGAGCAGATCGCGGTAGGCGGGCCGAACCACGGTCTCGTCTTCGAGCGCTTCCAGCACTCGATCCAGATAGCCTTCGCGCACCGAGACGAGCACCGTCCCCCGATCCCCGTGGGCCTGCCCCAGGAACCGCGTGGCGAAGAGATCCGCTCCGACCAGTCCGCTGAAGCCGGGCTCACCCTCGGAGAGCAGGTCGACGTCGATGACGCCGGAGAGCCTGCCCCCGTACTCCGCGGGGAATCCGCCCGGGTAGACCTGCATCTCGTCCACGATGCCCATCGGGATGATCCCGGTGATTCCCCCGAAGTCCCGCCCGTGGAAGAGCTGCCGGACCTCGACGCCGTCGATGCGGACCAGGGTCTCGTCCATTCCCCCGCCCCGCATGTGGAACGCGCTTCCCAGGTCGCCGGTGCTGACGCTCGGCAACACTTGGATCATCTGGAAGGGATCGTCGCCCGGATTCGGCAGGCTCACCGCCGCCTCGGCGGTCACGCGCTGCGCGCCGCTGGCGGTTTCCCGCAGGGCGAACGAGCGATCGGATCGCACCTCCACCGTCTCCATCGCGAGCGTTCGCCGGGTCAGTTGAACGGTGCGGCGCGTCTCCCGCCCCGGGTCGATCCCGATCAGGAGATCCGGGGAGGACTCGTAGGACACGTGGACCACGCGCAGCGGCAGATCGCCCGCCGGAAGTCCGTCGAGACGAAGGGTCCCCATGCCGTCGACGATGTAGCCGCCTCCGTCTCCCCGGAGGACGTTCGCGTACGGGATGGGGTCCCCCGTCTCCGCATCGATCACCTGGAGCTCGAGCGTTCCGGAGCTTCCATTCCGGGAGTCCACGCTCACCCATCGGCCCGGCTCGGCGCGGGAACCGGAATCGACGAGGAGCTCGCCGGAGTCGGCCGCCCGCCTCGCCAGCGACTCGCTCGAGGATCCGTCGGGACGCGAGCCCGGCGTCTTCACGTCGAGGACGATGCGCTCCGGTTTCGACCCGCTCGCGCTCAGAGTGAACGCGTCGAATCGCGCATCACCGTTGAGCTCGAGGCAAAGCTGACCCGCCCGCCTCTTTTCCAGACGCTTGATCCGTATGCCCCGGACCCGACGGTCCTCGATCGTGATGTACTCGGGAGCGTCCTCGGGAAGAACCGCGTTGATCTCGACCTCGATGACCGGAGGGCTCTCCACGCGGCTCACGCGATACGTTGTCGAAACCGAGAGATCGACCACGACCCGCGTGTGCTCGGCGTTGGATCCGTGACGGATCGCGAGAACGGACGCATCGTCCGCGTGCACCGCCGAGGGGGCCGAGGGAACGGCGAGCAGAAGTGCGGCGAGGATCGCGAGGGAGGTGGTCGTGTGTTGGAGGAGACGTGGAACGCAAAGGGGCATCGGAGATGTCTCACCAGAAGTCGAGACATCCCCGGGTCACCGGCGCACCTGACCGAGCCGCGGAGGGCCGGGCTCAGAGATGCTCGACTCGTTGTCGGTCAAGTCCGTCCAGAACGCAGGATACGGATGCCTGCTCCAATTGGGATTTTATCAGATGGCGGTCCTGGCCTGACAGTGGGAATTCAGTGGCCGGCGGCCGGCGAGGCGGCCCCGGGCGGTCGTCGGCGGGTGGGGATCGGCCCCGGCGGCCCGGGCGACCGGCCCTCGAAGGTCCGGTGGACGGTCCCACCGGCCCTTCGGCCCCGTATGGTCTCTTCCGCGGTAACTTCACCGATTCCGGGGTGCCGGGAGCGCCCCGAGAACCCACCCAGCGCATCTCCCCGGCTACGCTCGGCCGGCCTGAGGACTTTCCTCGCGGAACGCTCCCGGCGGTGGCAGTCGACGGGAAAGGGCCTGGCCAACGCCCTCCCCCCAGCTTCGCGCGGAGCTCGCACCGAAGCGGCTCCGGCCTCCCCGTTGGACGACTCGTCGCTGCCCCGCGGACCCGAGGCCGACGGGGAGGGGCCGGAGTCGATCGATCAGAGAGCAATCACCGGGCCAGGACCCGGGGTCCGAGAACGATTCGAGGAACCGGCGGAACGGGTGGGAGTTGCCTCGAATCGGAGAGCGCGGAACCTTCGGGACCGGCCTCGCGGAGCGTCACGGATGGTTCCGTGCGGCCGCGAAACGGCGCGGAGAGCCGACGGAAGGACGCCGAGCGGGGGTTCCGGCCCCGTTGACGGTTTCGTCATCGGCGGGCGACGCATCGACGGGCCCGTCGCGTCCGCCGGCCATCCCCGCCGAGGCGGGAGAACGAGCCGGCGACCGGCCGAACCCGATGCCGCGGGTTCATTTCACGAGATCCCCGTACATCTCGGGCCGCCGCGTGCTCGACAGCGTGTTCCGCGGGGTGAAGCTCTTCTCGCGCGCCGGCGCGAGATCGACCTCCGCGACGAAGACGCGCTGTCCCACGGCCCCCACGCGCTCGATCACGCGCGACTCCGGATCGACGATCTGACTGCTCCCGATGAAGCGGAGCTTCACCCCACCCCGCTCCTCCTCTCCGCACCGATTCGCGGTGATTGCGTACACGCGGTTCTCGAAGCAGCGGACTTTCATCGCCTCGGGACAGTTCGGAAGCACGAGGTTCGAGGGGTGGAGGAGCACCTCCGCCCCGGCGAGGGTGAGACACCGGGCGGACTCGGGAGCGATCCAGTCGAAACAGATCATCATTCCGACCCGCACGCTTCCCCGCTCCGTCGCGATCGGGGTCGCCTCGAACGGCCGATCCCCGGGGTCGAACGTGAGCGTCTCCCGATCGAAGAGGTGGAGCTTCCGATAGACGTGGGTCTCGCCCTTCGGTCCGACGAGGGCCGCCGCGTTGTAGACGCGCTCGCCCGCGCGCTCGGGGAAGCCGCCGCACACCCACCCTCCGCGGGACCTCGCCCAGTCCTGCATTCGGGAGACCGTCGGACCGTCGATCTCCTCCCCGAACGAGAGGCACTCCTCCCGGTGGAGAAAGAGGTATCCGGTGGAGAAGAGCTCGGGCAGCACCAGCACGTCGAACGCGGGCGCTTCCAGCACGAGGCGCCCGGCCCGTTCGAGGTTTTCTTCGACCGCCCCGAACGTGGGGCTCGTCTGCACGAATCCGATCCGGATCATCATCCACTGCCTCCGTCGCCCCGCCCGGTTTCACCGGAATCGGGGCGCCTCCGTTGCGGCGTCTGCTCGCGATCCCGACCCGACCGACCGCGATGACCGGGCGAAGACGGCCCTGATTCCGACACAGAATGCGGTCACGTTCCGGATTTCACAAGCTCTGCGATTCGCAGAACGCGACACGCGCGCGGCGCTGGGTGCGAACCCTGGCTCCGTTCCTCTGGCGGGGCCGCCCTTTCTTGCTAAGATAGATCGGAACTGGTTGCCTGCGACAGACGCCCGGTTGGCACCTGGCTTGCATCCTCTTGCGATCGACGAGCGCTGACGGAGGTGATCCGTGGACGAATCGTCCTATCTGGATCTTCGCCATCCGGAGGACGGAGGGGAGCGGACAGCGTACTTCGTCCTGGACTCCCTTCTGAAATCCCGGATCGAGTGCGGTTTTGAATCCAACTCGCTTCGCTACGACGAGGACGTGAACGTCTATCTCGTCCACCTCCTCACCTCGCTCGTCCGCTCCCCGTGGCTCATGATCGGCACCCGCCGGGACGAAATCGCCGATCGCGACGTCGACGTCTTCGAGAAAGTGCGGGACTCCTCCGATCCCCGGCTCAAGAGCCGCGTCTATCGGATGAACGCGGACCGTCTTCTCGTCGCCACGGGAATCTTCACACAGTCACCCTACATCGAGATGGAAGGGCGGAGGATCTTCGAGGACGTCACTCGGGACCGGATCGGACGAGGCAAGGCCTACTACCAGTTCGCGGCCCTTTTTTACGAGCGTCTCAAGTCGATCTCGCCCGCCCTGACTCGAGTTCTCGGGACTCTGTCCGAGGACTTCGAACGGTACGTCGACGTGCTGATCCACATGCGCGGCGAGTACTTCAACCTGTTCGAAAGGTTGAGGGAGGATCAACTCATGGCGCTTCGGAGTGAGGCCTTTCAGGATCCACCCTCGGGCGGAGAGAGTGGAGACATCTCGGTTCTTCGGGATGAGTTCCTCGATGCCTACTGGGTCTGGCACCAGTGTCAGGATCCGTCATCACGCAACGCCCTCATCGAGACCGTCAAACGGCTGAAGGCGGCCGACCCCTCATTCGAGTTCAAGCTGCCGGAGAGCTGAAGACGACGGGATCGATGCAGGGGGGATTGCCGAGGGGATCGGGGAGCGAGCGGGCCGAGAGGGCACCGAATGTCGGACCGTCGAAGGTCGGACCGAAAGCCAGAAGGGCGCGATCGATCCGCGCCCTTCTCTCAGAGTTGCCCCGCAGTGCCGTCCGAGGTCACGGATTTGACCCGAACCTTCGAGGTGGGTGCCCGCACGGTCCGTTCGGTCCGCATGCGCTGAGGCCGCGAACGTCCCAACCGAATATAGAGCTCCCGGATCGGAGTCTTAGGTTCAAATTTTCCGCAACTCTCGATCGAGCACGGCAGGGCTCACTCTTGTTATCGGCCAAAACCGATACCAACATGATAGACGTCTGTTCCTCGAAGCGTCAAGGAAGGGACGCCGGGAATCGAGAGATGGACGATCACTCGTCGAATCGTCAGGACGGTGCCGGAGGGAATCGGGAGATAGACGATTGCCCGTGGAGGCGTCAAGATGGCCGGGAGGGGAAACGGAAAGGTCGACCCATCGTCCCCCCGACCCGACCGGCCGTTCGCCCTCTCCCGGCGGCACCCCGGCGCACCGGGCCCGGGAAGGGCCGTCTCAAGACGGGCGGCGAATTGCCGATGCTAGAGGGGAAGGTGGAAAAACGGCCGGAGGTGCGACCCGTGTCGGGGGAACGCTCCCGGTGATTCCGTTCTCGTGTCTCGAATGAGGAGAGTTGACATGAGCTTGCGGCTACGATGCCTCGTCGCGGCGGTTTCGATCGTCGCGATCGGTCTTCCGGTCACCGCGATGGCGCTCGAGAAGGAGCCGTTGCGGATCCCCGACATCGATCGGCCTGAACTCCCGGAGTGGAACCGCGGCTACACCTGCTCGGTTGCCTACTATAATATCTGCACCGGCTGGACCTGGGTCTGGAGCGGTTTTCCGGCGGACACCCGTCTCGGCGTCCACGTCACCGCCTGCTGCACGACGGCCACGGACACCGTGAGGGTGACCGATTTCTTCACGTACTTCCTCACCGGTGTCCCGACCGGATACGGTTTCACCGGTTCCTTCGACGCGTGGGCGGCCGACAGCAACGGGTGCCCGTCCGGGGACCCGATCGCGACCCAGGCCCTTCCCCCCGTGGGTCCGGACTGGAACCTCATCGACTTCGGCGGGCCGGTGGAGGTCCCGGTCGATTTCGTCCTCACCTACACGCTGGGCCCGACCGGAGGAAGTCCGGTGTCGGTGCTCACCGACTCCCCGTTCACCGATCTCGGCGTCTGTTATCCGGGTCCACGGGTCACGCGATCCGCCGTTTACGGGACCTCGGGCAGTCCGACCTGTCCGGGATCCACGTTCTTCGACGGCGTCGCGGATGCGGAGCTCCTGATGTTCATCGGCTTGGACTGTGAGCCCCTGGTGAGCGTCGACAGAACCAGTTGGGGTGGCCTGAAGTCACTCTACCGGTAGCTCGATCCCTCGCGGAACGGTGCGCCGGAGCCGGAGCCGAGCGTCCGAACCGGGGCCGGGTCGCGCGCTCGAACCGTCCCGGAGAGGTCGTCGGGAGAGCTCGTCCGGAGAGCGCGGTCAGGAGCGAACGTAGTTCGGAGCCTCCTGCGTGATCTCCACGTCGTGCGGATGGCTCTCCCGGAGTCCGGCCGCCGTGATGCGAATGAACTTCGCCTTCTCGCGAAGCTCCCGGAGATTCGCGGCTCCGACGTACCCCATCCCCGATCGCAGACCGCCGATGAGCTGGTAGACCGTCTCGCCGAGCGAGCCCCGGTAGGGAATGCGTCCCTCGATGCCCTCGGGCACGAGCTTCTTCACGTCCTCCACCCCGCCCTGGAAGTAGCGGTCGGCGCTCCCCTCCTTCATCGCGCCGATGGAGCCCATTCCCCGGACGAGCTTGTACGCCCGTCCCTGATAGAGAACGATGTCGCCGGGACTCTCTTCGGTGCCGGCGAAAAGGCTTCCGATCATCACCGCCGAGGCTCCCGCCGCCAGCGCCTTGACGAGATCACCCGAGTACTTGATTCCTCCGTCCGCGATGATCGGGACGTCGTGCGCACCGGCGACCTCGGCCGCGGCGAGGACGGCCGTGAGCTGCGGCACTCCGACGCCGGCGACAACGCGGGTAGTGCAGATCGATCCCGGTCCCACCCCCACCTTCACCGCGGATGCCCCGGCGCGGACGAGCGCCTCGGTACCCTCCGCCGTGGCCACGTTGCCCGCGACGACCGGCGTGCCGGGACTCACGCTCTTGGCCCGCAGGATCGCGTCGGCGACCGCTTCGGAGTGCCCGTGCGCGGTGTCGATGAAGACCAGATCGACGCTCGCCGCCGCGAGACGCTCGACCCTCTCTTCGAGATCCGGACCGGTGCCGATCGCGGCTCCGACGCGAAGCCGTCCGTGGTCGTCCTTGCAGGCGTGGGGGTGGCGCTCCCGCTTCATGATGTCTTTAATCGTGATGAGCCCCTTCAGCCTTCCCCTCTCGTCGACGACCGGGAGCTTCTCGATCCGTTTGCTGTGGAGGATCCGCTTCGCGTCCTCGAGGCTCGTGCCTTCGGGAGCGGTGACGAGATCTTCCTTCCGCATCACCTCCGAGATGGGGAGATCCATTCTCTCGATGAACCGGAGATCGCGGTTCGTCAGAATGCCCACCAGCTGTCCGTCGCCGGTCGTCACCGGCACACCGGAGATCTTGTACCGGCGCATGATCTCCTCGGCGTCGGACACGGGTCGATCCGGGGGCAGCGTGACCGGATCGAGAATCATCCCGCTCTCCGATCGCTTGACCCGATCCACCTCCTCGGCCTGACGGACCGGGGACAGATTGCGGTGGATCACCCCGAGCCCTCCCTCCTGGGCGATCGCCTTGGCGAGCTTGGATTCGGTCACCGTGTCCATCGCCGCGGAGACAAGGGGGATGTTCAGCTCGATGTCACGGGTGAGGCGGGTCTTCGGATCGACGTCCTGCGGATGGACGGAGGAAGGCCCGGGGACGAGGAGCACGTCGTCGAACGTGAGACCCTCGCCGATGATGGTCGGGGACTTCGGCACGGGAGCCTCCTCCGGGTCGGGGGGAAAGGGGATCGATTCGCTCGAACGATGGGGCGGGATCCGCGCATGATAGCGGGGTCCGCGGGTCGGGCAAAGTCGTTTCGATCCGGAGTGATCACTCATCGGGATCGGAGCGCTTCGCCCCCGATTTCACTCCCTCTCCGGTCATGGGGACGAACCTCACCGGCAACAAGTCCTGGCGGACGAGCTCCCCCCGTCGCTTCCGGATGAGCACGAGCTCCTGTCCCCAGAACTGCGACCCGACGGGAATGACGAGGCGCCCCCCCTCCGCGAGCTGCTTCTGAAGGGGATCGGGGACGCGCTCCGGTGCGCAGGTCACGATGATCGCGTCGAAGGGGGCGGCCTCGGGCCAGCCCCGGTAACCGTCGCCGATCCGCAGGTGAATGTCTCCGTATCCGAGGTCCTCGAGGACCCCCGCCGCCCGTCGGCCGAGAGGCTCGACGATCTCGATCGAGTATACCTCTCCGGCGAGCTCCGCCAGCACGGCGGCCTGATAGCCCGATCCGGTTCCGATCTCCAGCACCCGGCTGTCCGGCGTCAGTTCGAGCAGCTCGGTCATCTTCGCAACGATGTAGGGCTGGGAGATCGTCTGCCCCTCCCCGATCGGAAGGGGGTGATCGTCGTACGCGTTCTTCCGATAGGGAGGCGGGACGAACCGATGGCGCGGGACCTTGCGCATCGCGTCCAGGACCCTCTCGTCCCGGATCGACCCGACGAGGGCATGCTCGACGAGCTGGTGGCGCTGGATCTCGTACGCCCGCTCGATCGGGTCGACGGGGACGGGGGCGACGCCGACGGAGGCCTCTTCAGACTCACCTCGGATGGAGTCGCCGGCCCCCGCGGCGTCGACCTCGGAAGGGTCGGAAGCGTCGGCCGCCGGGTCCACGGTGACGGCGACGGTCGCGGCGCAGACCACGAGCGCGAGCATCGCGAGGGAAGTCACCCCGAGGGCCCGTCCGCGGGACGTCCGGCGAGAGTGCTCTCGATTCGAGGTCATGTTCCTCCTCCAGGCGCCGCCTACCTCCGCGAAACGGCCGTTCCGACGAAGCGGCGGATGGCCTCGAACTGGCCCTCCCCGTCGAGTCCCGCCTCGCGCAGGACCTTGGGCGCCTGCCCGCTGCCGAGGAAGCGCCCCTTTCGGAACGGCCACAGAGACGCCGCCCGTCCTCGCTCGGAGGTGACCCAGCGATAGAGGGTGGGCGGAGAGAAGCCGGTGATCCCCATCGCCTCGCGCCCCTTGGCCTCCGGGAAGATCTCCTCCCGCTCGGAGGGCGACAGCGTGTCGAACAGCTCGGCGGACGTGATCAGGTAGACGTCGAGATCGATCCCCTCGCTCTCCAGCCGGGGAAGGGTCTCCTCGACGAACGCGTACGTGACCCCGCTCCCCTGGAGGACGATCGTGCCGTCGCCCCCGCCGTTCGCGGCGCGGAGGCGGTAGACTCCCTTCACCGCGACCGAGGCGGGCGCGAAGCCGAGGGCCTCGCGATCGGGGACCTTCTCCGTCGGACGGGTCACGAAGGGGTAGATCAGCGCGGGTCGTCGGGCCAGCGCCGCGGAGAGCAGATACCAGACCTCCTGCGGCTCCCAGGGGGTGAGCGTGATCGCGGTCTCCGGCGGGAAGTTCTCCTGGAGAAGCTGGAGGGGCTGCGGGTCGGCGTGGGTGGGACCGTCTTCGCCGGTCTTCAGCCCGGCGTGCGCGCAGATGAGGATCATCGTCGGGTACGGATCGTCGGCGATCTCCCGCCGGGCCTGTGCGCCGATCGCGTGGAGGCGCGAGGCGATGTGTCCCAGCGGCGCGATGAACGCACCGTACGAGGAGCCGACCCCGATGTGCCGCCGGTAGGAGGACAGTCCGCTCAGGACCCCGGACATGGCGTCCTCGCAGATTCCGCCGATCGAGAGCAGGCGGGATCCCGGGTTCGTGTCGGGATGGAAGTACCCGCCCGGGAAGCCCTTGTTCGCGCCGCTCACGCTCGTGGAGTCGAGCAGATCCGCCGCCGCCGCGAAGATCGCGCCGCCGCTCTCCCGGTTGTAGAAGTTGAGCACCTTGCCGAGCTCGCCGCGGAGCGTCGTCTTCGTTCCCGGCGCCAGCGTGAGCTCGGGAGGTGGTCCGTCCGCCGCTTCGGCGGCGCGGGAGTAGATCGTCTCCACGCGGGGGCCGTCCTCCCGGGGCTTCCTTCCGTGAGCGTCCAGACGCTCGCGGGCCGCCCGAAGCTCTGCGGCCAGGGCCTCGATCGCGGGGCGCTCGCTCTCCGCCACGTTCCGGATCGAGGTCAGCGCGGACCAGAAACACTGCTCCCGCTTGGCCTCGTCGTCTCCGGCGACACAGATCAGCTCGCCGTTCGGACAGCGCGGCAGCTCGACGTCGCGCGGCTCACAGAGCGGGCGCAGCGTCTCGAAGAACTCGGGGGAACAGAGCTTGTGCCCCGCTCCGTGCGACTTCCTGCCCTCGATGCCGTACTGCCATCCCTTCGTCGTGCGGTAGACGATCGCGGTGGGCTGGCCGGTGTCGATCTCCCGGACGAGACGCTGTGCTGAAAGTCGAAACCGTCAGGAACGTAGATCACGTTCCAGTCGTGGAGACGGGCGAGCTCCATCGGAGTCCATTGCACGTACTCCCCCGGCTCTCCGTTCTCACGGCACACCCGGTCGGAATCGATGGACGACTGATTCCAGTCGATGTGCAGGACGGCGTTGCCGAGCGACGCGGTGCCGGCCGCGGCCAGAGCTTCCGCCACCCGGCCCGGCGTGAGCCCTCCCTCCCCCTCGACGATGTGCACCCGGGGGGCGGCAGCGCGTCCGAACGCGTCCATCGCTCCCCAGGCGAGTCCGAGAGACGTGGGAACGCCCACGCCCGACGCACCGGTCGAGAGCCGGAGGAACGGCGTGGCCGGCGTCGGGTGCCCGTCCAGCGGCTTCACGTTCTTCTTCCGGAAGAGCGGCGTCACCGTGGTCGGATTCCGGCGGAAGCCCAGGAGGTCCTCGAGACGGAGACGCTGACGCACGTCGCCCGGCAGGAGCTCGGGGGCGCCGATGCGGATCACCTCGTCACGCAGCGCCCACATGGCGTAGAGGCCGAGGGCCTTGTGCCCCGCGGCGTAGGAGATGAGGTCGGCGTCCGGGCGGTCGGGATCGGAGACGTCGTAGTCGAGAGTCCCGAAGAGCAGGGAGGCCACGAAGCGCCCCGAGGAGATCGAGCCGCCCGGGTGCCCCGACATGGGAACGTAGTTGTAGAGGAGGGCGCAGAGCGACCGGTAGATCAGATCGAACGTCTCCCGGAGAGCCTCGGCTTCGGGATTGAGGGGACGCGCTCCACTCGCCACCTCCTGCGAGATGTCGACGGCAACGCCTCGTCTGGTTCCGAACTCGACTGACATCAGAGACCTCCGTCCGGTTCACGGCCGGGGCGGGATGACGATGAAAGAGAGCAAGATCGCCTGCGGGGATACGATGTCAAGATATCCCGCCGCGCCAGTCCGAAGTATCCCCCCGGCCGGGCGGGTCCACGAGGCCGCCGGGCGGGTCGGCAGGCGGGTCGGGCACGTCGGGCAGCGGACCCGGCCAGGCCGCCGCGAAGTCCTCGGGCGGATCGGCCCGCAGATCGAGGAGGTCCCCCCCCGCCGGGTGGGGCAGGATCAGGCGCGCGCAGTGCAGGAGGTGACGGGGCGCGCCCGCCGCCTCCCGCACGGCCGGGGTCGGACCCTCCTCGACGAACTCCCGGGCGAGCGCCGGGGGGATCCCGTAGATCTTGTCCCCGAGGATCGGAAGGCCGGCGTGGGCGGCATGCACGCGGATCTGGTTCGTCCTTCCCCCCTCGGGCACGGCGGCGACGAGGCTGAGGGGGGTGCGGGCCTCCGTCCCGTCGGGGTCGGCGACACCTCGCCCCACCTCCGGCGGGGACACGCCCAGACGCCGGAACCGGGTGACCGCCGGCTTCCCCCGGTGCGGCTCGACGACCCGGAAGTAGGGAGGTTCCGCCGGCGCCCGCCGGGCGATCGGAGCGTCGACGACGAGCTCCGCCGGCGCCCGCCCGCGGACGATCGCGAGGTATCGCTTCTCCGGGACCCGCTCCCGGAACGTCCGCTCGAGCGAGCGGGCGGCGTCCCTCGTCTTCGCGAGGAGGACGACTCCGGAGGTCTCCCGGTCGAGACGGTGCGCCGGGCGCAGCTCGTCTCCCCACCGCTCGCGCAGGTGAGCGATCAGCGTGCTCCGGATGAACTTCCCCCCTGCGTGCACGGGCAGGTTTCCCGACTTCGCCACCGCGAGGACGGCGTCGTCCTCGTAGAGGACGGTGTGGGTGAAGTCCACGTCGGGCTCGGCGTGCCAGATCGTGTACTCGACCCGATCTCCCCTCGAGACCACGGCCTCCGCGTCGACGACCGCCCCGTTCACCCGGACCGCTCCCTCCGCGATGCGCTCCCGCCAGATCTCGGGCGGGTGGTAGCGGAAGCGGGCGCGGAGAAACTCGGCGAGGGTCCAGCCGTGGCGGTAGGGATCGACCTCGCAGGCGAGATCGTAGCGGCGTCGTGCCGGGCTCACTGCCGGAGAGCGACCTTTCGAACGCGCGCCACGCCGTCTCCTTCCAGGCGCACGAGATAGAGTCCCGATGCGACGCGGGTCCCGCCGAGGTCACGCCCGTCCCACCCGAGAGCGTGCGTTCCGGCGGAGAACCGCCCCCGGGCGAGATCGGCCACTCTTCGGCCGGTCACGTCGTAGACCCGCACGGAGACGTCGGCGGGATGCGAGAGGGCGAAGCGGACCGTGGCCCGGCCCCCGATGACCGGGTTCGGCCGGATCGGGAGGAGCCGGGGCGCCGCCTCCGGGGGAAGGACATCCACGATGACCTCGCCCGCGTCCGTGGGATCGAAGGTGAGGTCGTAGGTCCACAGCGAGCGGCCGTAGGTGCCGGCGGTGAGCGTCCGCGTACCGTTGTGGAGCTCGAGGTCGTTCACGACGACGTTCGGGAGGCCGAGGCCGAGGCTCGCCCACGACGCCCCGCCGTTCGTCGTGCGGTACGCGCCGAAGTCGGTCCCGACGTAGAGCACGTCGGTGTCCTGCGGATCGACGACAAGATCGTTGACCGGGGCCTCGGGGAGATTCGAGCTGATGTCGGTCCAGCTCGCCCCGTGGTTCGTGCTCCGGAAGACGTGCGGCAACGGGTCGTCCCACCGGAACCCGGAGATCGTCACGTAGTTCACGGCGTCGTCCAGCGGATCGACGACGACGCGCGTGATCCACCGCTCGGGAAGCGTCGCGTCGACCCGGGTCCAGACGCCCCCGCCGTTCGTCGTGACGTGCACGTTTCCGTCGTCGGTGCCGGCCAGGAGGACGTCGCCGTCCGTGGAGGCGACCGCGATCGTGGTGATCGTCCCGTACGTCACGTTGCCCGAGCCCGGCCCGTCGGTCAGATCGCCCGAGATCGCCGTCCAGCTGCTGCCCCGGTTCGTCGTCCGGTAGAGCCGGTGCGTGCCCGCGTAGAGCGTCTGCGGATTCGAGGGATCCATCACCACCGGCATCGACCAGTTCTTTCGACCCGAGAGATCCCCCCCGATCCAGCTGAACGACGAGCCTCCGTTCGTCGAGCGCTGGAGGTTGCCCCACTGCGACTCGACGTAGATGTAGTTGTTGTTCGTCGGATCGACCAGGCAGTGGAACCCGTCTCCCCAGAACAGATTCTCCCAGTCGTCGGGAGCGCCGGTCCGGGTCCGGTTCGTCCCGTTGTCCTGGGTGCCGCCGTAACGGCGGTACGGGATCTGCTCGTCGACCTCGATGATGTAGAACTGGGTCACGGGCATGTTCGCGAAGTGCGTCCAGATCGTCCCGCCGTTCGTCGACCGGTACATCCCGCCGTCGTTCCCCTCCCAGATCGCGGTCGAGCCGGGCGTGAAGTCGAGCCCGTGGTGGTCGACGTGCATGGAGGAGCCCGTCTGCGCCCAGCTCGAGCCCCCGTTCGTCGACCGGTAGAACGTGAGGCCGAGCACGAAAACGCGATTCGGGTTCACGGGATCCACGCGGATGTTCCCGAACCACCATCCGTAGGTGGCGTAAACGCCGGAGAGCGCGCCGTCGTTCGTGCGGATCCAGGAGCTTCCCCCGTCCGTCGTCTTGTAGACGCCGTCGAATTCGCCCGGGCTGGCGTCGGCGTAGATCGCGTAGAGGATGTCGGGCGAGGAATCCGCGAGCGAGATTCCGATGCGACCGACGTCCGGTCCGGAGGGGAGCCCGTTCGTCAGCTCGGTCCAGGTGTCGCCTCCGTCGGTGGTGCGCCAGATCCCGCTGCCGTCGCCGCCGTAGTTCAGGTAGTCGGGACCGCGGGTCCGCTCCCACATCGCCGCGTACACCCGGTTCGAGTCGGACGGGTGGATGGCGAGGTCGATGGCGCCGGTGGAGTCGTTGCTCGCGAGCACACGCTCCCAGCTCACGCCCGCGTCGGTGGAGCGATAGACGCCCCGGTCCGGTCCCGTCGAGAACATGGCTCCGAGAGCGGCGACGAACACGCGGTTCGGGCTCGACGGATCGACCACGACCCGACCGATGTAACGCGTCTCGGCGAGCCCGACGTTCTTCCACGTCGCGCCCCCGTTCGTGCTCTTGAAGACGCCGGTGCCGCCGTAGGTCACGCTCCCGCCCCCGCCGTTCGCCTCCCCGGTCCCGACGTAGAGGACCTCGGGATTCGTCGGGTCGATCGCGACGGACCCGATCGAGAGACTCGACTCGTCGTCGAAGGTGGGAATCCAGGTGGCGCCCGCGTCGGTCGTCTTGAACACGCCTCCCTCGGCGGCTCCGACGTAGATCGTGTTCGGATCGGTCGGATGGCAGGCGACGTCGGCGATGCGTCCCCCGATGTTCGTCGGGCCCACCGGATCCCAGAATCCGGCCGTCGACCGCTGGCGGGCGAGGGCGCGCAGCCCGCGGGCCTGCTCGGCGGCCGCGAGCCGCGCGGTCTGGGAGATCTCCTCGTGGGGCCACGCGCGCTGGCGGAGGAACCAGTCGCTGGGCATCGCGCCGGCGTGGACGTCCTTGATCGAGCGCGGGGGGGACACGGAGGGGTCGGGATCCCCCCCGAGCAGAACGATCATCGCCGGCAGGACGATCCGAAGAGCCGCGAACGGAGCGCGGGTCCGCCGCGGTCGGTCGGTGCCGTCGGGTCGGTCGGGTCGGTCGGGTCGGATCATGGCGTGATTATACCCGACGGACGCCCCGGAGCCTGCCGGTCTGACCCACTCAAGCGTTTTTCCAGACCGGATCCCGCTTCTCCTGGAAGGCCGTCAGCCCCTCGACCGCGTCCTCGGTCGCCATGAGCTCGTCGACGTAGAGCCGCTCCGCCTCGCCCACCGCCGCCCGGAGCCGCTCGGTCCAGTCGACCCGACTCGCCCGCACCGCGAGGCGGAGGCTGGCCGCCGAGCGCGGAAGGAAGTGTCGGCGGGCGTAGCCGAGCGCCGCCTCCGACGGGTCGTCGGCGATCTCGTCGACGAGGCCCACGGCGTGGGCCTCCTCCGCTCCGAGGATTCGACCGCTGAGGCAGACGTCTTCTGCCCGAGCGCGGCCCATCCGCTCGGGAAGGATCACCGAGGCGATCGGAGCGAAGACCCCGAGCACGATCTCGGGCTGCCCGAGCTTGGCGTCGGGAGCCGCGAAGACCCGGTGACAGAAGCTCGCCAGCTCGAGGCCGCCCCCCAGGCACTGTCCCCGGACGGCCGCCAAGATCGGAACGCTGGCGTCCAGCATCCGGTGGAACATCGTGTGAAAGGTCGGGATCATCTTCTCGAACTTCCCGGGCAGGTGCTCGGGCACGCTCGCGCCGAAGCTGAAATGCGGACCCTCCCCCTCGATCAGGACCGCCTTGAGCCCCCGTTCCTCGCGGGCCCGCTCGAACGCGGCCGCGATCGCCTCCATCTTCTCCCCGTCGAGGATGTTGGCCTTCGGCGTCGCGAGAGCGACGCGCCAGATCGCGCCGTACTCGAGAGCCTCGACTCGAACCCCTCCCGCCGTCGCCACCTCGTTTCCGGTTTCGCTCATCGCTCTCTCCTCGAGATCCGGCCCGGGCCGGAGAAGGCGCCCCCGGTCGCGGCCGGGACCGGCCGACCGGGGACACCGCTCTATGGGTTTGCCGGCGACCGAGAGATCAGGACCGCGCCGCCTCCTCCTTCGGGACCTTTCCGTGCGCCTTGGCGAGGACTTCCTCGGTGAGCTCCTCTCCCCAGTCGGCCCCCTCGGCGAGGCGGCGGCGGAGCAGGAGGAAGTCCGGCTCGCGGCACTCGCGCGTGCCCTCGTTGAAGGCCCGGAATCCGGCCCGCGCCTCGGTCATCATGTTCAGGCCGAGCCAGGACCGGTTCCCTTCGCGGTTCTTGTCCCAGTGAGCCAGCTTGTGCTTGCGCAAGCTCTCGATCGTCTTCGAGATGCACGCGGGCATGGTCATGGCGATGTCGTAGCAGAACCGCTCGATCGTCTCGTCGAGAAGCAAGAGATCCATCTCGCCCTTCTTCACGATCTCCTTGGCCGCGGCCGCATCGGCTCCCTTCTTTCTCTCGCCGTACACGATCCGTCCGGACTCGTCGATCCAGCGGTCGGTGACTACGAGGGGGTTCGGCACGTACTTCCCGTCGACCTTGAGCGCCGGCACGATCTTGCTGATGAGACCGATCCGGAGCGCCTGGTGGGCCGACCAGGGCTGACAGAGCGTGCAGCTCTCCATCGCCGCCTCGATGCCCACGAACAGCGGCAGGAAGTCGGTGCTTCCCCCGTCGGGAGCGGACCCGTGGCGCGGGCCCGCCTGACCGAACAGCGCCATGTCCTGCGCGACGGAGAAGTCGCACGCCATGCCGATCTCCTGCCCCCCCGCGATGCGCATGCCGTTCACCCGGCAGATCACCGGCTTGTCGCAGTGCAGGATCGCGGTGACCATGTCGTTGAAGAGCCGCATGTACTGGCGGTACTCCTCGGGCCGGCCGGCGTAGTACTCCGCGTACTCCTTCGTGTTCCCGCCCGTGCAAAACGCCTTGTGCCCGGCGCCGGTGAAGATGACGGCGACGCACGCGCGGTCGTTCGACGCGCGGCGCATTCCGAGGATCACCCCTTTGATCATCTCCGTCGTGTAGGAGTTGAACTGGGACGGGTTGTCGAGAGTGATCCAGATCGTGTGGAGACCCTCGACGACGGTGCCGTCCGGCTGCTTCAGGGGTTTCTCCTCGTATCCCACTCCTTCGTAGTCCCGGGGCGGGACGAGATCGTGATCCTTGAACTCCATTTCCGTTCTCCTATTCCTCGGGGACGAGGATCACGCGGCGACTCACCCGCCGCTCGTGGATGTCCTCGAAGGTCTCGTTGATCGTGGAGAGGTTCCGCATCTCGACGAACGGCTCGAGGACGACTTTCCCGGCGAGCACGAGGTCGACGATCGGCGGATAGTGCTCGGGCAGACAGCCCCAGTTGCCCTGGGCGGTGGCGTCGAACGCCATGAGGTTCGAGAGACGCAGCTCGAGCTTCTTCGCGGTGAATCCCACCACCGAGAGGTATCCCCCGTGCCCGACGAGTCCGAACGCGGTGGACTGACCTGCCGGGGTCCCCGACGTCTCGAAGATCTTCGTGCGCCAGGTGGGGATTCCGTGCTCCTTCGCGAACGACTTGAGCCCTCCCTTGAGCTCCTTGAAGCCGAGCTCCTGCGCGTTCAACGTGAGGTCCGCGCCGTGGCCGGCGACGAGCTCGAGACGGTTCGCCGCCACGTCGATCGCCGCGACCTTCGCACCGAAGGCGGTGGCGACCTGGACCCCGAAACCGCCGATGCCGCCGGCGCCGACGAACACGGCGAGGTCTCCCTCCTTCAATCCGCTCCGCACGATGGCCTGGTAGGGGGTCGAGACCGCGTCGGCGATCACGGACAGGTGGGAGAGGGGGATGCCGCGCGGATTGACCGCCGGGTCGTCGAGATCGGGCACCGGACAGAGTCCGTGCGCCGGAATGCGGACGTGCGTCGCGAAGCCCCCGTGTACGTCGTTGCCGGGGAAGATCTGTTTCGGGCAGATGGAGCCGAGACCGGCGCGGCAGGCGTCGCATTTCCCACAGGGGATGACGGCGGGAACCACGACGCGCTTGCCTACCCAGTCCTCGGCCCCTTCACCGGCCTCCACGACGATCCCGCTGACCTCGTGGCCGAGGGTCAGGGGAAAGGCCATGCGGGTCGGCACTCCGTCGTAGAAGAACCCGAGGTCGGTGTGGCACACGCCGCAGCCCGCGACTTTGACCAGCGCCTCGCCCGGTCCCGGGCTCTCCTCTCTCTGTTCGAGCACCATCGGTTCGGGGGGCTTTTGGACGACCCAACCAGCGACTTTCATGACGAACCCTCTGTCTGGGGTGACGGACGTACGGAAAACGAACGGCCGACCCGGGAGCTCAGCGCTCCGCCTTCTCCCGCTCGACGACCTCGAGGATCTCCTCCTCGGTGAGCACGCGCTTCGAGGTCTTCGCGACCTCGAGCACGGCTTGAACGGTCCCCGCCTCGTGGGGCAGACCGCGCGACGACAGGTAATAGATCACGTTGGAGGCGCCCGACATGTGGCCCACCTCGATCTCCTGCTCCCGTCCGACCCAGCTCGCCGGCACACCGGAATACACCCGGTCGGCGAGCCACGCCTTGCCCTTCCGCTTGGCCTTGATCACCGCGGCGGCGTGCACCCCCGTCGCGGTCCGGAAGGCGTCCGAGCCGATGATCGGGGTGTTGAACTGGATGGGAACCCCCACGGCGCGGGAGACGGTCCCGACGTATTCGGGAAGCGCCGAAAGATCGTCGTCCCGAATGCCGAGCAGCTTCAGATTCAACATGATCTGCTCCATCGGGGTGTTGCCGACGCGCTCCCCGATTCCCAGCGCCGTGCCGTGCACGCGCGTGGCGCCCGCTTCGATCGCCGCGAGCGTGTTGACGAGATCGAGCCCGCGATCGCGGTGACCGTGCCAGTCCACTCCCACGCGGTCGCCGACTCCGAGCTCATCGAGGAGCCGGACCACCCACGAGACGAGGTTCTTCACGCCGACGGGGACGGCGGCCCCCACCGTGTCGCAGAGGCAGACGCGATGGGCTCCGGCCTCGACCGCGTTCGACAGGAGGATCCGCAGGTGCTCGGGGGAGGACCGTATCGTGTCCTCGGTGACGTACATCACCTCCAGCCCCTCCTTGCGGGCGAAGGAGATCGACTCGAGCGTGCAGCGGAGAATGTGATCGAGGTCCCACTCCTCGGCGTACTGGCGGATCGGGCTGCTTCCGATGAATAGACAGGCCTCGATCGGGACGCCGGTTCGCTGAGTGATCTCCGCCATCGGCTGGATGTCGACCAGGACGGTGCGCCCGGCGCAGTTCGGACGGATGCGCAGACCTGCGGTTCCGATCTCGCGACAGAGGGCTTCCACCGCTTCGACCTGACGGGGACCGGCGCCGGGCAGGCCGACGTCGGCCGTCTCGACGCCGAGGCGGTCCATGAGATGGAGGATCTCGATCTTCGTATCCACCGGCGGGTCGAGCACGGAGGGACTCTGGAGCCCGTCCCGCAGGGTCTCGTCGTCCAGCATCACCGGGGAAGAAGCGTGGAATCGGTGGGGACCCTCCTCGGCCCAATCGTGAACGAGGCGCTCTTCCGGAACGCTCTCCATGGCGACCTCCCTTGTGAGGGTTCCTAGGACACGCCGGATCGACCGAACTGGCGTGCCCGCTCCAACAGCTTCCGGCTCTCGGCTTCGTCTCCCTGGGCTTTGCGGATGCCGGCCAGATGAAAGAGACTGCTGACCTCTTCCACTCCCTCGTCGATGCTGCGCTGGAACTCCCGCGCCGCGGTGTCGAGCTCGCCCATCCGCTCGCGGATCACGCCGATGTGATAGCGGGCCATCAGGTATTCCGGCGTGAGCACCGTGCACCGCTCGAAGTGCTCCAGCGCCGCTTCCAGATCGCCCGCGTGGAAGAGGGTGATGGCGATGCGGTAGTGAGCCGCGTTGAAGTGCGGGTCGATCTCGAGGCACTTCCGGAAGGCCCGCATGGCCTCGGGCAGATTCCCGCGGTGGTACCAGGCCACCCCGAGATCGTAGGCGCAGAGGACGAAGTTGGGGGCCTTCGCCAGCGCCTTCCGGTAGCGCTCGACGGCCTGGTCGAGCGTCCCCTGGTGGAAGTACACCGAACCGAGCAAGTGATTGGCCAGCACGTGGTCCGGTTCGGCCTGGGTCAATCTCTCGAGCTCACGGCGGGCGTTCCGGTGGTTTCCGTCCCGCATGGAGACCAGAGCGTTCAGCAGACGGTGGTCGATGAACGCGTCTCGCAGGAACTTCCCGCACTCCGCGCAAAACTTATCGTGCTTTGCGGCCTCGTGGCCGCACCGCGAGCATCGCATGGCGGTGCACTCCTTTCTTCGGGCCGGGCCGGCCGTGACGGGACAGGCCCGGGACAGACCCGCCACCGGCCCCGGTGAATTTACTCTCCCTCGCGGGCAAGATCCAGAACCCTCCCCGCGACCGGGAGGTGCGGTCCGTGCCGGTCCGCGTCGGGCGGACGCCCTCTACTCCGCGAGTGAGTCGGCCAGCGCCGCGAACACGCGCGCCGTCGTCACGACGTCGACACGGCTGTGGTGGAGGACGGGGAAGAGGCGGGACGGGTCGCCCGTGACGGTGAAACCGTGGTAGACCGCCGGGATCTCCGCGGAGGGCACGTCTCCCGTGCGGTGAATGCCCGCCACGAGCCTCTCCAGCGTCTGCAGGCGACAGTCCGGCAGCGTGGCGCCCCAGCGCCGCCGCGCGGGATGGAGCACGTCCACGTGCTCGAGGCGGTCCGGGGCCGTCGGAGCGCGGTGCACGACCGCTCGCTCGCGGAGGCAGGGCACGTCGTACGACTTGCCGTTGAACGTGACGAGGAGCTCCCGATTCTCGAGAACCGCCGACGTCGCGGTGAGCATCGCGGCTTCCTCCGGGTAGTCCCGGGCCAGGAGCTGGAGCGTGACGAGCTCCCCCTCCTCCTCGAGCAGCATCCCCACCAGGAAGATCGGGCACCCCCAGAAGCCTGTGGTCTCGAGATCGAGGACGACGAGGTCCTCTAGGCGGCGACCGGCGGCCGGGCGGAGGGCGGGGTCGATCGTCTCCGGGTCGGCCCCCGTGAGTCGCTCGAGCGCCGCCTTCAACTCCCCTTCGAGATCGACGTCGGGGAGGAGATCGCGGGCGGCTCGCCGAACCGCGAAGACTTCCCGGTCCCCGAACGACCTCATCTCGGCCCCCGCGATCTCCTCGAAAAGGGAACGTGCGGGGGGCGAAGGGGCGGGCGGGGCCGATCTCGTGGGCGTCCCCCGCCGTGTCGGGCTCGCGGAGAGAGCCCGTCGGCGGACGAGCTCCCGGATGCCCTGCGTGAGATCCCCTGCGGTCACGCCTTCCGATCTCCGGGGAGCGGGCGGCCCGGAAGGACGGGGGCGGCCGGAGGGGCGCTCTCCATCAGCGCCTGCAGGATCCGGAGGGACGCCTCCTTGTCCGGGATCGGCCACGCGCCTCCCACCTCCGGATCCTGGTGCTGGGCCGGGCGGAGCACGGGAAGCCCGACGCAGGAGGGACAGCCGGTCTCGCACGGGCACTCGCTCACCAGCTCGAGCGCGGCGCGGAAGATCTCGGCCGGCCGGCGAAACCCGTGCTCCACGAACCCGAGACCTCCGGGATAGCGATCGTACAGGAACACGGTGGGCTTCCCCAGGTTCTTGCTGTCCACGGTTCCCCCGATGTCGGCCCGATCGCACATCGCCCACAACGGGATCACGCTGATCAGGAGATTGCGCACCCCGGCCAGACCTTCGATCGGGTTCTTCCCCCGGATCTTCAGGTCCCGGCGCAGCTCGTCCGGAATCGTGATCCAGAACGTCGTGGTGTCGATGTGCTGAGGCGGCAGATCCAGGTTGCCGTAGCCGATCGAGTCGACGGAGAAGAACTGGACCTTCTTGAAGAAGGACGTGAACCACGTGACGGTCGCGTCCCCGAAGCCGACCGTCGCCCCCGCCCACTCGCTCGTCTCCCGCGTCTCGCGCAGCAGCACGTGTTGCTCGAGCACCGGGGTCGTGTAGTAGTCGACGTCGCGGCGCTCCACCCACGCCGCCTTCCCCTCGAGATCCAGGTGCCGCACCACGTAGGTGTCGCCGTCGTGGAGGTAGACCGCCTCGGGATAGAGAAGCTCGAGGGCGGAGATGGCGTCGACGTTGCCGATGACTTTCGCCTCTCCCCGGCCCGGGGGCACGAACTCGGGGCCGGCCTTCGGTCGATAGGCGGAACCCCGCCCGACGTCGGGCGGGACCTCGACGATCGTGTACGTGTCGTCGGAGATATGGCGCAGGTTCACGGCCCGCGCCGGGAAGTCGGTGTTCGCCCAGTAGCTCTTCCCGTCGATACGGCGCGTGCGACCGTGCTCGTCCAGCAGGCGAACGAGATCGCCGGAGATCCCGCCGAAGAGGTCGCGGTCTCTCGGCTCGAGCGGAAGCTCGAAAGCCGCGCACTGCAGGTGACCGGAGAGGATGTAGGGGTTCTCGGGATCGATGACCGCGCTTTCCGGGGTTTGGGCGAACAGGTACTCCGGATGCCGTATCAGGTACTGGTCGATCGGATCGTTGTAGGCCACGAAAAAGGTGATCGCCTCCTCGCTCCCCCGGCCGGCCCGCCCCGCCTGCTGCCAGAGGGAGGCCACCGTCGACGGGAAGCCGACGACGATCGACGCATCGAGGGTGCCGATGTCGATGCCGAGCTCCAGCGCGTTCGTGGAGGAGACCCCGAGAAGCTCGCCCGAGAAGAGCGCCTTCTCGATCTCGCGGCGCTCCTTCGGCAGATAGCCCCCCCGGTAGGCTCGAACGAGCTTTGCCAGCTCCGGCTTCTCGCGGGTCAGCCGTTCGGCGGTGTACCGGTGGATCAGCTCGGCGACGACCCGCGCCTTCGAGAAGCAGATGGTCTGAACCCGGGCCTTCATCAGCTTCGTCAGAAGCGCGTGGGCTTCGACGTGAGAGCTTCGCCGGCTCATGTTCGCGCCGTCGTCGACGAAGGGAGGATTCCACAGCACGAACCGCTTCGGGCCGCGGGGCGAGCCGTCGTCGTCGACGAGGGTGATCGGTTCGCCCACGAGCCGCTCGGCGAACTCGTGGGGATTGGCGATCGTCGCGGAGCAGAGGATGAAGCGCGGCTCCGACCCGTGGTGCCGGCAGATCCTGCGGAGACGGCGGACCACGTTGGCCACGTTCGATCCGAAGATGCCCCGGTAGGCGTGGATCTCGTCGATCACGACGAACTCGAGGCGTCCGAGGAAGCGAGACCACTTCGCGTGGTAGGGCAGGATCCCCGCGTGGAGCATGTCGGGATTCGTGAGAATGACGTTGCCCTGATCGCGGAGCCGGCGGCGCGCCGAGGCGGGAGTGTCGCCGTCGTACGTTCCGGTGCGAATGATCGCCCCGAGGTCGGGAGAGAGCTCGGCAATGCGTGTCAGGCCGCGGAGCTGATCCTGGGCGAGCGCCTTCGTGGGGTAGAGGAAGAGAGCGGTGGTCCGGGGATCGTGCAGCAGCCTCTCCAGCACCGGAAGCGTGTAGGCCAACGTCTTCCCCGAGGCGGTCGACGTCACGACCGCGACGTTCCGACCGGCCCGGACCTCCTCGATGCAGCGGGCCTGGTGGGAGTAGAGGTCGCAGATCTCCATCCCCGCCAGCGCCGTCAGCAGTGGCCCGGGGAAGGGCTCGGCCAGCTCGGCGTACCGGGCCCCTCGGGAGGCCAGCTCCTGGACATGGACGATCTGGTCGGCGTAATCGGGTTCGTTGCAGAGCTTTGCAAGGAAGGGGCTCGCGTCCATCGGTCCTCCCGGGCCGGAGTCGAGGCGAACCATACTAGACGAATGACTGGCGATCAAGGAAAGGCGGAGGGTGACGGCCCCACGTCTCCCCCGTCTCCACGGCGGCCCGGGAGAAGCTCCCGGACGAGCCTCGCAGAGATGAAGACTCGGAGCCCGGGCGGCGGTAATCTGCCGGTCCGGCAACGAGGGTTCTCCGAGGCCCTCTCCACCGCCAGGGCGGAGGTTCGGTGTTGCGAGGAGACGAGACCCTGCGTCGCTGCGAGTGGTGCGGAAGCGATCCTCTCTACGTCGCCTACCACGACGAGGAGTGGGGCGTCCCCGTGCGCGACGACCGGCGGCTCTTCGAGTTCCTGATCCTCGAGGGAGCTCAGGCGGGGCTGAGCTGGATCACGATCCTGAGAAAGAGGGAGGGCTATCGGAAGGCCTTCGACGGATTCGACCCGGAGAAGATCGCCCGGTGGCGCGGCACGAAGATCGAGAGGCTTCTTCGGAACCCCGGCATCGTCCGGAATCGTCTCAAGGTGGAGGGGGCGAAGAGGAATGCACGCGCCTTACTCACCGTCGTGAAGGAGGAGGGCAGCTTCTCCGAGTATCTGTGGGACTTCGTCGGAGGCGAACCGATCGTGAACCGGTGGCGGAGCCTGAAGGAGCTTCCGGCCGAGACGGCGGAGGCCCGGGCGATGAGCCGGGACCTGAAGGGGCGTGGCTTTACGTTCGTCGGCCCGACCATCTGCTATGCGTTCATGCAGGCCGTCGGCATGGTCAACGACCACGTCGTGAGCTGCTTTCGGTACCGGGAGCTCGCGGGTTGAAGAGAACCCTCTCCCGCAGTACGCTCACGGCGTCCATCCACGGAGCCGCGAGCGGACGGGCCGGGATGGGTTGCTCTCGGCTCTCGCTCCCGGGCGGGCTCGTGGCTCCAGAGTCGGGAGGAAAGGACCATGCCCGCCAAGCTCCTGCGGGACTTCCTGGACCGCAACGAGATCCGGTACGTCACGATCACCCATTCGCCCGCCTACACGGCCCAGGGGATCGCCGCCTCGGCGCACATCCCCGGACGTGAGCTCGCCAAGACGGTCATGGTGAAGCTCGACGGCAACCTGGCCATGGCGGTTCTGCCGGCGTCCCGAAAGGTCGACCTCGATCACCTGCGGCAGGTCTCGGGAGCGCAGCGCGCCGAGCTGTGTGAAGAGTCCGAGTTCAAGGACGCCTTCCCCGGCTGTGAGGTCGGCGCGATGCCGCCCTTCGGGAACCTCTACGGCATGGAGGTCTACGCGGAAGAGAGCCTCGAGCAGGACGAGGAGATCGCGTTCAACGCCGGCACGCACACCGAGCTCTTCCGCATGAACTACGCGGACTTCAAGCGGCTCGTCCAACCGAAGGTGCTGGAGTTCTCGACGTCGTTCTGAGGGAGGGGCCGCCGGCCTTCATCTCTCACCAACCTCGGCTGCGGCAGCGGCAAAGCCGCAACCGGTGAGAGGCGCGGGCTAGCCCCGGTCTTCCAGAAACCTCGGCGGAGACCGCTGACACTCGCGCGATAGCACGTCATCCGGGTCCGTGCTCGCCCTTGCCGATCAGGCGTCGCGAGCTCGACGGCGTGGACAGTCGGACTCCGCCGTCGGCTCGGATTCCGACCGTCGAGCCCCCCTCGCCCCCGAGTACGGGAGCGAGTGGGGACTCGACCGGTCGTTCGGCACTACCTCATGTGAACCAGGCGCCGCACGACGGTCTGATCGCCGACCGCGACGCGATAGAAGTAGATTCCCGCCGCCGTCTCGTTCCCCGCGTCGTCGCGGCCCTCCCAGACGACCTCGTGGGTCCCCGGCTCCTCGGTTCGGTTCGCGAGCGTGCGCACCCTTCGGCCGTGCACATCAAAGATGACGATCTCCACGGGAAGGGCGTGGATCCCCTCGACGGCATAGGCCATCCGCACCGATCCCGAGAAGGGATTCGGAACGGGTCGGTACAGATCGACCGAACTGACTTCCGGTGCTCCCACCGAGAGGGACCGCAGGAATTCCAGGGTCAAGGGAAGGAGACCACTGTCTCCGAATGCGATTCCAGGGTCGTTGCCGTCCGCGACACAGGCTTCCGGATCGAATCCGACGACTCCCTCCGGGTGCCCGTTGTTGATGAGATCGAGACACGCGATCACCGCCGTGTACCTCCCGATGACGTCTTCGTCGAACGGCTCGGAATACGTCGCGAGATCGATCAGCTCCTCATCGACGACGGGGAGGAGCGCTCCGATCGTATCGACCCCGAAGGTGACCTGGCAGACCGGACCCAGCTCGGCCCCCGGCGGCAGGGACACGAAATCACCGTTCCTCGTCGGAATCCCGAGCTCTCCGATGCACACGTTGGCGAGGAAGGTGGCGAACTGACGCTCCGCCTGGTTCCGGTGCGGAATCGACCCTTCCGGATCCACGATCGCGCACATGGCCTCGACCCGGTCCGGACCTTCGAGCGACGACCAGTCCAGGAAGTCCGACTTGAGATCCATCTCGAGGGTGACGGTCTGAATCACGTCGCAGGCGAACTTCACCCGTCCGTTCGGCGCCTCCTCGCACGCATGGCAGGCTTGCTGCTTCCAGAAGCCCGCGCTTCGCGGACAGACCGCGACGCCCGGCTCGACGACGAGGTACGGGCGCATCATCTCGTGGTCTTCATGAGAGAGGATGTGACAGTGCCAAACGTAACGTCCGCTTCGATCGAACCGCGCCGCCACGCGCGTCACCTCTCCCGGCAGCATCACGGCCGTGTCCTTCCATCCCTCCTCGTTCGGCTCGGGCCCGCGAGGATCACCGCCGAGGACCACGTTCTCGAGAATGCCTCCGACACCCACGCCACCGTCGTGTTGAACTTGCGGCTCTTCCTCGACGGAACCGACGAACGATTCGCGATTGAGGAGCTGGAACGCGACGAGGTGCAGGTGGATCGGGTGGGCGTCCTCCGTGGCGTTGTAGATCTCCCAGATCTCCACGTCGTCCAGGATCGGGAACTCGGTCAACAGCTCGAACCATGCCTTGGATCCGGTGGCCAGCGTGCCCAGAAGCGGCTGCAGCCGCCCGAAACCGTCCAGGCCCTCGAACAGGACGAGCTGTCGCGTCGGCCCGGTCTGCATCAGGGCGTTGATGTCATCCCGCAAGCGCGTGCCCACGGTAACGGTCGCGTCCGGGTACTCCGGGTCGAGGGGTTGATTGACGGCGAACTTCAGGACTTGGCCGGTGGTGAACGGATCGGCCGGATCGAGCGCGCCTCCCTCCCCGTCACTGAGGCTGCCGTCCGGGTTGAAGCCCTTGAACGGATCGTCCGGCCCGAAGTTCCGCAGGTAGAACTCCGCACCGAGCGGGGAGCCGGAGAAGTCCACTACGAGGTCCGCCCGCTCCCCCGGCCCGAGCAGAAGTCGATCGAGGGACACGGGAAAGGGCAGCAGGCCCACGTCCGTCCCGATCTGAAGGAGGGTCCGGGCCGTGCCGCCCATCATGTCGTCCCTGATCTCGAAGACGTAGAAGCGCGAGTCGGAACCGTTCAGGAGACGGAGACGGTACTTCCGCGGTTCCAGCGAGAGGACCGGCCATGGCGCACCGTTCACCAGGATGAAATCACCGAAGAACTCCGGCAGTATACTGGGACCGTCGGGAAGCGGTGGGAAGCCCGGTTCGATCTCCGGATCCTCGGACGGGTAGAAAAGGCTTCCGTCTTCGGCGAACATCCGATCCTGGACGGCGACTTCGATCTCGTAGGGTCCATGCGGCAGCACGTTCATCGTGGACAGCGAGATCTCGTTCGCGTCCCGCAGAAGATAGAAGCCCGCGAGTCCCGCGTAGACGTTGAGACGGGTCACGCCGAGTGCATGGTCGTGGTACCAAAGCGTTGCCGCTTCCTGGTCGTTGTCGTACGTGTAGTCGGCCTTGATCCAAAAGGGTCCGGTCTCCGCGAAATCCTGAGTGAACCAGGCTTCCGGCAGACCATCGCTCGCCGACTCGGTGTGACCGCCGTGCAGGTGGGTGACCGTCGGGATTCCACCGAGGATCGGATGAGCGATGTGGATGTTGGGGTCGACAGGAAGGAGATGCGGCGCCGGACCGCCGGGGAAATTGTAGTCGGGCAGGTTGTTGTGCCAAGTGATCGTGATCGGCACTTCCTTCGAGGCCACGAAGCTCGGCCCCGGATAGGTCACGCCGTCTCCCACCAACCCGTAGCCCCAAACCGTAGTCGTGAGCGGCTGTCCGGTGGGGTCCACGAGTCCGAGTTGCTGTTCCGTCTCGGCCATCTCCATCTCGAAGCTGCCCGGCGCGGTCGCGTCGATCCGGCCGGGGATGGGCAACGGATTCACGAACTTGGGATGTCCGGTGGCATCGAGAAGGGGCGGTGTCGCGAGCGCGAGCGAGATCGTCGATGTCAGCACGAGAAGGGACGCCACGAAGGCGATACGGGCAAAACGAGGATTCATCTCTCTCTCTCTCCGGTTCTCGTCGGTCTGGGTCGTGTCACGAACCAGAAAGACGACATCTGCGAACGGTGATTCCGGCTAGCGGCATGACAGGCCGCAAGAGATCGAGGGTCTTCGCGCATCCTCGTCGGTTTCACGAGACGGGAGCGCAGAGGAGCCTGAGGAGAAGACCTCGTGGTTCGGTCCGACGTCTGCAGGAGGGTGGGGAACCGTCCTGCAACAGCTCCTCAACGTCGGTACCGGGGCCACACGATTTCGGTCCTACCGCGAAATGATTCCAGGCGCGCTGACCGATGCGGCAAACCTCCTTTCGAGAGTCGTGCGGTCAGCGATTCGGAGGCTAACATCATCCGGCGACGACGACAAACCCAAAAGTCGAAATCGTCGGTGACATTGTCCTTCCCCGTATGCCCGATCCGGTCTCGTTTCGGTGTGCAATGACGAATGGACGACCCGGTAATCCAATGGAGTGAGCGACACCCGGTGCGTGTACGCGACACGGCGTGATGCGGTCCGGACAGAGTCCGCAATGCCCTTCGTTCGGACACAGCCTGCACATCTCGTAGAACGGGACCTTGATGACATATCCCGCGCCCGGGGCCGCCGGGATCCGGAGCACCTTCTGGCGAAGGAACGCCCCGTCCATCCGGAAATTGAGGCGGTAGCCAGGACCGAGCGTCTCGAAACGCCCGGCGGAAAACGTCCCGTTGAAAGGGAATCGAACCGGCACCGCCAAGATGCCGGCAAGTCTCCCGGTTGAGGTCGATCCTTCGGAGGTAGCGGACGAGAAGCTCGAGGCCGGCGTACGAAGTGAGTCCCGTCTCGGGGAACTCGACCCGGAGCTCCCCGTTGACTCGCTGGGTCAGATCTGCTTTTTTCTCCTCACGGAAAGTGGCCTTTCGTTGAGGTTGAAGGTTGAGTTGGATACCCCCTTCAAACCACGACGGAAGGCCTTTCCGCAAGATCCGAGCTCTCGGATCCTTCAGACTATTGGATAGTCAAGGCTCCGCGGCACCTTCCGGTCGGCGCCCACCGCCCGATCGGAGTCCGCCTCGGTGCCGGACAGGCCGTAGCGTCGGAGCTTCCCGTAGAGGGTGCTTCGGCTGATGCCGAGCAGGCGCGCGGCGCGGCGCTTGTTTCCGCGAGTGCGCTCCAGCGCCTCCCGAATGAAGCGGATCTCCATCTCCTGCAGCGTGACCGTCCGGGGACCCGTCCCGAATCGCGATCCCGGCCGAAGGGTGCTCGACGCCCCGACGGGGACGGGCTCTCGGCTCCTTCTCCGTCGAACCAGGGAATCGTGAAGGGCGTCGAGGACCTCGGGAGCCCGGTCGATGCTCGGGCCGACCCCGACCCGCACCTCGGTGACGGCGGGATTGCCGTCGGCGCGCCTTCGAACGTCGATCTCCAGAGGGCCGTGCAGGCCGAGCGCGATCGCGGCGCCACCCGCGAGGTCCCGCACGTCGGAATCGCGCGACCTCTCGAGCTCGACCACGTGACGCCATTCGGTCTCCACCTTCCGAAGCGTCACGCAGGCCTGCACCCCGCCGGTGGCCGGGCCGGGGCTTCGGAAGAGCTCGACGAGGTAGCCCGGCCCGGGCAGGAGCTCTTGAAACACGAGGTCGTGGCGCCTCTCCCGCCGCAGGTCCTCGACGCTCGTCAGAAGGCGCGTCCTCCCGCGATCTCCCACGGGCTGAGGCCTCGCGACGAGCGGTAGCCCGCAGAGATGCACGAGCTCCTCCGGGTCGAAGGTCTCGCTCCCGGGACAGCTGACCGGAACGGGGATTCCGAGATCACCGAGACGGCGGGCGGTCTGATAGCGGTTGCAGCCGATACGGACACTTTCGTCCGGACCCGACTGGAGTCGGGTTCCGAGCCGGGCAAACTCCCGCCGGAGCGGCGAGAGGCGGCAGAGGCCGTCGACCTGGGCGAAGATCAGATCGGTGGCGCGGTAGCGATCGGCGAGGTTGAGAATGTGGAGGGCGAAGCGGGAGTCGAAGGGCGTGGGGGCGATCTCCGTGACTTCCGCGATCACCCCCGTGGTGGAGAAGCCGTCCACCGCGATCACGAACGCATTCCGACTCGTCAGATCGCGACACAGCGTCCGTCCTCCCGGCGTTCCCGCTCCCACCACGAGCGGCCTCACCGGTCGGCCGTTTTCGAGCTTGCGTACCATCGTTCAGGCGCCGCCCCGGGAAGTCGGTTCGATCGAATCGGCCCGCCCGGGCACTGAAACCAGGGGACGTCGGGGGGTTGAGGGGGATGGGGGCTTCGGGGGGGATACGACTCCAATATAGTGAGGAAACCTCCTCCCCGCACGTCGGAGGGCGATTTCCCGGGTGATAAACGGCGGTTCGCGTGTAGGCTTTCCGGCGATCCGAAGCGGAGTGACGTCGCAGAGATCGGGATCCAGAAGGCGGGGAATACACGATGCGCGGGTCGCCTTTCATTTTGCCCCTCTTCCTGCTGGCCGGGTTCGCGGGTCTTCTCTACGAGGTCGTCTGGATCCGCATGCTCAGCCACCTGCTGGGCGGAACCAGCGTCGCCATCAGTACGGTCCTGGCGTCTTTCATGGGGGGTCTGGCGCTGGGGAGCCGTGCGCTCGGCCGGAGAGCCGATCGAGTCCGCCGTCCCCTCCGTCTCTATGCCGGGCTCGAGCTCGGGATCGCCCTCTTCGGAGCCCTCGTGCCGATTCTCATCCGGGCCGGCGTGCCCCTCTACGCCGGCCTCGCCCGCGCGGTCCCCGGAGGCGCGCAGGATCTTCTTCGCATCCTCGTCGCCGCGGTGCTCGTCCTGCCCCCCACGTTTCTCATGGGGGGAACGCTTCCCGTTCTCGGCCGGTACTTCGTCCAACGCCGCGAGCGTCTCGGTCGGGATCTGGGTGGGCTCTACGCGGTCAACACGCTCGGGGCCGTCCTCGGGAGCTTCCTGACCGGGTTCGTGCTCATCGAGCGGCTGGGAGTCCCCGTCTGCGTCGGGGTCGCCGTCGGAGTCAATCTCCTGGTCGCGAGCGCGATCCTCGCCATCGATCGCACCGTGTCGGTCGCGCCGGGCGGGGCGGCCGGTGGCTCCGAGCCGGTCTCCGGGATCGGGTCGGCGTCCGCGGTCTCCGCTCTCGAGCCGGATCGCCCCGGAATTCGCGCTCCCGCGGAACGCGACCGGGGTCGCCGGGGCGAGTCCCGGCCGCCGGCCGCGGAGGTCGAGATCGATCGGCGCGTTCTCGTGCTCGTCTTCGCCCTGAGCGGATTCGCCAGTCTGGGCTACGAAGTCCATTGGAGTCGCGCACTCCAGCTCTTCCTCGGGAACTCGACTTACGCCTTCAGCGCCATGCTGACCACGTTTCTCCTCGGGCTGGCCGGAGGAGGCTGGGCCGGCGGGGTCCTCTCGGATCGGGTGGCGTCCCCCGCCCGTCTTCTCGGCTGGGTTCAGGTCCTCGTCGGAGTCACGGCGCTCTCGACGGTTCCCCTCATCTGGAGTTGGCTTCCCCTGCTGCGCGAAAGCGCGTTCCTGAATCCGGCGGGTGCCGGCTGGAGCGACTACGTGTTTCGCCGCTTCCTGGTCGCCTTCGCGATCATGACCCCCCCGACGTTCCTGGTGGGGATGACGTTCCCCCTCGTGAACCGCATCGGCATCCGGGACATGAAGCGGCTGGGCACGGGAGTCGGGTTCCTC
>JALGZR010000281.1 GCA_025774805.1 bacterium
TGGGCTCTTCGGTGCGAGTGGTCTCCACGGAGGCCGTTTCGTTGTCGGCCAGGTCAGTCATGTATCGTTACCATCCCTTCTACTCGAATTCGGAACTCGCCGGCCGGAGCGGCCCGCAGACCGAGGTCCGCGGCTACGCTTCTACGGCCGAGAGGCCCGTCCTCCGTCCAGGGTGCGCTCGGCGTCCCGGAGCTGGCGGATCTCGTCCATCACGCTGTCGGCAATGCGACGATAGTCCTCGCGCCCTTTCCGTGCGCCCGGCTCCCTCTTCGGGAGCGTGTACGGGCGCCCGAAGACCACCCGCACACGGCCCCGCCGGAACAGGTTCCGGATGGGGGAATCCGTTCCCTCGACGATCGTGGGGAGAATCGCCACCGGCCGCTCCGCCAAAAGCAGCCCGACACCGATCTTCCCCTTGCCCAGCGTTCCGTCCCTCGATCTCGTCCCCTCCGGGAAAAGCACGAGACAGAGCCCGCGCTCGAGGCACTGTCCGAATCGCCGTATCTCCTCCCGGGAAAGACGCGACCGGTCCAGCGGCATCGCGTTGAGCGACCGGATCAGCCCGCCCAGCCCCGGGACCGCGAAGAGCTCTCTCTTCGCAACGAAGCCCGCCTCTCGAGGGATCGTGGCCCCCAGGAGCGGCGGGTCCAGAAGACTGAGGTGATTGGACGTGATGAGAAGGGGCCCCGAACGAGGGATGTTCTCCCGACCCTCGACCCGGATCCCCCAAAGGAGGCGCCCCACCCCATAGGCCAGCGACCGGCACAGACGATACCAAGGCCTCACCGTGTGGGAGTTTCCTCCAGATCACGGACCGCCAAACGGGCATAGTATCCCAACCCTGGGCCCTCGAAAAGGGGGAAATCGGATCACTCACCCCTGGGAGTCGCTCACCCCGCCGGGTGCGAGTCTCCGCTCAGGGGCGCGTGCCCCGCTGGGACCGTTCGCCCTTCTTCCTCGCTCAACCTCGCTCCCCCATCCGGGCTCCGCGAGGATCGTTCCTCAGTTCGCCCTCCGCCGGAGTCCGGGCACGGTTGAATGCAACCAAGCTCCCATTCGGCACCGCCCCGTCTCCGGGGCCGCCATCAGGATGTTCGGTCCCGGCGCCCCACTCTCGCTCTCGGGTCTCCTAGCCGCGCGAGCGGGTCGCCCAGGTTGAGCGTCGGAAGCGCCGGGACGGGTCCATCCGCTCAACGCGTCTCGTAGGGTCGTTCCTCCTTGAGGACTCGGTAGACGATCTGGGCCGGTCGTACATGCTCTTCATCGCCAGGTTCTTCTGGGTGGCGGGAATCGCCGCCTCCACGAACGCCCAGCGCAGGTAGCGATCTCCGCGCTTGTGGATGGGACGGGAGGGGTCCCGCTCGGCGGACTGGTCCTTGCCCGGGACCAGCCCCGCGTAGGAGACGAAGTTCTTCGCCTTCGGGAAGCGTTGAATATCGTCGACCTCGGCCAGGATCACCGCCGCGAAGAACGGACCGATGCCGGGAACGCTCTGCAGCCACCCGGCACGAGGATCCCGTTTCAGAAAGCTCCGGATCTGCCCATCGGAACGGGTGATCTGATCGTCGAAGTGCTCCAGAACCTCCAGGAGCTGATCGAGGAGCTCGCGATACGGAGACGGAAGCGTCACCTCCTCCAGCCACGACCGTCCCAGCTTCCCGAACAGATCCGAGACCTCCGGGCGGGGCGGCTCGGCGTCGGGATACTGGTCGATGAGAGCGTGGATCCGATTCTTGATCCGGGTGCGGTGCCCGACGAGATCGACCCGCTGGCGAAAGATCATCCGTCGACTCCAGGCCTGCTCCGAGCACACATGGACCTCCGGGATCATCCCGATCATCAACAGGTCACACAGCTTGCCCGCATCGATCCGATCACTCTTGTAGGCGGTGTCGGAGATGATCCGAAGCTGACGAGGGTTGGCCACCACCACCCCGTCGAGGAGCTGGGTCAGCCAACGATACATCGGACGGTAGGATCTTCCCGCTTCGAACACCGCCCACCGACACCGACCCCCCGGAGAACCCAGGAATCTCTCGAGAGCTTGGCGAGAGGTCACGACGGTTCCCCGCTTCACGGTCTTCCCCTGCCGGTCCCGGATGACGAGCTGGCTGAGTTTCTTGTGATGGTCGACTCCGATGAACTCGTCGATTCCCTCGACCGTAGCGCGTATAGTCGGCCTCACGGGCGCACCTCCTCTCTTGAGTACACACCCCGGGAGTTTATTCCCGGGCGGGGAGTGCGCCCTGCTTCATATCCTCTCGCTCGCCGTCCTGGCTCGCTCGCATCGCGTCGGCCGCCTCCGCCATCCTGGATCCGGTGGCCTCCGACGACGCTTCGGGAAGACTCTTTCCTCGCGGGGTCTCGCTCCGAGGCCGGTGGGCTCTGCCGCCTCTCCGCGGGGCGCGAAGGCCTTGGAAGCCTGAGCCTCGTGGACCCGGCGAGGAACGATC
>JALGZR010000068.1 GCA_025774805.1 bacterium
TTTCGCCCGAGGCGGGGCCGTAGCCCCGTCGCAGGGCGGAAGCCTCGCAGCGACGAAGCCAGGCGCGGCTTTGCCGCTGCCGCAGCAGAGGCTGGTGAGATATGCAGGCTAGACGCGAACCGCCTTCCTTTTCATGCTCTTCCCCTTCGCCCGCGCCGGGGAGGCCGCCTTCTTCGAGGACTTCATCGCCCTCTTCGACGGAGCGGGGGAGGTCGCCCGGCGGATCACCGGCTTGCGCTTCGACCCGTTACCCGTCCGGGTCTTCGCGCTCCCCTTCTTCGCAGCCGGCTTCCGTCCCGCCCCCCGATTACGCAGCACCGCTTGAGCGGCCGCCAGGCGCGCGACCGGGACCCGGAACGGGGAGCAGCTCACGTAGTCGAGTCCGAGCCGGTGACAGAAGTCGATCGTGAGCGGATCGCCCCCGTGCTCGCCGCAGATCCCGACCTTGAGATCGGGACGCGTGCCGCGCCCCTTTCGGACACCGATGTCGAGAAGCTGACCGACGCCGTCGATGTCCAGCGACTGGAACGGATCCCCGGCCTCGTAGACCCCCGACTCGATGTAGAACGGCAGGAACTTGCCCGAGTCGTCCCGCGAGAGCCCCAGGGTGGTCTGCGTGAGGTCGTTCGTCCCGTAGCTGAAGAACTCGGCGACCTCGGCGATGCGATCGGCGGTGAGGGCGGCCCGGGGTAGCTCGATCATCGTGCCCACGAGGTAGGGCACCTTCATCCTTCGCCTCGTGAGGACCTCATCCGCCACGCGTCGCACGACCCTCTCCTGCTCTCGAAGCTCGTTCACGTGCCCCACGAGGGGAATCATGATCTCAGGTTGCACGCGCTTCCCCTCCCTCTTCACGTCACAGGCCGCCTCGATGATGGCGCGGGCCTGCATCGCGGTGATCTCGGGGAAGACGATTCCGAGGCGACAGCCGCGGTGCCCGAGCATCGGGTTGAGCTCGTGGAGACTCTCGACCCGGGCCATGAGCTTCGAGGCCTTCACGCCCATGGAGGAGGCGAGAACGCGTACGTCCTTCTCGGTCCGGGGAAGGAACTCGTGAAGCGGCGGGTCGAGCGTGCGGATCGTGGTCGGCCGCCCCGCCATCGCCCGGAAGATGCCCGCGAAGTCCTTTCGCTGGATCGGGAGGATCTTCGCGAGAGACGCCTCCCGCTCTTCCGGCGTGTCGGCCAGGATCATCCGGCGCATGTGCTCGATCCGATCCTCACCGAAAAACATGTGCTCGGTGCGGCAGAGGCCGATGCCCTCGGCTCCGAAGGCCACCGCCATCTTCGCCTGGTCGGGCTGATCGGCGTTCGTGCGGATCTTCAGCCGGCGGATCTCGTCGGCCCACTTCATCACCTTGGAGAAGATGCGGTGCTCCGAGTGCTTCCCCTTCGCCTTCGACCGTCGCTGGATGACGCGCACGACCTCGGACGGCTGCGTGTCGAGGTGGCCGTGAATGACCTCCCCGCTCGTGCCGTCGATGGAGATCCAGTCTCCCTCGCGGATCGTGACCTCTCCCACCGTCATGCGCTTGTTCCGGTAGTTGATCTGGAGGTCGCCGCAGCCGGCGACGCAGACCCGCCCCATCTGGCGGGCGACGAGGGCGGCGTGTGAGGTCATGCCCCCGCGGGCGGTGAGAATGCCCGCGGCCGCCTGCATGCCCCGGATGTCCTCGGGCGAGGTCTCGATCCGCGTGAGGATCACGCTCTCGCCCCTCTTCGCGCGGGCCTCCGCCTCCTCGGCGCTGAACACGACCTGCCCCGACGCGGCCCCCGGTCCGGCGGCCAGCCCCCGGGCGAGGATCTTGTTCCCCGCGACCGCCGCGCGCTTCGCGGTGGGATCGAACCCCGGGTTGAGGAACTGCTCGATCTGGTCCGGCTTGATCCGGGAGATCGCCTCTTCCCTGGGAATGAGCTTCTCGTCCACCATGTCCACCGCGATCCGAACCGACGCCTTCCCGGTCCGCTTGCCGTCTCGGGTCTGGAGCATCCAGAGCTTGCCCCTCTGGATCGTGAACTCGAAGTCCTGCATCTCGCGGTAGCGCTTCTCGAGAATGCCCTGGATCTTCGTGAGCTGGCCGTAGACCTTCCGATCGATCGTCTTGAGCTTCTCGATCTGCAAGGGGGTGCGGATCCCGGCGACCACGTCCTCGCCCTGGGCGTTCATGAGGAACTCGCCGTAGAACTTCTTCTCGCCGGTCGCCGGGTCGCGCGTGAACGCGACCCCCGTCCCGCAGTCTTCCCCCATGTTGCCGAAGACCATCGCCTGGACGTTGACCGCGGTTCCCCAATCGCTGGGGATGTCGTTGAACTCGCGGTAGGCGATCGCGCGCTCGTTCATCCAGGAGCGGAACACCGCTCCGATGGCGCCCCAGAGCTGCTCGAACGGATCCTGGGGGAAGGGATGGCCGGTCTTCTTCCGGATCTCCTGCTTGAACTCTCCCACGAGGTCCTTGAGGTCGAGAGCGGAGAGCTCGCTGTCGTACGCGACCCCGCACTTCCGCTTCCTCTTCTCCAGAATCCACTCGAACGGATCGACCTCGCGCGAGGAGGCCGGCTTCAGGCCGAGGACGACGTCTCCGTACATCTGCACGAGGCGGCGGTAGGAGTCGTAGGCGAAGCGGGGATTGTCGGTCTTCTCGATCAGGCCTTGCACCGTCGAGTCGTTGAGTCCCAGGTTCAAGACGGTGTCCATCATCCCGGGCATCGAGACGCGGGCCCCGGAGCGCACCGAGACGAGAAGAGGATTCGTCTCATCTCCGTAGACGGCACCCATGGCTTTCTCGACCTGGTGGAGCGCCCGATGGACCTCGGATTCGAGCCCGGGTGGAAAGGTGTTGCCGCTCTCGACGTAGGTGTTGCACACCTCCGTCGAGATCGTGAAGCCGGCCGGTACCGGGAGGCCGAGCCGCGTCATCTCGGCGAGGTTCGCTCCCTTGCCTCCCAGACGCTCCTTGTCTTCGGCCCGGCCATCGGCCTTTCCCGCCCCGAAAAAGAAAACGGCCTTCTTCCGAGTCGCCATGTTCAAACCTCCCGCTCCTGTAAAGACCACAGCGACGGACACTTGGGAGCCCTTCCCCGCGCTCGTCGTTTCCTCGGAGAACCCTAGCCTGCATATCTCGCCAGGCTCGAACCTACCCGAAAGCCGAAGCACGGGCAAATGAGACGAACGGGGCGAGCGCCGCCCCGGGCCGGTGGATCATCCGTCTCGCCCACGGCGCCGGGGGGGCGGTAAAGTGGATTCATGCGCCGTCTGCTTGATCCGGAGGTTCTCGTCGTCCTGGCCCTGGTCGTTCGGATCGCCTACGCGTTCGACATCCAGGGCACACCGACCTTCGCTTCCCCCCTCATCGATGCCGAGGTCTACGACCGGACCGCCCGGGAGATCGCGGCGCGGGGACCGGCCGCGCTCGAGGTCCCGTACTACCAGCCGCCGCTCTACCCGATGTTCCTCGGTGCGGTCTACGCGATTGCCGGCGAAAGTTATCTGGTCCCCCGCATCGTGCAGGCGGTCTTGGGCGCGTTGACCGTCCTGGGGACGGTCGCGCTCGCGCGTCGGGGCGGCGGGCGCGCTGCCGGTTGGATCGCGGGGGGGCTGCTCGCCCTCTACGGGCCGGTGCTCTATTTCGAGGGGGAGCTCCTCCCGCCGGCTCTGCTGCTCTTCCTCACGACGGGCGCGCTCCTCCTCCTCGTCGACGGGGACAGGAGCGACCGTCCTGTGCCCCCGCTCGTCGGCGCCGGGCTTCTTCTCGGGCTCGCGGTCGCGGCGCGGCCGACCGCGCTGCTTCTCGTCGTGGCCGCCCTCGGGTGGTGGCTCGCGGGAGGTCGAGAAGGGGCGCCGGGCGCCGGCCGGGGCCGGCCCGCAGCGGCCCTGCTGATCGCGGTCTTGCTCCCGATTCTGCCGTTCAGCCTCGCGAACCGGATCGGAGGGGGAGAGATGATCGCGATCTCCTGGAACGGCGGGATCAACTTTTACCTGGGCAATGGCGCGGGCTCCGACTCGCTCACCGCGATCCAGCCGGGCCACGGGTGGGATCGCCTCCAGCTCGAGCCGCTGCGGGCGGGAGTCGCCACGCGGCGGGGCGAAACGGATTACTGGGTGCGGCGGGCGCTGCGAGAGGCGTCCGCGAATCCTGGAGCATGGGCCGGCGCGCTCGGCCGCAAGGCCCTCCGGTTTCTCGACGCGAGGGAGACTCCGCGGAACACCGATTTCGAGGCGTTCCGCCCCTCTTCGGCGGTCCTCTCCCGCACGGTCGTCGGGTTCGGGATCGTCGCCCCGCTGGCCGCCGTGGGACTCCTCGTCGGTCGGGGCGGACCCGGGAGATCCGCCGGTCGCCTCCGGTCTCTGCTCGGGCTGGCCGTGGGAGCGGTGGCGGTCGAAAACCTCCTCTTCTTCGTGACCGCGCGCTATCGCGTGGAGGCCGCGCCCGCCCTCTGCGCTCTCGCGGGTCTAGGAGTGACGGGACTCCTCGCGAGGGGCGACCGTCGCTCGTGGGCCGTTCCGATCGTGGGCGCCGTCCTTGTCGCGACCATCGTGCACGTCGACTTCCTCGGCGAGCGCGCCATCGATCGGACGCGCGTGGCGATCAATCGGGGAGTCGCCCTCCGCCGCTCGGGCTTCGACGCACGCGCCGAGACCGCCTTTCGAGAAGCGCTGCGGTTCGGCCCGGGCGATCCGGACGCACACCGGTGGCTCGGCGAGATCGAGCTCGGTCGGGGGCACCTCGAGGGGGCGATGGCCCACTTCGACTCCGCCCTCGCCGGCGCGCCGGACTACCTGCACGTCCTCCTCGCCAAGGCGCAGAGTCTCGAGCGGGCGGGGAGGCGATCCGAAGCGGAGCCGCTCTATCGCCGGGCGATCGAAGTCGATCCCTGGTCGGCCGAAACCCGGAACAATTACGGGGTGTTCCTGGCCATCGAGGGACGGGAGGACGAGGCGCGTCGCCAGTTCGAGGCCGGACTCTCGATCGATCCCACAGACGAGCGTCTGGCCCGCAATCGCGAACGGCTCGCGGGAACGGGGCCGGCCGCGGGCCCGGAGGAGGAGGCGGGCGAGGAAGGGCCGCGCGGCGCGACCCTCCGAAAGTGATATGATGGCCCGCCTTCCTCGGAACGCGGAGGCTGAATGACGACCCCGGACAGGATCGAGACGCCGCCTCCGGAGAGCGGGAAACCTCCCGGCGCGGCCCGCGCCCTCGCCTTCGCTGTGGGAGGAGCCGCCGCCGGTGCCGGTTGGCTCGTCGGAGCGGAGGGCATCGAGCGCGCGTTCGGCCGGGCGCCGGGAGTGGCCGCCACGTTCGCCGGGGCGGTGGCGGTCGCGGTGGCGGTCGGCTTCGGGTGGAAGTCCCGTAGACGGGGTCCGCGGCCCGCTCCCGTCCGGGAGGCGGGGGGCTGGCTCGTGGCCCTGGGCGTGGTCACACTCGCCATCGGGGGATCGGTTCGCTGGATCGAGCCGGTCCTCGGGTGGGCCGGCGCCTCGACGGACGCGGGTCCGCTGGTGACGACCCTGGCCCGCCTCCTGGTGGGAGGCGTCGTCCTCCTCCCGGTGGGCTTCGCGATCGGAGCCGGCTCGAGCGCCTTGCTGCGGGCGGTGTCCTCGGAAGCGGGGGCCGCGTCCTCCGCCGTCGGCGGGGGGGTCGCCGGGGCCGGTCTGGGGGCGGTTCTCGCCCACGGCGCGAATCTCCGCGGAGTGCTCGACCCCACCCCGATCGGAATTGCCGCGGGGGTCTTGCTGATCGTCCTCGGAGCGGTCCTCCGTCGGGTGAGGGCGAACACCGGGGCGGACGGGGTGTCGGACGCGAGTTCGGACGTCGCGGGTGTGGGGGAGACCGCTCCCGGAGCGCCGGTCCGGGAAGCCGCGCGCACCCCCCTCTTCGGGTGGGTGGCGGCCGGGCTCGGAGCCGGATTCCTGGGCGCGGTGGCCGCCTATCTCCCCGGACGCTGCCTGATCCCCGCGTTCGGCAACGAGCTGCCCGGGATGCCCGTGGTCCCGCTCCTCCACGCCGCGGGAATCGCGGTCGGTGGGCTGTTGGCGACCCTCGTCGTGAGGTCCCTTCCGCGAAGGGTGGGACCCGGGAGTGTCGGCGGCGCTCTGGTGCTGGGAGCGGCCGCCCTCCTCGTCGGGCCGGGTCGATACGATGGCCTGCCCTCCCGCTTCGTCGAGAGCACGGCCGAGGCGGCGACCCACGACGCCGTCGTCCTCGAGGCGATTCGAATCGCCACACCGGTGGTCACGCCCGTCGCACTCTTCGTCGGAGCCGCGATCGCCCTGCTCGCCGCCGGGCTCTCGCGGGCGGAGTCCGCCTGGTCCGGCGCGGCCCGATGGATCGTCGGGGCGGGGCTCCTCGGGGCGGCGCTCGGAGTCGGCGTGCCGCGCTTCGCGATCCCCGGGCTCGGCCTGTTTCCCCTCGTGCGCGCGACCGGAGTCCTTGTCGCCGGATTCGGCGCGCTCTCTCTCCTGCGGGGAGGCGCCATCTCTCCGGTGCGGGTCGGGTTCGCGTTTCTATCGCTCGCCGTGATCGTCCTCGGCGCGCATCGGCTCCCGCCCCCGGACCGCGACGCGGTCCTGGTCGATCGCGACCTCCTCTCGGCCCTCTCCCCGGCGCGGCAGGTTCAGAAGATGTGGCGGGTCTTCGACGAGGACGGGCCGAGGGACTCGCACACCCTTCTCAAGCGCGGTCATCGCCGGCGGCTGCTCGTGAACGGGCGCTTCGAGATGGGGGACGTGAAGGGCATCAAGAGTCAGGGAATGCTGACCCACCTCCCGCTCCTGTTGCATCCCGCTCCGGCCCGGGCTCTCGTGCTCGGCTCGGGAAACGGGCACGCGCTGGCGGCGGCCCTCGCGCACCCGATCGAGCGACTCGACTGCTTCGAGACGGGACGGGTCCCCCCGAGGGCCACCGCCCGTTTCGGGCCCCGCTCGGAGAGCGCCCTCCGGGATCCCCGGATCCACTTCCGTCTCGGGGACGAGGTCGACCTTCTCGCGCGATCCGGGGCCGGGTACGACGTCATCGCCGGTCAGATCTCGGGCACGTGGACGGAGAGGATGGCGAGGGCGACTTCCCGGGAGTTCCTGGAGCTCGTGCGCGGAAAGCTCGGCGAGGAGGGCGTCTACTGCCAGTGGATCCCCGACTCGGCGCTGACGAAGAGAGGGTTCCAGATCCTTCTGGCCACCTTCCGGTCGGTCTTTCCGCGGACCGAGATCTGGGCCGGACAGGGGGGGGACGTGCTGCTGCTGGCCAAGAAGGCCGACGTGCCCCACGACTTCGCGCGCGTGCTCGAGACCTATCGCGACCCGAACGCGAGGGCGGCTCTGCGACGGGCGTGGCTCGAGGATCCCCCCACGCTCCTGTCGCAGTACCTCGTGGGCGACGCCGCGGTCCGCCGCATCTCGGTGGGCTTCCCGATCCACACGATCCGCGATCCGCGTCTCGATCGGGAGGAGGCGGCGAGACGGCGAACCGACCCGATCGTGGACCCGGTCCCCGGACTTGCCGCCGTTCGCGATGACGTTCTGAGCGCGTTCGCGAGCACTCCGGGAGGGGACTTCGCGGTCGCGGTCCGGAACGCGATCGAGGCCCGCGACCTCGAGCGAGAGGGTCTCGAACGGGAGCACGCCTTCCAGAACCACGAGGCGACGGAAGTCTATCGGAAGGGAATCCGGCTGAATCCGCAGGACGGTGCGCTGCGCCGGGCTCTGGCCAGCCTACGCACCCGGATGGGCATCGAGAGCGCCGCCCATCGATCCGCCGTGACCGCGGCCCACGGGTACATCCGCGAGGCCATCGAGGTCGACTCGACCTATGCGGACGGGTTCGCCAACCTCGGCATGGTCCTGCTCATGACGAAGTCGCACCAGTACGCGCGGTCGGTGACCGGCCAGGCGATCCGGCTCGAGCCCGAGAACGAGCTGTTCCACATGCAGATGGGGCGCATCTGGAAGCATTGGGGCTACTACGACAAGGCGCTCCCCTGGTACGAGAAGGCGATGGAGCTCAACCCCCTCAACGTGACGGCGGCCATGGCCTGGCTCGACACCCAGCTCGCGCTCGACGGCGAGTTTGCGGACCTGGAGTGGGGAATCGCGTTCCTCGAGCCCTACCGGGAGCTCGAGCCGGACAACCGAGAGCTCCATCGACGAATCGACCGCATGCAGGAGGCCCTCGACCGACAGATCCTCCCGCCCGAAGAGGACGAGTTGGAGAAGTCCCTGGCCGACCGTCTCACCGAGGCGGAGGAGGAGGACGAGGAGCCCGGGGAGGAGGGGGCGGACGAGGAACACGTACACTCGGCGGCGGACGGCCACGAGCACGGCGAGGCGGCGGGCGGCGAAGACGAACCAAACGAGCCGCCGGCCGCCGAGGAGACGAACGGCAGTTAACCCGCATATCCCACCAGCCTCTACTGCGGCGGCGGCAAAGCCGCGCCTGGCTTCGTCGCTGCGGCGCTCCCGCCCTGCGACGGGGCTACGGCCCCGTCTCGGGCGGAAGCACCCCATCTCCTCGCCAGCCACGACCATCCGCAGCCTCGCGACGAGCCTGGTGAGATATGCGGGTTAATCCCCCTTCCCGTTGAGCCTGGCGATCGCCTCCCGCAGACGTGCGCGGTCCCCGCGCGAGACCTTCGGAATTGCCCCCTTCCAGTAGTCGCGGGCCTTGCCGGGGTTCCCCTCGCGGACGTCGCAGAGGCCGAGGTTCACGTGCGCCTCGACGTCCCGCGGCGCCACGGAGAGCACGGCCCGGTACCCCTCCCGGGCTTCCGGAATCCATCCGAGCGTCAGGCAGAGGTTGGCGTAACGGACCGCCCGCCGCACGGCGGCCCCGGTCGGGCGGGGCGCGAGCCGGCGGTGCAGCGGCCCGGTGAGGGACACCAGGGCGTCACCGGCGTGGGGGGCCGGCCCCCGGTCCTCGGCCAGGATCGCGGTCCACGCGTCGGAGCCGGGACGGTGCGAGGAATCGATCCGGATCTCGGCCCGGGGGATCGCGGGTTCTTCGCCGTCGGCGCCGCGCCAGAGGAGAAGGGCCGCTTCGGGAGACAGGCAGGCCGTCTCCCAGTTCCCGGAGCGGAGAAGAGCCCGGAGAAACGCCGCGCTGCCTTTGGCCGAGTGCTCGAGGAGCAGTACTTCCAGGTTCCACGAGGAGCGCATCCGCCGCCAGGCGGCGGGATCCTCGTGCGCCTCCAGGAATCGACCGAACCACTCCGGTCCCGCGACCTCGAGACGCCCGTCGATAAATGCCTTCCGGGTCGGATCTCGCCACGTGACGTAGCCCCCGAAGTCCAGATCGTGGAAGAGCGGGCCGGCCGCCCCCGAGCGATCGAGGGCGGCGAGGCACGTCTCGGGAAAGAGCCCCGGGGTCACGCCGAGCCCGCGATCCCGATGCAGTCCGAGGAGCCAAGGGGAGGATCCGGCGAGCACGGCGAGCGCGACCAGAATCGCGACCCCGACCGGCGCGAGGGAGAGCCGCCGGAGAGCGCGCGCCCGGCCGATCCCCTCGGAGAGGTTCACCGCGAGAACCGGAGCGGCGACCCAGGCGAACAGCGGGATGTTGCGTCGCGCCAGGAGCGCCAGAGCGAGAAAGGGAAGGACGGGCAGGAGACGGAGCAGAGCGCTGCGTCGTCGGCCGACGAAGGACAGCGCGAAGAGAGCCAGGAAGATCGCCGGGATGCGGAGAAACGGATCCCCCGGAGTCTCCAAGGGGCTCACGAACTCGAGGATCCGGGAGAACGCCTCGTGCCCGCGATCGATGCGCTGCCAGAGCGTGAATGGGAACGTCCACGCGGCGAGGCCGTACGGATTCAGGAGCAGGGCGAGCGCCGACACGGCACCGGCAAGACCGAGATCCCGGGCGGCCCGCTCACCTCCGGTGCCCGGGGCGTCGGGTAGAGGTCGCGGCGGTCCCCGCTCGAGCCGCGTGAGAACCGCGTACATCAGCGTCGTCGCGGGTCCCAGGAAGGCGAGCGCGTGAAGGTTGACCCAGAGGACGGTGATCACGGGGAGAGAGATCGCCGAGCGTCGCTTCCCCCGTCGGACGCGGTGGATCGCGAGGAGCGTGGCCGACAGGGCGACGTAGGTGAAGATCTCGGGGCGGGCGAGCGTCCGCTCGGCCGAGGTGAGAACGGCCAGTGATGCGGCGGCCCCGGCGGCACCCGCACCCGCGCCCGCCGCCCGCGCCGCGGCCACGACGAGCCCCGCCACTCCGGCGAACGCGAGCGCTTTGAACAGGACGACTCCGTCCGGCCCGGCCCAACTCCAGAGCCCGGCGAGAAGCACGTCCGTCAGCCACTGAAGGTCGATCCAGGGGCTGTCTTCCCGCGTAAAGGTGAGGAAATCGGTTCTCGGAACCGTACGGTCCGCGAGGATCCGGCGGCCGGCGGACAGGTGCCACCAGAGATCGGGGGCGACGACCGGGTGGAGGGAGACGGCGAGAGCCAGAAACGCCGCCGCCGCCCCCTGCACACGCGCCGCCATCACGGCTTCTTACGCCATCGCGCCGGTCCGCGCACGCGCGGCCACCGCCTCCGCCACCTCCGTGGTCGAGTTCGAGCCCCCCATGTCGTAGGTGCGGATCCGGCCCTCCGCGATCACCTCGGCCACCGCGTTCTTCACCCGTTCCGCCTTGTCCTTCTCCCCGAGCCAGTCGAGCATCATCCGGGCGGAGAGGATCATCGCCATCGGATTGCACTTGTTCTGCCCGAAGTACTTGGGCGCGGAACCGTGCGTCGGCTCGAACACGGCGTAGTCGTCACCGATGTTCCCGCTGCACGCGAATCCGAGCCCTCCCACGAGCTGGGCGCAGAGATCGGACATGACGTCTCCGAACAGGTTCGAGCAGGCGATCACCCCGTAATCCTGCGGATTCTTGATCAGCCACATGGCCATGGCGTCGATGTTCGTCTCCCACAGGTCGATCCCCGGGTAATCCTCGGCCACCTTCCGGGCCGTGCGCACCATCAGGCCCGAGGTCTCGCGCAGGACGTTGGGTTTCTCGACCACGGTGACGGTCTTGTACCCGTAGGCCTTCGCGTACTCGAACGCGTCCCGAATGATGTTTTCCCCTCCCTGGCGCGTGATGATGCGGCAGGAGATCGCCATGTCCTCCGAGGAGACGGCGTCGAACCGCCGCATCGCCGGGCTCTGCTCCTTCAGCACGTCACGGACCTCATCCGGCACCGGATGGAACTCCACACCGGCGTAGAGGCCCTCGGTGTTCTCCCGGAAGACCACGAGATCGATCCCCTCCTTCACGTTGAGGGGATTCCCGGGGAAGGCATAGCAGGGTCGCCGATTGGTGCGCAGATTGAACTCCTGGCGCAGCCGCACGATCGGGCTGCGGTAGACGAGACCCTTACCTTGAAGCTCCGGGACGAGAGCGGCCTCCGCCTCCTCCTTGGGCATCGACGTGATGGCTCCGAAGAGAGCCGCGTCGGTTCCGCGGAGGGTCTTCAGGGTCCGGGCCGGAAGCGGATCCCCTTCCGTACGCCAGAGCTCCCAGCCGATTTCCGCCGGGACGTACTCCGCGTCGAAACCCACGGCGTCCAACACGATGCGCGCGGCGTTCATGACTTCGATGCCGATCCCGTCCCCGGGCATCCAGGCGACCTTGTGCTTGGGCATTCGCGGGCTCCTTGCCTTGAAGTTCACGGAGCGGGGCGGACCAATCGCCCCCCTGATCTCTGTCTTCCCTTCCGTTCCCGGCATCCGACCCGGAAAGACCCCCGCGCACGAGACCGATCCCTTCGACCGGCGGGCGAGAGAGACGGGAAAGGGCGCTCGGCTCTTTCCCCGTTCGGGGTCGGGTGGGATTCAGCGTACGACGATCATCTTTCCGGTATGCCGATAGGACTGTGAGACCGATTCCGTTTCACCGTTTCCCAGGTCCCGTTCGAATCGATCGATCCCGTCGATGTAGTAGATGTAGATTCCGGGCGCGATGCGCGCACCCACGGTCGACCTCAGATCCCAGGTGGCCGAGGTCGGTGACTCGGTCGCCGGCTCGCCTTCCCCGTGCAGGATCGTCGCGACGTGATCCGCGGCCGCGGTGAAGATCCGGATAGTGCACTCGCTGGGAAGGTTGGCGAAAACGACCTTGGGCCGTCCGGTCTCCCATTCCACGGACTGGTTGTACGGGTTGGGAACCACGTACGCGTCGAAGTTCGAGTCGCGCCGCTGCAGAGCCGGAAAGAACGTCCGGGACTCCACCCGCTCCCCCTCGAACGTCAGGTCCTGGTCGTTCCCCAGGAATCCGCGGTCGAAGGTGGAGACCGCGTATCGGTACGGGAAGTCGTTGTGGAGATCCCGATCGGTGACCTCGAATCGCCTCGCCACGGGATCGTATCGGAGGTCCAGGTCGATTTCCGCGATCTCATCCTCGTTGACCAGAGAGAATGTGAACTTGGAGAAACAGGTCTGGATCTCCCCGAGCAGGACGAAATTGTCGACGTCGGGCAGGCCGGATCTCCAGACGCGGTATCCCTCGAAGGCCTCGAGATCGGCCAGAATGAATCCTCCGGGGGGCGTCAGGTAGTGGGCCGACCAGACCACCGTGTCCTCGGGCGCGGCCGATCCCTCCCCGAACGAGATCCACATCCCGTTCATGATCCGCATCGTGTCGGCCGGCGAGGTCACCGTGTAGTTGAAGGTGGGGGTCCCGGGGGGCAGCGAATCGACGGGAAGGGTGATCGGACCCGACACCTCGATCTCGAGACCGTCGGAGAGACTCGTCACGCTGTTCAGCGCGGTGACGAAGTACTCAGCCCTCTCGCTGAGGGTGGTGTTCAGCCCGGAGATTCGGACCTGAATCGTGCCCAACGGCGTCGTCGGTTGACTGACATTGGAGCCGAGCCGGACTCCCAGGTTCCCGAGGATCGCGGGATCGAAGTAGAAATCGGTGTCGGCCCACGGGACGGTAATGATGTCCGTGGCGACTCCGCCCCCGGTGTTTTCCGTGTTCTCGGCGATCACGGCCACGACGACCGCTTCCTGGAACCGACGGTCGTCCAGATCGGTGCGGCGGACCACCTTCATGTTCAAGCGGTAGTCGCATTCTCCGACGTACTGGCCCAGGATATCGATGTCGACGGAAATCCCCAGGGTGTCGTCCAGAAACACGGTCTCGAGATTCGAGAAACGTCGGCCGGAGGTTACAGGAGCCTCCGCCCAGGAGAAGACCATGTTCGCGGTTCCGGGCTGATAGATCGGGTCCTCGGGAGTGGGGCAGAGGTCGCACGCCGATCCCGGCGACTGCGCTTCCAGCGTGGCCGGATCGAAGGCTCCGATCCCCAGGGAGACAGCGAGAAGCGCGAGGACCGATCGGAAGGGGTGGCGCCGGCCGGCGGCCGGGTATCGTCTCATGCGGGCGGGACCTCCGGATCGGGTTCCTCGACGGTTTCCTCGTTGGGGGTGGCGGCGATCATCCTATCCCGGGAACTCCCCGAAATCGGCCAGCAGAGCCCGAAGCAGAGATCGAAACGCCGGACGCTCGACGAAGTAGGGATGGAATCCGAGATAGGCCACGTTGACCTCGATATCGTCGGAGGGGCGGAACCGGCGTTGGATCGCAATCGCGTCTTGCGTGTCGTTGGCGGTGTAGATGATCTCCGCGTCGGGGACCGGCACGATGCCGCGATCATAGTACCCGAAACCTCTCAATCGGGGACCGTTCGGCCAGGTGAGAGGATCGAACAGGAGATCGGGGTAGGGGTTGTTCCCGTCCCGTCTCCTGGAATAGCAGACCTGGAGTCGATCCTCGAGAGCCGAACTCGTCGTGTTCCGCACGGTCTTCCTGATTCGCGAGATTCCCATTTGCGTGAAGATCCAGTGCGGCACGATGTCCGGATCGAGAATCGTGTTCTCGAAGACTACCGGATCGGCCAGCTGCGGAATCGGATTTCCCACCCTGGTCTCGAAGTACCGGATTCCCTCGACCACGTTGATGCCGCAGAGAATGAGATTTCCGCCCGCGTTGACGTATGACGGGAGGATGTTGGGGGGATCGGCGTGGTACCCGAGAAGAATGGAGTTGTAGCCGTCGTTGATATTCGTGCTGTGGATCCAGATCATCGTCGAGGCACAGTCCATGCGGGCGACTTCGGGAGGGACCGACCCCCGGCGCGTCGTGTGGACCTGGTAGTCGTAGCCCTCCAGCCAGTACTCGATGAGCCCCCGCTCGACCGCCTCGTAGTCCTGCGGCCAGATGTTGTCGATCTGGAGCGATTGCGGTGACGTGTCCATCACCACCAGGATCGTTCGATCCTCCTCGGGGCACACCGCCGGTCCCCTGAACACCCGGATCCGGGCCGTCAACAGGCGCACGAAGTTTCCGGCGTCGATCGCCCGAACGAAGAACGAGTGAAGACCGGCCTCGGGAGTCCAGAGGCGCTCCGGCTCCTCCGGATCCACGGGCTGTGCGGGCCATTCGGTGACATCCCGTACGAACGGCGACCAGTTGAGGGTGTCGTCGACGGCGTAGCTGTACCCGGCCACCGGGCTGCCGGTCGGCCCGGGCTGCGCCCTCCACTCGAAGCGGAGACCCTGTCCCCGGAAGACCTCCCGGGGGTCGGGAGGGGACGAGGCCGACCAGGTTCCCGCCGCGTTCGAGGTCAGGGTAATGGCGGGTCCGGAGACCGACGACGAGACCGTGAAGCGACGATAGTTGCCGTGAATGCCCGTGGGGTCGAGGTCCAGGACCTGCTCGACGGCTCCGGCGTTGTCGATGCTCCGGACCACGAAGACGTAGAGGTCGATGAGCCCTCCTCCGATCGCCTGAGTGGGGGGCAGCGAGAAGACGACGGAATCCGCTTCGGTCTCGCTCCACACCGAAACGTCGCTGTAGCCGCCTCCCGGCTCGGGGCGGAGGCTCAACGTGTCCAGCCAAGCCACGAACCGGCCGAGGCTCGTGGGAGGTTGATTGTTGTTGTCCCACAGGTACTGCTCGAGGCTGGACCAGGCCCACCGGTAGCTCACCACCTCCCCGTCCTCGTCGATTCCCTCCCACTTGAACTTGAGGCTCGTACCCCAGGGTCGATTGTCATTGGGACCGACGAGGGGATCGAGCTTCGTGTACGGGGCGATCGTCTTGGCGTTGAAGCTCCGGTGGGCGGGCGTCGGGTCGGCGGCCCCCCGGTCGTCCACCGCCCGTACGTAGAACGTGTGGTACTCCTCGAAGATCTTCTCCGGAGGAATCCCCCACTCCGGAAGCGGGTCGACGCAGCAGATGCTGTCCGCCTCGACGACGAACAGGCTGTCGTTGACGAAGATGGGTCCGATCCACTCCTCGGGAGTTTCCCAGGCGATCTCGAAGTGATCGACGCGCCCGTCGTCATCCCAGCCGTACCAGAAGAGATTGACGTTGACCCCGGAGTCGGTCGCTTCCGGGGGCCCGGCGGAGATTCGGGTATCGGGAGGGATGTTGGAGATCTCGAGACCGGTCTCCGAGTCACAGCCCGACCAGATGCTCCCCACGAGTAACGTGAGAACCGCCAGCGGAGTGAGTGTCGCTCTTCTCATGGTGCGCTCCTCCTATCGGAGCCTGGACCCCTTTCCGCTTCGGACTCGGGTGCTCCGGAGGAAGTCCATGTCTCGCGAGCCGGGAACCCCTTCGGTTCAGGCTCCGTTCGCGCCGCGCTCGGACTACCGGCGCCGCTCCGCCGCTCCGGCCCCGGGCTCCGGGGACTCGAAGACCCGGAACAGCACCGTGTCCGGAGCGGACGCCCGTATCGTTCCGCTCTCGTCGAATGCCTGGATCACGAGCCGCTTCACTTCGGGAGGATTCGTCGCCGACGCGTCGAATGCCCGGCTCACTTTCCAGAGGTTCGGATTGAGCGGTCCGATGGTGGAGTCCGCCTGTTCTCCGTCGAGCTCGGGAAAGTTGTACGTGAAGATCAGCCCGTCCGCAGGGTGATCCGGATAGGGGGAGGAAGGACCGTCACTGTCGTTCGCCGTGAACCGGAAATCGTGAGTCTCTCCGGTCGGCAGCCAGCCTTCGTCCTCGTTTTCGAAGGAAACGGTCGGAGGATAGTTCACGTGAATCACCGTGATGGGTGGCTTCTCCTCCACGTTTCCGAAGATGTCGACGCCCTTCACGAAGAACCAGAGGCCCTCCCCGGTGTCCGTCAGGCCCACGGTGCCGTCCAGGTTCAGGCTGTCGTTCCGGACCTCGATCGTCGAGGCGTCCAGGTCGGTGAAATCGTTGATGCCCTGGGACTCACCGAAGCTCCAGAGAAAGTGGCTCATGTACCCCTCGGGATCGACGCTCGTCCAACTCGCCGAGACGATGGCGCGACTGGGAATCGTGTCGATCGCGGCACCCGAGGCGTCCAGCGGGCGGATCACCAACGTGTCGGTCGGACCGATCCACGGACGGGGGAGCTTGGCGACCATGCTCTCCGGGTTGATGGTGGTTTTCGAATCGAAGTTGGCGCGCATCTTGGCTTTGGCCGGCAACTCGGACTTGGCTCCGGCGTCGTCGAACGCGTTCACGAACAGCTCGTACGTGCCGGACTCCAGATTCTCCACCGTGCGGGTCGTGTCGAACCTGTCGTGCCAGACCGGTTCGAGATCCGTATCGAACTGGGACGTCCATCCCGCGACCTCGCCGTCGACGTCGGAACCGGTCCAGACGAACGTGACGGAGCTGAACAGCCGGACCGTGTCCTCGCCGTCGAGGGGGCGCGGCTCGTTCTGGTGCACGAAGGGATAGATGACCCCATTGACCCGGGTCAGGTCGAAGAGGAGACGGACCTGCGGCCGATGGGACGTGAACGCCGTGAACCGGAGCGTGTCGGGAGAGAGATCCTGCTTTCCCAGCTCGTCGACCGCACGGATGTAGAACGTGTGGGTCCGAGATCCCAATGGGTCGACGGGGAACCGGAACACGCTGTCCGTGCGGGTCGTGTAGGACCAGGCGCTCGGATCCGAGGTGTCGCCGATGGCGAACCGGAACCCCTCGACGGTTCCGTCCACGTCCTCGCCTCGCCAGAAGAGATGCGCTCTGTAGTAGTACTCGGTCAGACGGTCCGGATCCGGGGAGATGTCCGGTCCCCGAGTGATATAGGTCTCGGGGGCGCGGTTCCGATCGATCTGGAGCATCTCGTCGCGTTCGCACCCTCCCGTGTACGTGAACGCGACGAGAGCGGCGAGACCGCAGAGGAGGGCGAGGCCCGTCCGCGCCGGAGGAACGGCCCGCGTTCCACAACCGCTCGATCGTCGTAACTTCATATCAAATCATCAGTTAGCGGCCGGTCTGCAAAGAGCCTAGTTACCTTACCAAGAGACCCTGGGGGTGTCAACCGGCAACGGGGGCGAAACCGGGCGGCGGGCGATCGCGTAACTATTTGAGAAAAAGCAGGTTGGGAGAGCACGGGATGCGGGGAAAGGGCCCGATTCCGCGGGTGGCCGCACGGGGGGCGGCACCTCGAATCCCGCCGTTTTTCAAGGGCTTGGACCGGGTCTCGGACGGCCGTCACGGACCGCCTGCTCCGGGGCCCTCGAGTGGGTCCCGGCCTGCACTTCTCCCCAGGCTAAGGGAGATCCACGTTGACTTCCCAGATCCTCATCTCGCCCACGGCCCATGGGTCGCCCGCCTCCAGATCCTCGAATTCGTTGTCGGGGCACCCGCCCATCGCGACCACCAATCGGTGGCCCTGGCCCGCGGAGCTGGGCACCCAGCGGGGGTGGAAGATGCTGCGACGGCAGGCGAAGTTGTCGCTGGTCCCGGGTGTCGGAACGAGGATCGGATCACCGTCCGGTTGCCAGTTGCGAAGCGGTTGAATGTAGAGCTCGGAGACCCCCAGATCGGTGCTCACGTACGCGACGTAGCGCCGGTCCTCACCCGCCCCTCCCACGTTCTCGGTGAGCGCGGGGCTCTGGATCATGGTCGGCGAGCCCAGGATCTCCTGAAGATCGATGGACCCGTCCTCCCCGAGTCGGATCCGCCACAGGGTCGCCAGATCCCCGGCCGCTCGGAAGAGCGACGAGAGGGCGGTTCCCCCGCCGACGGGCGAGGGGGTCGTGCGACTCCCCCACCGGCGCGTCGGAGGTTGCCCCGAGTCGCGGTCGGAGACCGGGAGCCGGTCGCGGAGGTGAGCCTCGCGTCGATACCTTGCGAGGCGGTAAGACCGTTCGAGTCCCGCCGTGAGCTCCACGGTCCCGAGGTCGGTCGTGTCCGGAGGCGTGACCGCAACCTCCTCGAGGGTCAGGTCGCTGTAACCCGGGCACGTGAAAAACAGGTCGTAGGCTCCTTCGAGGAGTCGATCGACCACGAAGCTCGGGTCCGTGGAGTCGGTCACCGCGAAGCCCGCGGAGTCCTCGGTGTCCGCCACGAAGACCACCAGGCTACAGACGGGAAAGGGGACGGGCAGATCGCTGAAGGTCAGGGTGCCGCCGATCGCTCCGGTCGGAAGCGCGTTGAAGGGGACGATCCCCACGTGGACCCCCGTCACCGAGTTCACATGGCCCCCCGCCAGGATGCTGTCGGCGACGATGTCGACGTTCTCGACGCGAGTGCTGTCGTACCGAGGAGAGGTGAGGAGGAGGTCGTACCGCCCCTCGATCAGATTGGACACCCTGAATTCGCGCGAGAGGGGTGGGGTCTGTCCGATTGCGAACGTGTCCGCCGTGTCGTCGCGGAAGGCGACGACGTCGACGCGGGGGCGATCCGGCGGGTTGTCGGAGTAGGCGACTGTCCCGGTCACCGGGGCGGAAGGCAGGAGCCGGACGACGGTCGTGGTGCCCGGGGGAACGGTGACGAACGCCGTGTCGGCGTCCGCTCCCGAAGAGCCGGCCACCAGGAACGTCTCGAGCAGCGGGACGTTCGGTTCTCCCCCCGAGATGTCGTGGGAGAAGACGCAATTGTACTGATTGAAGCTCCCCGCGTTGGGGAGGTTCGGCAACAGACCGTAGTCGTTGCTCGACTCGTTGAGGTCTTCACGCTGCCAGAAGATCGCCGTGTTCGGACGACCGGTGGTGACACGGAGTGAGCCCCGAACCACCTGGAAGTATGTGCGCAGCGTGTCGGAGTCCCCGGGCAGCAGCTCGACTTCCCCGATCAGCGTCGTGTCGCAGTAGGTCTCGCGGAGGGAGTCTTCCGGCGCGGTATCCAGGTCCAGGAGGTTCCGGTCGATCTTCGTCCCGATGCGGAAGACGCCGCCCTCACCCACCGGGATGGACTGGAGGAGAACCGGGGTGCGGACGATCTGACCGCTCTCCAAGATCGGATACGACGGGTTCGGCGCACCGGGAGGTTGGTAGAGCACCCAGGCTCCCTTTCCGTCCCCCATCTCGGCCACCGTGGTGTCCCCCGACACGAGATTGTCGATCTCGAACGTCTCCAGAAGGAGATCCGCCACGGGCTGCCGGTTCATGGTGTTGAAGAGGATCTCCCCATCAGGTGACACGGTGGGATGTCGGTCGATGTACTTTTCCGTGGAGGCGTACGTCGGGGGCGAGTACGTCAACTGCTCCTCCGAAGTGCCCCCCCTCGCACCGCGCGGGGACGTCCGGTACAGCTTGTCGTTCCGCGTGAACATCACCGTCGTCTCGTCGAGCCATGCGGGGTCCCGGGCGTCCGGAGCGACCAGCTCCGGCACCCCCAGAACCGGAGGATTCTGCGGTCCGGCGGGAAGCGTGACGTCCAACCTCCAGATTTCGAAGTCACCGGCGGCCGAGGTGTGGGTGAAGGCGATCTGTGTACCACTCGGCGACCAGCGCGGGTTGAAGTTGTCGCCAGGTCCGAGCTCGCCGAAGGTCAGCTGGTAATGGATGTTCTGAGCGGGATCGTGGGGATCGAGCACCCAGAGCAGCCAGAGGTCCTCGTCGGAGTCCAGCGTCCCGTCGGGGGCGCTCCTGTCCTTCTCGATCGTGCTGTAGGCGATGAAGTCCGGGTTGACGGGATGGGGCTCGGGGAACCGGCCCAGACCGGCCGTCAGCTGCGACCAGGACTCGCAGAGGTCGCAGACGGGAGTTGAATCGTCGTCGGAGCAACCGGCGGCCAGGATCGCGATCGAAGGGAAGAGAAGGAGAAGGAGAGGAGCGGGTATCCCACGGAGGGTCCGGAGACGACGTCTCGCGTTGCGCATGGGGGGTGCCGCCTCCTCCCGAGGCCACGGGAAAGGACCTGGCCGGACCGCCGGGTGCCCGCACGAAGCCCGGTGCCCGCACGAAGCGGAGGCGACTATACGCAGGCGCTCCGGGGGTGTCAAGCAACGCCGCGGGCGGCACGGACGCCACAATCCGTTCCATTGCAAGAGATTGCGTCGGCAATCACCTCGTCCTACTCGACGTAGCCGAGAGCCCGGATCCGCTCCTCGATCTGCTCGTCCACGGGGGACTCGAACACGTCGGGGAGATCGGGCGGCAGGCCGGTCTCGTAGGTCTCGACGGTTCGCACGGGTCGATCCCGGCCGCCGCGGGAGCCCAGAAGATCCAGGACGACCTCGCCGTCGAGGTCCTCTCCCACCGGAAGCCCGATTGCGTGAAGCACGGTCGGAAGGATGTCCTCCACCCGGGCTCCGTCGAAGCGGACTCCCTCCCCCGCGGCGAGGGGACCGGTCATCAGAAGGGTTCCGAGCTCGCGGTGCATCCAGATTCCGAGACGGACGGAGCCGTCCACGGCCCGGCGGCCTCCCTGGAATCCGTGATCCGACACGAGAAGAAGCGTCGTCCGGGTGAAGTCGATCTCCGCGATCAACTCGCCGATGAGTCGGTCCGTCTCCTGGTAGTAGAGGTCGACCGCGTCGCCGAACACCGCGCTCCGGGAGGTCGGCTCGCTCTCGCGGGCCCGCTCCTCCCGGGCGCCCCAAAACTTGTGGCACACGGCGTCGGGTCCGCGCAGGTAGATGGCGACGACGTCCTGGGGCCGGTTCCGCAGAATCTCCCGGCCGATCGCCGTGAACGTGAGGTCGCCTGCGTAGATCCAGCGAAGATCTCGGACCCCCCCCCGGAGCTCCGGGTCGTACTCCCCGGGAACGAAGCCGGCGCCGAGAAGCGGGGCGAGCCGCTCGTCGCTCACGGCCCGGGGATACACCACGAGCGATTCGATCTCCGCGAAGAGGGAATCCGGATGCGTACGGTGCTCGAGCCGGGCCAACTTCTCGCTCTCGGAGATGTCGTA
>JALGZR010000282.1:0-839 GCA_025774805.1 bacterium
TTCACCCCGGCGGGAGAGGTCACCGAGGAGACGAGCGTCAACCTCGACAACGACTTCCCGAGCTGGGGGAACTGCCTCCTCTGGACCGAGGACCCGGACGACCCCAATAGGGACATCCTGCGCGCGCCCGAGGACATCGCGCTCAGCCACACCGTGAATCAGACCCTCTTTCACACGATCTGCACCCTCACCTTCACCGAAGACGGTGGAAACTGCGCGGTGGACGTCACGAACGACCTCGACCTCGGATCGCAGGTGGCGAACATTCTCCGCGGGGAGCCGCTGATCGGCAGGCTCGCGATCCGCGGCTGGTCGACCATGCGCCTCGCCCCTCCGCCTGACGAGGGCGTCCTGCCCGACGGTGACCCCTTGAAGGATCCCGACATGTGGGTGGAGCGGGGGCGGCGCGCGGGGAAGCCGATTCCCCAGTCCTCGGACCTGCTCGAGGACTCGGTCGAGCTCGGCATCGACCCGGACGCCCTCGTCGCTGCGTACACGGTCCAGGTGACACCGCTCATCGAGGAGCCCCAGACCCCGGCGGTCTTCCTCTTCGCCAGGACATCGGATGCCGTCGAGCCTCCCGCCATCCCCGGGATCAACAACCTCGCGGCGGCGTTCACAAACCTCTCCGGGAGCCAGAAGGGCCTCCTGGGCTGCGGACAGAATTACGTCTCGGCCTGTGACGGAGCCGACCAGCAGCTCATCAGCCAGAGCGAGCACCTGAGCGAGCAGCTCAGGCTCGAGCCCGGGGATCTGCTCTTCGGCGGCATCGACTTCATGAACGCCGATGCGAGCGTGCTCATGCAGGAGTTCGCGCCCCTGCAGGCGTTCTCGCCGCA
>JALGZR010000282.1:848-2107 GCA_025774805.1 bacterium
GGCCCCGGTCGGATCGCGGGGCGGCGTTCGCACGGGGGGCGTGAACCTCCAGCCGACGACCGGCCTCTTCTACGAGGACGGAATCACGACGCACGGCTTCGCCACGCTGGACGAGGTGGACAACCGGACCGGCGCCCGGGCTCCGGACGGCATCCCCGACAACGTGGACGTCTTCATCGGAGTGGACCCCTTGAGCGGCTCCGACGTCGAAGCAAACTTCCTTCGCGTCTGGGAGTTCGACAGGCCCGACAACCTCAGGGACGATTCTGGACGCAACCTCGCGCCCGACGAGCTCGCAGAGCTCGAGATCGTGGAGGGACCGGACGGGGCGTCGATCCTCACGTTCGAGGGCACTCCGGTCAACACGACCGGCACGCGGACGGAGGGCACGCAGTACTTCCTGGCCACCGACTTCGAGGTCGAGCCCTTCAGGTGGCAGCGGGATCCCGAGGGGGAGCTCGAGTTCAACGTCCCCCTCCTCTTCAAGGATCCGCGCGGTGAGGACGGGATTGTCGGCTGGACTCGAGTGGATCCCAACAGCGACGATTTCGACCCCGAGGACCCGTTCCTCGACCCGGAGTTCGACCCCGACAACCCCGGCACGTTTCGCAGAAACGACGACCCGCTCGTGCCGGGTGGGGAGAACTGCGCCCAGCTCGGGGCCCGGACCACCTTCAACGCGGGCCCGGACCCCGGCTGTACCGTCCTCGAGATCGTCTCGGCGAACCTGCAGCGGTTCCTGATCACGAACGAGATCTTCGGCGCCGACGACTCGTTCGATCCGGGCGAGACCCTCATCGAGCTCCAGAACATGCTCGATGGCGACCCCAGCACGGACCTGTTCGGCGACCCGATCGCGGGCGCAGACGGAATCGTGTTCGCGAACTGGATCACCGAGGAGCAGGAGAACGCGGGGGGCAAGCTCCTGGGTCTGTACGGCTTCCGGAGCGACAACCCCGACGGCCCCATCGACTACGGCCAGCCGGTCGAGGCGATCGTCGACGTGGCCACCGCCGCGGCCGCGGCCGAGGACGATGAGGAGTTCAGCCCCGGCGAGGACATCGTCTTCCAGCTCGAGCGCTACCAGAAGGCGCTCGTGGCGAAATCGGCCTCCGCGCTGACGACCTTCGACGGGGACCAGGACACCTTCGACGAGCAGTGTGCCAACGCGAGAAACGGCCTCTGCTTCCGGACTCTCGCCCCCCGGGCGGCGGGCCCCGATGAGCAGATCGTCGGCGCCCTCCCGGCCGGGTACGTCA
>JALGZR010000145.1 GCA_025774805.1 bacterium
GCCGTGCGAGAGGCGGGAATCCACCGCTTCGAGTGGGACGGAAGGGACGACGCCGGACGGCGCCTCTCCTCCGGTCTCTACTTCGTCCGGGTGACGGCGGCAGAGAGGCACACCGTCGAGAAGATCGTTCTCCTGCGGACGAGGTGAGGGGAACCCCCGGTCGTGGTCCGGTTCGCCCGGACCGCGACCGGGGGAGCAAGCTACCGCGTCAGCACGACCGGCCGGGTGTGGACGATGCCCGCCGCCCGGAGACGGAAGTAGTAGACCCCGGAGGGCACCCGGCGGCCGGTCTCGTCGCGGCCGTCCCACTCGATCTCGTGCAGTCCGGAGTCGCGGCGCTCCGCGAGCAAGTGCCGCACCCGCCTTCCGGCGACGTCGTACACCGCGAGCTCGACCCGGTCCGGGTGCTTCAGCTCGAACGAGAAGCGCGTTCGGTCCAGGAACGGATTCGGGAACGCCAGCGGCGCCCGGCCGTCGGCGACGCGATCGCCCACTCCGGTGCCCGAGGGGAGGAGCGTGAAGGTGTGCCAGGCGTCGGGCGCCACCCGCGGGGAGCCCTCCTCGCGTCCCGACCGGTCCGAGGCGAGGACGTAGTAGTCCGCGATCGCCTCCACGGAGGAGGCGGGGATCATCGCCTCGTATTCGTCCCCCCCCACCGCCGACATCCCGAGCGCCGTCCAGGAGCCCCCGTCGAGCCGGTAGTGGAGGTCGACGGACGCGATTCCCTGGAGACTCCGGTCGTCGACGAGGGCGCGGATGACCACCGGTCCGGCGACGTCGCCCACCACGGGGACGTGGGCCACCCGCAGCATGCCGGCGTCCATCACCCCCTTCGCCCGGCAGTGGAGGGCGTCGTCGGTGAGCCAACCGCCGTAGGCGTACCCCCGGACGATGTAGCCGGGAGCCGCCGCCCGGTAGACGTCGAGGGCCGCGCTGTCGCCGGTGGCGTTGCTGAACATCGGGACGTAGATCCCGTCGTTCACGAACAGGCTATTCGTGTAGGACGCGGGCTCTCCTCCTCCGATGTTCTGGCAGTAGACCCGGACGACCTCGTACGGGCGGCCCGTCGAGGCGAGGAGCGAGGCGATCAGCGTGGCCCGCTGCTCCAGGTTCGAGTAGGTGTAGTGGGAGGGCCAGACCTCTTTGATCAGCACGGTCTCCTCGTCGAGGAACTTCGCCCACGTGTCGATGTGGTGGATTCCCCCGCTGGAGATGTCGTCGATCACCCGGTAGTCCGTGATCCCGTAGTAGTCGAACATGAGCTGGTCGACCTGCGCGGGCGTCATCCCGTTGTGGGCCAGGGCCTCGTCGTAGACGAGATCCGTCGACATGGCGAAGTGCGCGCCGTCGCACATGTAGTTCCCGCCGGTGTGCCACATGTCGTGCTCGAAGACCGGAATGCCGTACTCCGCGCCGAACTCCGACGGGATCCGGTCGTCGTTCGGCCGCCACGGCCGGTTGTACACGTGGTCGATGATTCCCAGGTCGCCGTTGCCGTCGAAGACGAACCACGGGCCGTAGTCCCGGACCCAGATCGTGTCGTTCGGCTTCACGAGCCAGTCGACCATCGTCGTGTCCACTCCGCCGGCGGCGAGGTTGCTCTTCGCCTGGTTCAGGTAGCCCGAGGAGACGATCACGTGCAGGGTCACGACGTCGTCCAGGTCGCGCAGCAGCGAGTAGGGGACCCCGAGGGGGTAGCGAACGAGGACGCCGGTGACCGGCTCCCACTCCGCGCAGTTCCGGACGGGGGCGGTCGGCGGGGGATCCGCGCGCAGTCCGCGCGGATCGATCGGGCGCCCGCCGCTCTCCAGCAGACGGTCCCGCTCGAGCCGGGTCTCGTGGTGCGGGATCAGCTCCTCGAGCCCGTCCACGTCCCACTCGGCGAGCGCGGGCGGAGCCGCCGCGGCGAGGAGAAGGGCGACGAACGGAGACGGGAGACGGGTGGCGCGCCGAAGGGCTCGGAGAGCGCGACGGTTTCGGGGAGAGTGCGGCATGGGGAGCTCCCTGTCCGATGAGGGGTCCATCTCGAGATGGCCGGGAGAGGGCCGGCGCGGTGCGGATCGATTCCGGAGCCGATTCCCGCCGGCGATCGCTCATCGATCCCCGGGGCGATCTCGAATCGTTCGATTATACCAGCGGCGAGCGGCAGGGACGAACCGGGGGATCGGGTCGATCAGACGTCGATCAGACGTCGATCAGACGTCGGGGCACTCTTCGGGCGGCGGAAGGAAGCGATCGAAGCCGATCTTCCGGAGCTTGTCGAGGCAGTCGGGAAGAAGCATCGCGTCCTCGAACGACACGTTCTCGTCTTCGACCGCGTCCCGGACCATTTGCAGGACCATGGCCTCGGCCTCCGGATCGGTCCGCTCCTCGGTAGGGCAGGGGGACCACCGGAGGTACTCGGCGAAGGGCTTCTCCGACTTCTTCTTCTTGCGGTAGTCGACCTCGTACGGGAAGCGGCGGCAGATGGTGGGACGGACGCCGTACTCGACGCACCGCTTCGTCGCGGGGTCGTAGAAGACGCAGTTGCCCCGCTTCTTCGCCAGGCGGGGCATCCGGTCGATCGCCGTCGTGTACTTTCCCTTCCTCTTCTTGAACGTGAAGGTGCCGACGATCAGATCCCCGTATCCGCTGTCGACGAGGTGCGCGATGTCCCGCAGCGAGAGGAGGATCCCCGATCCCGGATCCTCGTGGACGCAGCAGCTCGTGGTGCAGGTCTGGCAGTCGGGAATCACGTAGGAGCCGTTCGTCGAGCGCAACGGAACGTCCGCCGGGTCGAGCACGTCCCGGGAGTCGATCTCCTTCGCGGCCAGCCGAAGAAGCTTCTTCGTGAGCTTGCCTCGTTTTCGCGTGTCCACGTAAGTCTGTCCTTCCTTCGCAAGGCCCGAAGAGCGAGACGGCCCGGCGGTCTCGCCCGGCCCGCGGCCTCGAGCCGCCGGTGTCGGGGAGCGCATCGGCCGGGGACACCGTGGGGGATTTCTGCTAACCTCGCCCGGGAGGTCAGTCCCTCCGAAGCATCGGATTCTCGGGAGAAACCCATGGATCGGCAACTCGAAACTTCCTCGGGCGGCGTGATTTACCGGCGCTCGCCCGAAGGGGTCGAGGTCGCCCTGACACAGACCAGCCGGGGCGCCATGTGGTGTCTGCCCAAGGGTCGAGTCGAGGAGGAGGAGACGATCGAGGAGGCGGCCCTGCGGGAGGTGAAGGAGGAGACCGGCCTGACGGGGGCGATCCGGCAGCCCCTCCGCCCGATCGAGTACCGCTACACGGCCCGCGACGCGAACGGAGAGCGCACCCCGATCAAGAAGACGGTCCACTTCTTCCTCATGGAGTATCGAGACGGGTCCACCGCCGACCACGACACCGAGGTGGTCGACGTCCGGTGGTTTCCCCTCGACGTGGCCGGCCGGCTCCTCCACCACCCCGGAGAACGGGACGTGCTCGTTCTGGCCAAACGGGCGCTGAACGCGGACGCCTCCGGGCCGAGCTGAGCCCTTTCCCCGCCTTCCCCGACCGCGAGCCGGGTCCGGGAGCCGATGTGCACGCCACTTCCGAACCCCGACGGCCCGCCGATTCCGAGTCCCGACCGTCCACCGACTCCGATTCCGGACGGCCTCCCGATTCCGCCGTCGTTCCCATCGCCGTCCTCGGATTCCTGTGCGGCTTCGCGCGGGCGTGGACACGTCCGGTCACGACCGACGCGACGTACCAGCTCCTGCGCACGGGAGGCGAGCTGCTCTTCGGGTCGCTGGAGGGCTACGCGACCCCGCCGGGAGGGGACGGCGCCCCGCTCCTCGGCGCGCTGATCACCGCTCTCAGCGGGGTGTTCGCCGGGGGTCAGGACCGGATCGCGCAGCTGGTCGGAGCCGTCCTTCTCGGGGCCTCGGCCGCGTCCCTCGCGGCCACTCTCGGGCGGGTCGCGGATCGGGCGGCGGCGCTGTTCGGAATCGCCCTTCTCGTGCTTCCCCCCGCCTTCGCCACCGCCTTCGCCGCGCGTCCCGACGCCGCCCTCGCGGGTTTTCTTCTCGTGGACGCGTTCGGGCGCGTGCTCGACCGGGGGCGGACGCCCCGGGCGACACTCGGCGCCTGGCTGGGAGTGCTCGCGGCACCCGTGGCGATTCCGGCGGCGGTCGGGATCCAGCTCCTTCCCGACGGACGGCGGCGGACGACGCGCGATCTCCGACGGGGAGCGGGGATCCTCGTCGTGGCGGCGATCGTCGGCGCCCTCTCGCTCGCGCTCCCGGCGGGAAGTCGCGGCGAGATCCTCGCGAGCCTCTTCACCGGATGGGGCGTCCCCCTGGGGGGGATCTCCTCGACGCTGACCGCGCTGCGCTTCGACTGGGCGGGGGGCTTCCTCCTCGTCTTCCCGCTCGTCGTGCCCTGGCTGCTTCGCGGCGCCTCCACCCTCCCCCTCGCGGTGACGGGATCCTGGGCCGGGGCGGCCGTGTTCGCCGTCGTCCTCTCCCGGGAGGACGTGTTCCGGGAGAGTGCCGCCGCGCTGCTGCCCTCGACCTGCCTGCTCGTCTCCGTTCTCATCGCCCGTCTCCCCGATCCGGGGAGGGAGGCGGGGGCGCCCTCCCGCGCGCTCCTGCTCGCCATGATCCTTCCCCTGATCCTCCTCGTGCTCGGAGAGAGCCGCGACCGTCGCCACCGTCTCGCGCTCGGGGTGGAGGCCGCCCGCCTCGCCCAGATCGGCGGCGTCCTGCGGGACGACTCGATCGGCGAAGGACCCGTTCTCGCGCGGCGCCCCGGGGCGCTGGCGTCCTACGTGGAGCGACCGGTTCTCGGTCTCGCCCGCGCGACGACCCTCAAGGAGGCGGCCGGGGGCGGGGAGCGGCCCGGAATCGTCGTGCTGACGCACGGCCGCCTGCCGAAGGGGCGGGAGGAGACGAGGCTCTTCGAGGGCCCGGAGTTCCTGGGGGAGTACGCTCCGTTCTCGTTCTGGCGCGGGCGCTCCCTCGAGACCTTCGAGGTCGTCTGGAGGCGGCGGGCTCCGGCGACCGGAGCGCGGGTCGACCCCGAGTACGCGCGGGCGTACGCCGCGGGGCTCCGGGCCGAGAGCGCCGGCGATCTCGAGGGTGCCCGCCTCGCGTTCGAGCGGGCGGCGGAGCGCGAGCCGGCTTCCCTCGGACTCGCCCGGGAGGCGCTGGGAAACGTCCTGGCCCTCCGAGGCGAGGACGCGCTCGCCCTGCGGGCGTTCGAGGATGCGCGCCGGGACCCGGC
>JALGZR010000283.1 GCA_025774805.1 bacterium
CTCCGCGTCGACCGGCGCGTGAATCACGTCGATCCCGAAGAGGTGTGCCCCCTTGTCGAAGGCCACGTGGGCCGTCACGGGCATGATGATCTGAGGGTGGGTGATGCCGCGTTCCTCCCGGGCCTGCTCGCGGTAGACGAGAAGCGCGCTGAGGATGCTCTCCGAGCCGCCGCAGCTCAGGGCGCCAGACGGCGTCGCCCCGGGCTTCGCCGCGTCGGCGTGCATCATGTCGAGCGCCATGGCCGCGATCTCGCTCTCGAAGCGTGTGGCACTGGGGCACATGTCTCGCTGGAGCGCGTTCACGTGCGAGTAGAGGGCGAACGCCTCGTTCAGGAACGCGTAGTGGCCGGTGTCCCCGCAGTACATCGTCCCGGAGCACCTGCCCGTCTGCCAGAAGTCGTCCTCCCCCTGGGCCATCTCCCGGAGCTCGCGGAGGACCTCCTCGCGGGGACGTCCCTTCTCGGGCTCCTCAGTTGCTCGCGCCTCCGGTCACCGCGGCTCCGGTCAGGGCCTCGAAGAGCGGGCGGTTCTGATTGAAGGCGGCCACGAACTGCTCGAAGAGTCGATCATACACCTCCCGGGTCTCCGGCCGCGGCTCGTAGGAGCGCCTCACACGAAGGAGCTCACGGAGGTCCGCCAGACCGACGACCCCCATGCGCTCGAAGGCCAGGAAGGCCGTGGCGCGGTTGATCGTGTGGGAGGCGTCCTCGAGCTGCAGGACGGGACGGTTCGTCACGTCCGCGACGATCTGGGACCACTCGTCCGAGCGTGCGGCGCCCCCCGCGAACCGGAAATGATCGAAGCCGTGCCGCGCAAACCTCTCGACGGCGGGAACGAGCCACCGGAGATTGAACGCCACCCCTTCGAGGATCGCCCGAACCATTCGCGCCCGTGTGGTGTCGAGGGACAGGTTCAGGAACCCACCGCGCATCCGCGGGTTCGACGACGGGGCCTGCGAGCCCGCGAGCCACGGCAGGAACAGCAGCCCCCCGCTTCCGGGCGGGGCCTGCTCGATATCGGTCGCCTTGAACGGCACGTGCGCGAGGACCTGGCTCGTCGTCCCGATGTTGATCCCGCCCTGCCCCTCCTGGAAGGCGCCCGTTCCGACGGCGACGGCCTGGGTGTCGTTGATCCCCGAGAACACCCGAGCTCGGGATGAGAGTCCGAGATCCCGGGCCACGTCCGGACGGATCGTGCCCACGCACGACGAAACCGGCACGAGATCGGGGACCTTCTCCCGGTCGACCCCCGACAGCTCGACCAGCTCGTCCGCGTACTGCACGGAGTCGAGTCGCCGGTTGTCGGTCAGAAGCATCATGAACACCGTACAGGCGTTGGCCGTCGGGTTCCCCGTGAGGCGCGCGGCCACGAAGTCCATCGGCTCCAGGAACTTGTGGGTCCGCTCATAGACGTCGGGTCGCTCGTGCTGGACCCACAGCATGTGGGAGAGGGAGTCGTTGCCGGAGGGGAGCGGGGGGACGCCGTGAAGGTCGAGCCACCTGGCTCCGGCTTCCGGGCGGCGCTCGTGAAGAGCGCGCGCGTACGGCGCGCCGCGACCATCCATCCAGAGGATCAGATTCATCAGGGGACGCCCCTCCCGGTCGACCGCCACGACCGAAGAGAACTGGCTCGCGATGCTCACGCCGACGATCTGCTCGGTGGAGAGTCCGCCGGCGCGGACGACCGCCCGCGTGGCGTCACGGATCGCGCTCCAGATCTCCTCTGGATCCTGCTCGGCGCCGTCGGGCGGGATCCGGTGGATCGGCACGGAGCGCGCGGCCGAGGCAGCGGTGGATCCGTCGGGACCGACGAGGGCAACCTTGGGTCCGCTCGTGCCCAGATCGATCGACAGGATGTAGAGGCCCGCGCTCATCCCGATCGGCTCACTCGGGCTCGTTCACCGGCCCCTGCCCAGGGTACTCGACGACGGGCCACCCCGCCGTCGAGACCCCCGGGGGACGGCGGCCGGCCGGATCGGATGACGCATCGCGAAGAAGACACCCCGAATCCCCAAAAGCTCGCGCGTTTCTCCTATCCTTCCGTGGGAAGGCGCGACACGCAGCCGTTGAGGAGAATGCGAGATGCAGATTTGCGATCTGGGTGAACGTCCGAGGCTCGGAGAGGTCCCGAAGACCATGCAC
>JALGZR010000146.1 GCA_025774805.1 bacterium
TTTCCGCCCTCCGCCCCCTCCGGGGTCCCGAACAGTACAGGTACGTCCACCGTTTCGCCGGAGAGACCCGAGACCCAGAGAGATCCGGCCCAATCCTGCCTCTCTCGGGCGGGAGTGGTGGACATCCGTAGGGGTCTCTCGGGTCAGGCGAGGGGGAGGTCAATTCGGAAGATGTTGGCGTCCAGGGCGTTACGGCGGCGGAATGGCGGGGCGGCGGCCAGGCGACCGAGCGTCCACTACCTCGCCGCCTCTTTCCGCACCGCCAGGTCCGGGTCCCCGCTCCCAACGCGAACTCCGACCCCGTGGTGAACAGGCTGTCCGATGTCAGGACGCCCAAACGGAAAGCGACCGAGTCGGAACGGAGTGCGGTCACATGTCCTCTCGTCGCTTCGGAGTCGGAGCGAGCGGAGGACGATACTACGGGAGACGATTAGAGACGGAAGCGGGGTGGCCCGAGATCTCGCCCCCACACCGGCGATACGCCCACCGATCAGGTCAACTCGGCCAGGAACTCCTCGAGTGCCTCCTCGACGGCGCTTCGTGAGAGGGCAGGATAAGCCGAATACGCCGAATCCGGTATCTCGAGGACGAGAGCTCGAAGCCGATCCGGGTCGACCATGTCGCTCCGCACGAAGTGTCGCGCGTCTTCGACATCGCGTCGGAACCCCCGTACGATCTTCGACAGGATCTGGGCGTAGGGATCATAGTGGTAGAAGCTCACCGGTCCGATCGTTTCGAGAAATACATGACGATTGCCGCTCCCGGAAAGCTCGGGGACGAAATGCTCAGGACGAGCGAACTCCACGTTCACATCGAGGCGCTCCTTGATGCCCTGGATGTCGCGGAAGACCTCTTCTCGGTCGGAGTGGAGGTCCGCATCGATCGTCGATGGACGCCAGCCGGCGAAGACTGCCGTGCCGCCTCCGACCAGGTAGACGCGATAGACGCCCCGTCGCGGGGCGGTCCGCGCCAACTCCCGCATGAGAGCACGGAGCCGATCGCGCGTGAGCTCACTTCGCACGACGACCCCGATTCCGGCGCACCCTCCGACACGAATCGGTGAATGACGTCATTTGACGCAGGTGGGCGAGGTAACGGGCGTGGGCGAGGCCTCGTTCCGTGCCCGACAGCAGTCGCCAGAGCCGCGACTCCGGTTCGGACAACGTCTCAGCGGGAACCGGCACGCCCTCCCTGCGGAGACGGGGTGCCGCCAACGATACGAGAAGACTCTCCACGGTCACCTGGCCGGCGGCGAGATCCTCGAGACCCGCGTCGACCATCGCCCCGCCGGGCAGCCCGAGCGCCGCGAAGCTCGGACTGCCGAATCGGACGCGGGTCCACCGGTGGATGGCCGCCCGGCAGGCCACTGCTCTCCTCGCTTCCGGCCGCATCTTCCGGGCCCGCGCTTCTCCGCCCTTCTTGCCGTATCGCTGAAAGCGGTTCCGTATCTCAGGAGGGAGTCTCATGGACTGAGAATATACTAAGGGGGTAAGCATGTCAACACGCCCGGCCTCGAACACGGATCCCTGTCTGAGACCGCCCGCGAACTGGCCCCTCGCGGCTGGGAACGGAAGCTATGGGCAGGCGGCTCTCGAAGGGCCTGAATCGGCGATTCCGGCTCCCGGGCCAGGATGCAGGGCAGGGAGGGACTCCGATGGCCGGCAAGCACAAGCGCAATCAGCAAAACCCACATAAGAATATTTGCGATGAGCTATGCGGTCTTTCTCGTGGGTTCTCTTATCACTGCAATAGTATCCTACCAACTGCTCCTCGGCATGGCGCTCTATGGATTCACTGAGTCTCTCAAAGCAGGGGACCTACATATCCTCGCTGGCTTGTTGTTACATTTGGCGGCACTTTCAAACACGGTCTTTGGGTTTGCCATATTGGACAGCGGGAAAAAGCCCATGGCGCCTCTTCTCATTTCAGTTCTCCTTGGCATCGTGGCCAAGACAGTCCTTCTTTCCCCTGCCACTGAAATGGTCTCACTCCCCACCCTCCCCGCTCAGTGCAGACGGATGCTTCCAGCAGTGACGCCGTGCCCGCCGTGCTCGGTCACCCGGATGGGAGAGTCTCCCGAGGCGACGCAGTCTCCGGGCCCATTGTCTGCGTCCCAGATGAAAGGGGTCGTGCCCGTGGGCCCGGGCCCCCGGTGCAACGTGTGCACGAGGCGTCACGCGACATCGTAGACGGGGACGGCGAGAAGACTTCCCGCTCCGCCGAGAGGAGAAGAGTGCGCGCGCGGGTCGCTGCCTGAGGCTGCAGGCGATCCACCTACCGGCCGATGCCGGGGGAGCGAGCGGAATCGGCTCAGGCTCTTGAGGTCGTCCCCTTGTCGGGGGGATCCCTCTCGGCCGGCCGATCCGGGTCCCTCGGTGCCGGGATCCGCCCCCGCCACGATCCGCGCATCAACTCGGGGTCTGTGCGCCGTGGACAGGTAGCCGAGAGGATCGGCGCGAGCTATAATCCCGCCAGCTCCATTCTGCGTTTTCCTCGACTGCATCCGGATGGTTCCGGGTCGTCATGCGATTTCCGATGAGAGCTCTTTCGTTCTTTCCGTCACTCGTCGCCCTGCTGCTCTTCGGGCTGCCAGCGTTCGCGCAGCAGGACCCCGGGACGAAGCGGGTCCGGATCTCGATCCGCGACATCGGCGGCACCCAACCGGACCTCCTGGCCAGGGCCTTCGCTCCGGTGATGTGGCTCTCCGAAGACGAGAAGTACGTTCCGACCAAGCTCCCCATTGAGTGCGATGAAGACGAATCGGTCGAGCCGGTGCCGGACTCCCCCTACCAGTACACCAAGAAAAGCGATCCCGAACCGATCGACCCCCAGAAACCGCGCCCGACCGTGTACTACTACGTCCACGATCGGTCGAAGGCCGAAGCGGCACCGTGGCGCGAGCTCTGGGTTCGGTACTGGTTCTACTACGAGAACGAGCACGGTTATCACGCGCACGAGCACGATCTGGAGCGGGTGGACCTCCGCATACGGTCGGACTACGACCCGTCGACCGGTGACGTCACCGAGTTCTGGGTCGATTGCATGGTCGGGGCCGCGCACGGTTCCCGGTGGTTCGAGAACCAGCTCATCGGCGCCGAGATTCCTTATCCGCCCATGGTGTTCGTAGAGGAGGGCAAGCACGCCACCTGCCCCGATCGGACGGGCGACGGGAAGTACACGCCCGGGGACGACATCAATCGTTCGGTGAGCAATGCCTGGGGGGTGCGGGACATCCTGGGATCGGGGTTCCTGGGCGTCTCTCCGACGTACCGTGCGCACATGACCAAGACCCGGAAGGACCGGCATGTTCTGGCCGCCGACTTCGCGATCGCACGTCAGGAGCTGGAGAATCGCTTCCACCGGAAGATCATCGACGCCGATACCTACGACCTGATCGCCGCCGAGGCTCTCGAGGAAGAGGATGTTTGCGGCCGTCCGGACGGTGTGGTCAACGTGATGCGTCGTCGCATCCTCGGCAAGCGGGGTCCTTTTCAGCGGGTCCTCGTGCCGATTCTGACCGATCCGGAAGTGCCGCTCCCCGTGACCAATCCCCTCAATGTCATCGACTTTGTCGGCGTGCGGTGGGACCAGTCCCGGACGTTGATCTCGGCCCAGATACCTCTCGGAACCATCCTCGCTCGTGCCGGACTCCAGCTGCCGGGCGAGTTCAACGCCGTGGCCCACTGTGATCGCGCCTCCGGCACCAACTACTGCGGCGCGAACTTGATGTATACGCCCAACATCGCGTACTGGTTGACTTCCTATGCCATGGTCGGTCTGGACCCCGAGAGCGTCGGGGTCGAGGACCGAGAGGCGCTCGAGCTGGGGCTCCGGCTTCGCGTTCCCACCCTCAAGCATCGATGGGTACACCGTGCGGGCTTCGTTTCCATCGTGCTCGACCAGCTCGTCCCGGAGTTGCTCGGCGCCCGATTGGGATTGCGCGTGACCGACTTCGACGCGATTCGAAACGAGCGCCTGGTACTCGAGATCGGAGGCGGGCTCTGGTAAGGGGCGGAGCCTCACGCACGTGGTCCGCGAGAACTCCATTTCACGGCGGGTGATCACGATCAGTGATCCGCTCCGGGATTCCCGAGGCGGCTCTCATAGGGTCGTGCCGTCACGAGGGCCGAGTTCGCGGGAGCGGCGGGCAGCTCATGTGCGCGGGCACGGCAGCGAGAGAACCGGATATCCGAATCTCTCCCCGCCGCAGGAGGACTCAGGTAGACTCCGGGGCAATCAGGCGGATTCGCGCCTCGGAGGAGAGTGGAATGGCCAGGCTCTGCCTGTACGATTCAACCGACGAGGTCACGGTCCACCGGGCGCGCAATTGAGGCTCGCGGCTCGGCATGACGATGCGCCCCGCCCGCGACCTCAATGATGCCGGGAGACCGGACTCCTCTTCCTCCCGAAACCCATCTCCCGGGACACGGAGGCGGCGGGGGGCGGAAAAGGGAGAGCGGTGCGTGCAACCCGAGACCCGCCGTTGTCGTACGAACTGAACGGAACTGCGGGTGAGCAGAACCGATCCCCACAGTCCAGGACATCGTTGTCGGCAGGAGGACATCGTCGCGAAAGATGGGCTCTACGATTCCTGAGTACTCTCAAGGGCTGCGCTCGATACGGATGGGTACCTCACTCCTGCTTCCGGCGACAGTAGTCCTGGTCTCCGGCGCTCTCTCTTGCCGTACGAGTGATGACCTGGCGAGTGAGGAAAGAGCCGCGGTCATTGAGGGGCTTTCGTCCATGTTGCGGGATTACTACTTGTTTCCCGATGTCGGTGAGCAGTATGCAGAAATGCTGAGCCAGAGCCTCGAACGGGGGTCTTACGATGAGTTCGTGGACAGGAAGAGCTTCGCCGAGCGAGTCACGAGAGATCTGAAATCACTCCACGAAGACCGCCATCTGTCACTGAAGGACCTCGCCACGCACCAAGAAACCATGGCAGAGCTGAGGTCCAGTATTGACGGGAAAGAGGGCGATGACACCCCGGGAGACGTCACCCGGGCCGAGAGGATGACGGAGTTCGCGGATCTGGACACCGGCCAGGAGAGCTCGCAACATGGTTTCAAGACGGTCAAGATGATTCGGGGAGACATTGCCTATATCGAGATGAACCTCTTCCCTGAATCCCCCCAAGCGGTAGGCCGTGCGCAGGTAGGCCGTGCGCACGAGGTCATGCAGTCGATCACGGATGCGACCGCGATCATATTCGATGTTCGTCAACACAGGGGAGGTGGGATACAGGTGATCGATGCAATCGTCTCCTACCTTTTCGACGAACCCACTCATATGGTGACGATGATGACCAGGAATCGTGATGACGATCGGATCACGGAACATGTTTCTGAGCCAAACGAGATGAGCGTCTTGTTCTCCGGAAAGCCGGTTTTCTTGCTGACGAGCAAGAGAACAGGATCGGCGGCGGAACACTTCGCCGGCGCACTCAAGTTCACGAAAAGGGCGACGCTGGTCGGGGAACCGACAGCGGGTGCGGGTCATTTCGGAGCTCGTGTTCCCATCACCGATCGCTTTGTGGCCTTCATTCCCCTGGGGCGGACGTATGACCCCGCCACCGGAGAGGACTGGGAAGGCGTTGGGGTTCAACCTGATGTTCGTGTCAAGGCATCTGCTGCCCTCGAAACTGTATTGAACATGCTGGAGTCAGAATAGCCCACCGTCGCCGCGCTCACGCCGCGCGTCATCGGTGCGGTGAGTGAGCGGGTGTTCTCGTCGCGTCTTCGAAAGGAGGCGAAGCCACGGATGGCGGAGCCGACTTTCGCGATCCGAGCGGAGCCGTGACGGCGGAGCGAGGTTGAGCGACGGGGACACCCGGTCTCTCGCTGCGGGGCTGACAGGCATCTACCCCGGTCGGCACCTCTCAGCCGACTAGATGGACGCGCCCTTGCTGGGCGCTCACCGCAGCCGCACCATCTTCTGCGTCTGCCGCACCCCGCCGACCTGCATCTGCACGAAGTAGACGCCCGCGGAAACGCGGCGTCCGGCGGTGTCCCGTCCGTCCCAGTGGCGGAGATTCGGTCCGGCCTCCGCGACGCCCTCGAAGAGCCGGAGAACATGACGTCCGCCGAGGTCGAAGAGGTCGATGCGGACCCGGGAGCGGGCGGGGAGAGAGAACGCGATGTCCGCGCCGCGGGCGGAGGGGTTCGGGCGCGGCGGTGCCAGGGTCGGAGCGCCGACGAGAGCGACCGGTGACGGCACGTCGGTACCCGCTTGGACGGCGAAGGATGCGCGACCCATGTAGGGTCCCTGGAGCTCCGGATCGGCGGCGTGCGACCGCCACCAGTACGTGCCGGCGGCGAGAGGCGGGCTCACCGTCCAGGCGGTCGTGCCGGTTCCCTCCGCGACGCCGGTCGTGGAAGCGACCTCCTGCGTGAGGAGGGAGTCGCCGTAGACCCGGAACGTGTACGTGAGCGGATCGCCCTCCGGGTCGACGGCGTTCGCCACGACGAGGGTCGGGGTCGTCGGCTGTCCGGTCGATCCGTCGGCGGGGCTCACGAGGGTGGGCGCGCCGGGGGCGGCGTTGCCGCTTCCGACGTCGAGGACGTAGATGTCGTCGATGCCCCCCTCGACGATGTCCCCGGTCGAGGACCCGTCGGCCGCCTGCACGCGAATGCGCATCGTGGTCGTGAGCGGGAGCTCCGATTCGAGATCGACGGCGAGCGAACGCCAGGTGGCCGCGTGGCTGACGTCCCCCACGCTGACCAGGTTGACGGGGTAGGTCGCGCCGTCGTCGTTCGACAGGTCGATCCGGAAGAAGTCTCCCGAGTCGTCGCCGGGATCCCGCTGTCCGTGGAACCACTGGAGGGTGAGACGGGCGCTCCCGGCGGTCGCGAGGTCGAGCGTCGGGGATCGTGTCGCGCTCACGCCGTTGTCCACGTCCGCGTTGCCCTCGGAGGAGTTCTGTCCGGTCACCCATGCGTAGATCCCGGGATCCGGGGTCGTGTCGTCACCGGGCTGATACGCGGTCGGGTTCGGATCGATCCGGACGAAGGCGCCCGTGCTCGCGGTGTGCGACGGATCGGGCCCCCACCCCCCGGCGTCCGCCTCGAAATCGTTCGCATAGAGCACCGGGGCCTGCCCGATCACGAGCGAGAGCGTCTCGACGACACGGAAGCCGGAGGCGTCGGCGATCTCGACGGTGAGGTCGGCCGAATGACCGACGGGCGTTCCGGCCAGGGCCGTGAGGGAGAACGGCTCGGTCGCGTTGTCCGCCGACGAGGAGGCGGCGACCGCGCCGATTGTCGCAAAGGCGTCTGAGAGAGCCAGGTAGGAGTCGTCGCTCGCGAGGGTGACCGTGACCCCGGCGGCGTCGGCCAGGACCCCGAAGTTCCGGACGGTGACGACGAGGTCCGCCGTCTCCCCGGGATCGAGACGGCCGTTCCCGTCGCCGCCGGCCACGGCGTATCCCTCCAGCCCGAGGTACACCCCGGCGGCGCGCGTGAGAAAGACGTTGGACCAGTGGTTCTCGGCCAGGAGACCCGGGACCTCGCTCTCGGCCGGCCAGTTGCCGGAGCCGCCGACCTCGGTCGAGAAGGAGAAGATCTTCGGCTTCGTCGTCTGCTCACCGTAGGTCCAGTCGAACATCCCGCCCGAGGCCAGATAGAAGATGACCTCGTACACGGTCCCGACTTCGTAGCCGCTGTCGCGCGCCATCTCGTCTCCGATCGCGCGGAACGTGGCGTCGTCGGGAGTCAGTTCCATGTTCGTATAGGCCCAGGGGAAGAGGATCGCGCCCACGACCGAGTGGTACGAGTTGTGGGTGACGAACTCGTGGTCCTCGATGAAGCTGATCAGGACCTGCGTCTCCAGCTCCGAAGCCGCCGACGGGCCACGGTAGGTCGTCGCGCACGGGTCCCCGCTCGAACCGGAGTCGAGCCCCCACTGGTAGGGGTAGTTCCGGTTGAGGTCCACGCCGATGCAGCCTCCGAGATCGTCGCGGCGGTTCTTCCGCCACATCCCGCCCCCGTTGGGGTTCGTCTGCTCGTTGTAGAGATACCCGTCGACGTTCACGATCGGCACGAACCAGATCTGCCGACTGTTCACGAGGTCGGTCGCCTCGGGATCCGTTCCGTACTCCCCGCAGAGCCACGTCATGTAATCGAGGAGGATCTCCGGCCCCATGACCTCGCGGGCATGGTGCCCGCCGTCGAAGAGGACCTCCGGCTCGTCCGGCTCCTCGAGGTCGGGGTTGTCGGAGATCTTCATCGCCCAGATCGGGTTCCCCTCCCAGGTCGAGCCGAGCGAGATCTTGTCGGTGGTGATGGAGGGGTAGTCGGAGTGGAGGTCGTCGATGACCTGAACCGCCTCCGAGAACGTGTGATAGATGCCGAAGCCGGGGGCCATGCGGCGCGAGGCGACCTCCGCCTCCAGGTCCTCGACGAGCACGTCGTAGGACACGCCGGCTTCCCGTAGACGTTCCATCTCCGCGTCGCGGGCGAGGACATCGACCCACACCCCGCGCTCCACGCCCATGACCTCGGTCCCGCGAAGCACCTCCGGACGGTTCACGATCTCGTCCCAGCCCAGGCGTAGCTTCCGGAACGGGTCGCGGGGATCGTGACCGGCCTTCATCGCGTGGCCGGTGGAGATCGACGCGCCCACGGTGAGGAGGGCCACGGCAAACACCACCGTCACCGTCCCGAGGATGCGGGCGCCGAGGGAGGGGGCGCGGTTCGGAGGACCGGGGAGACGGGTCCGGCGGCGCGTCAAGGCGGGATTCATGGGGCAAGCCTCCGCTCGGCTTCGAGGGTGGTCCGGGACCGGGAAGGGCACGCGAGTGTCCGGGGGGACGATCATTCTATCACGGGGAACGGGGCCGACCGGAGGCGGGCGGATCCGAGAGGCCCGGACACCGGGACCGGTGGGCTTCGGCGCCGGCGAGCCGCCGCCGCAGCGAAGCCCGGTGAGACATGCCGGTCAGACCACGTACAGCTCACAGATGCGCCGGCAGTGGTACCCGTTGACGGCCAGCGTGACGGCCATCGGGAGAAGGACGGGACGCCGGAACAGGGTCCACGTCAGCAGCTTCCAGTAGTGGGAGCGCTCCTTGCCGCGGAGCCCCAGGTGGTACACGGAGCGCAGCAGCGCCGGCAGGTGGCCGAACCTCAACGGTACCCGGACCCGGGGAGGCCGGACCTCGCGGAGGAAGCTCCTCACGCGTTCGTAGTA
>JALGZR010000147.1 GCA_025774805.1 bacterium
GAGCGCCGTCGACGTGGAGGGACTCGACATCGTGCTCATCTTCGAGCAGTACTACCGCCGTTCGGATCAGATGAGCACCCGCCTGTTCGAGATCACCGACGAGAAGCTCGTGCTTCTGCGGGCGCTTCCCGACGTGGATCCCGAATGGTTCTCGTCCCTGACCCGGGAACGAGCGGTGGAGATCGCCGAAAGAGATCTCAAGACGCTCGAGCACCGGGCCTTCCGCTTTCGGTGCGGATGCAATCAGGACCGGATCCTCGAGGTCATTCGCGGTCTGTTCGAGGACGACCCCGAAGAACTCTTCTGCGGGGACGAGGGCGTCGAGGTCTTCTGTCCCCGCTGTGGGCGTCGATGGTGGGTGGAGCGCGATCGACTCGAGGAGTGACGACGGACGGCGCAACCCTGGCCGGCGTTTCTCGCCAGGCGTTCCGCTGCCGCAGCAGAGCCTGGTGAGAAATGCGGGCTAGAACGTCCGGTGCGAGAGGAATCGGACCTCGCTCGCGCCGATCTCGATCGCCTCGAACTCCACGGTCTCGAGGAGACCCCCATCCGCGGAGTGGCAGCGAAGCGTGACGTCGTGGACGCCCGGCTCCACGAGCAGCCGGGCGACGTGGATGGCGCGGGGTAGCGTCACCCAGCTCCGGGTGTCCGCTTTTTCGGTGGTCGCCGTCAGCAGGTTCGCGATCTTGCCCGCGAGCTCTCCCTGCTTCTCCTCGATCAGGCGCGTCACCCCGTACTTGCTCAGAGAGCGAAGGATGGTCTTGAACACGATCCCGCCCATCCGATCGTCGAGCCCGTGTCGCGCAATGCCGTCGAGATCCTCCACGAGCTCGGTTCGCTCCCGGTTCCTCCCCGCCGAGAGCTCCGCCCACCCCGGCCGCTCGAACGGCTCCGGAGGAGGATAGACGGGCAGGGCGACGCGCAACAGATAGTCGAGTTCCTTCTTCTCGTAGTGGACGGGGTGATTCCACCGATCGGAGAGGGTCCACGCGAGGTCCGCGTCGCCTTCGTCGTCGTCCTTGAGAATGGGAATCGTAATCTCTTCCTGCATCTTCGCGGGGACGAATCCCTCCTCCCAGAAGAGGATGATCTCGCCCCGGGTCCGGAACTCCTCCGCGGAGGGGGTCGCGACTTCCGGCCAGCTCTCCCGCAGGCGCTCGACCTCGTCCCGCTCTCCGAACATCTCGCCCAGACGGTACAGATCGCGGACAAGCGACTCCGGCACGCCCACCCCGTACACTTCCGCGTAGTGCTCGTAACCTTCGGCGGCGAGCCGGAGCGAGACCCAGGCGTCGTTCAGTTCCCCGCCCGCCTCGTAGAGCATCGCGGTGAGATACTGGCCGAAGGCGTCGGTGCGATAGGTGGGAGGATCGTCCGACGCGTCCGCGTAGACCCGGAGCTTGTGATTGATCTTCCGGCACTCGACGAGCGCGTCCTCGTATTGCCCGAGGTCGATGTAGTTCATTGCTCGGTAGTAGTTCACGAGAACGCGTTCCCACACCTCTCCGTCGTAGGGAATCGTCTCGTCGCTCGTGACCAGCGCGAGAACCTCCTTCGAGATCGACTTGGTCCAGAGCTCGTCGACGAGACGCTCGGCCTCTTCGAAGACTTGGTTGGATCGGGCGAGGTCGCCCCGTTCTCGAAGAACGAGACCCAGCTCCATCAGGTAGGGCAAGCCGTCGCCGCCGGGTTTTTCCTCTTCGAGGAATTCCACCGCGGCGGGATAGTCTCCCGCCGCGAGCGGATCGCGAACGCGGAGCGCCTTGTACGAGTAAGACGAGCAGCCGGTTCCGCCACCGACCGCAAGTCCGCCGACCAACGCGATCGCGGCCAGTCGAATGATCGGGAGGCGGCGCAGCAGTGCTCTGACGCAGAGCCTGGCGAGCGCTCCCCGGTGGAAACGCCGCAAGCCGGTCATGGGTCTAACCCGAGTACCGGCCCTTGCTGATGTACTTCTTGATCTTCTTGTCGCCGATCCAGACTTTCTCGTTCGACTCCACGTCGATGAGCTCCAGATCAGTTTGGTAGAAGGACACGCGCTCGCCCCCCTCCTCGTCGAGGATCTGATTGATCTGGCCCATCATCACGTAGTCGGCGCCGACCTCTCGGCCGAACCGCTTGAGCGTCTCGGGGGTCACGTTGCCCTGCATCGCCTCCCGTTCCGCCCGAATGTCCATTCGGTCCCCGGCGTCCGCCACGACTCGCACGGAACCGTCGTTGATGAACGCTCTCTCGATGTCCTTGATGAAGGTCTCCACCGGGACGTGCTCCATCGTCTTGTTGCGAACCGCTCCCACGATGAGAACCGGCCGGTCGTTCTCTTCGGTCATGTGCCTACGCAGCCAGGGATGGTTCAGGCAATTCCGAATCATCTCCTCGGCGACGAGACGCGAGTCGGAATCATTCCACCGTCCGGAGAGATCGGTCGTGGTATCGGACTCGATGCGGGTCACCTTCTTGCCGCCGCAGCCGGCGACGACGACCAGCGATAGGATCACCACGGCTCGGAGGACGGCCGTTGCGCGTCGATCGATTAGGCGCTTCATGGGGTCTCCACCTCTCGTGCTCTGGCGTTCGAGTCTGACTCGTGATTTCCGGGAGTTTCGGATCGGAGGGTGGCCTGAATCGTACACCCGGAGCCCCGGAGAGGGAAGGAGGGTTCGAACACCTCCGGTCTCCGGCAATCACGGCGGGGCCCGAATCTCCGCCCTTGCGCCGGCGGGCCCCGCAGGCGAGAATGGGCGTCCTTCGGCAGAATCTCCGGACCGCCGGATTCCCCCACCCGAGGAGCCCGCTCGAGGCATGGATCGACCCACCGTCCCCGTCCGGGATGACATCGACCCCGCCCACCGGTGGCGCCTCGAGGACATGTTCGCGAGCACCGAGGAATGGGAGTCGGAGTGCGCGCGCATCGAGGGGCTCTCCGAAGACGTCGCCGCCACGGCCGGCACGTTTTCCGAGGGTCCTCCGGCTCTGGAGAGGGGGCTCCGCCGGAACGCGGAGCTCGGTTCGGCGCTGGATCCGGTCTTCGTTTACGCCCACCTGCTCCGTGACCAGGACACCCGCGATCCGTCGGCCCAGGCCATGGCCGAACGCGCGTCCCGCCTCTCGACGAGGGCCGCCGAGACCACCGCGTTTCTCGAGCCGGAGATCCTGGCGATCTCCCGGGAGAGCCTCGAGACCCATCTCGAGGCGGACGAGCTCTCGCCCTGGCGCCACTACCTCTCCAATCTGCTCCGGATGAAGGAGCACACGCTCTCTCCCCGGGAGGAGGAGATCCTCGCCATGGCGGGAGAGATCGCCGGGGTGCCCCGGCTCGCGTACGGCATGCTCAATGACGCCGATCTCAGGTTCCGCGCGATTCGGGATGAAGAGGGGCGGGAAGTGGAGCTCACGAAAGGGCGCTACTCCGCGTTTCTCGAGTCACCCGTGCGAAGGGTTCGGGCCGACGCGTGGGACTCGCTCACGGACGGGTACGAGCGTCACCGCAACACCGTGGCCACCCTTCTCACCGGGGCGGTGAAGCGGGACCTGTTCTATGCGCGGGCGCGCGGATACGCGTCCACGCTCGAAGCCGCCCTCTACCCATCCAACATCCCCGAAGAGGTCTTCCATTCGCTCATCGACACCCTCGATCGTCGTCGCGACGCGATCCACCGGTACACGGCGATGCGCAAGCGGATTCTCGGCCTCTCGGAGCTCAAAGTCTACGATCTCTACGTTCCGCTCGGCACGGCCGATCCTCCCCGCTTCCGGTACGAGGAGGCGGTCTCCCTCCTGCTGAGGGGGATGGCGCCGCTGGGAGAGGATTACGTCTCGGTGCTCGAACGGGGTCTCTCCGACGGATGGGTGGACGTCTACGAGACTCGAGGCAAACGATCGGGCGCCTACTCCTGGTCCGCCCCCGGGCACCACCCGTACGTGCTCATGAACTACCAGGGCACCCTCGATCAGCTCTTCACGCTCGCCCACGAGATGGGGCACGCTCTTCACAGCCACTACACGAACGAGTCCCAACCCTACCAGTACTGCCACTACCCCGTATTCCTGGCCGAGGTCGCCTCCACGACGAACGAGGCGATCCTCATGGATCACCTCCTGGCGGTCACGGAGGATCCGGCCCGGCGGATCGCGCTGCTGAACCAGTTCATCGATCAGATCCGGGGGACGGTCATCACCCAGATCATGTTCGCGGAGTTCGAGCACCGCATCCACCGAATGGCCGAGGAGGGGAAAGGCCTCACGGCGGAATCCGTCAGCGAGGTGTACGGCGAGATCTACCGGCGCGCTCTCGGCCCCGATCTGTCCTTCGACGAGCGGGCCGCACTCGGCTGGGCCCGGATCCCTCATTTCTACTCCGGGTACTACGTGTACCAGTACGCCACCGGCTACGCGGCGGCGATCACCCTCTCCCGACGCATCCTGGCCGGCGGGGCCCGCGAACGGGACGACTACCGGGAGTTCCTGAGCGCCGGCGACTCGGATTACCCGATTCGCATCCTGCGGAGGGCGGGGGTCGACGTGACGACCGCGGAGCCCATCGAAGACACGATGGACCTGTTCGAATCGCTCCTCGACCAACTCGAAGAGCACGTGGAGAAATACGGCACCGTCCCCGCAGCCCGCGGGTAGGAAAGACGCTCGAATCGGGCCGACGCGGTCGTGCCGCGGGCCCAACGGGAGAAGCTCCCTTGGCGATCGATTCCGACCTCCTGCAGAAGATCAAGAAGAAGAATCTGGAGGACGTGGAAGCGGCCTGGATGGAACACATGGACGACCGTCTTCACGATTCGTCCTGGTATTCCGCCGTGGCTCGAGAGATGGCGTCCGCGAAGTGCCAGGTGAAGATAGTGGAGCTCATCGTCCTGTTGGCCGAGGGGCTGGGGACGGAAGACGCGTGGGAGGAGGCGTTCGACGCGCTCCGGGTCGGTCTCGGGCTCGCTCCGAAGATCAAGGAGATGAGGCTTAAGACGCACGAGCTCGCGAGGGAACGCCACGGAGAGCGGGACGACCTCGTCGAGGCCTTCGAGTACTTCGACCTTCCGGGGGCGGAAAAGCCGGTGGAGACCTTCGACGCGCTCCGGGAGTGGCTGCGTTTCGAGATCGGTGCCGGGTTCTTCCTCTTCGGTCGCGGACTGGGAAAAGTGG
>JALGZR010000148.1 GCA_025774805.1 bacterium
TTGATCTTCCAGAGAATCTCGGCGGAAACCGCTGACGCTCGCACGATAGCACGTCATCCGCGACCGTGCTCGCCCTCGCCAATCCTCACTTATCGTGAGATAAGCTCCGGTTGGATCGGGCTGTGCGCGGCCCCGGCTGACGCACTCTCGCGCGTTTCCACGCAAGATTTTCTGGAAGATCAAGGCTAGCGATCCACCGGCCGGCTCCTCGGTCCTCGGGGGCGGCCGCCGCCGGAGATCGATCGATCGGGCCGGGAAGGCCGGGACGGACCGGCCGCCGGGGAAAGGGGCGAGGGAAGTGGCACGTGTCGTGGGAGCGCTGGCCGCCGTGATCCTCCTCGGCGGCTGTGCCGGGGGAGGATCCGGAAGCAGCGGGCCGGCCATCGACCTGACGAGCACGGTCCCGGCTCCCGAGACCTTCGACGACGTCGATCTCGAGCACCTGCGTTGGGCGCTCACGGGAGAGGAGCAGGAGGTCTTCCTCGCACTTCCCGTCCCGGAGCGTGAGGAGTTCATGCGCGTCCGCTGGGCCGCCCTCGATCCGACGCCGACCACTCCCGAGAACGAGCGACGCCGCGAGCACTACCAGCGTCTGGCCTACGCGCGGGAGCACTTCGCCCGGGATGAGCCCCCCGGCTGGGACCGGCGGGGCGAGTTGCTCCTGCGGTACGGCGCTCCGGACCAGCGCCGGGAGATTTCGGGGGACGTCATCCCCGGGCTCGGTCTCGTCCCCCCGAAGGAGATCTGGATCTACACGTGGCTCCGGCTCGCTTTCGAGCTCGAGGACGCCATGTTTCAGGGCGACTTCCAGGATGCCCACGGTCGCCGCCAGACGACGCGGGAGGACATCCTCGTCGATCGTTCGAACTTGTCACGGCCCGAGCCTCCGGGCCTCAGAACGAAGCGGGACGAGATCCGGGTGCGCAGTATCGATGAGCTGGCGGCCGATGCCGAGGAACCGCCCGCGCATGCGTGGGGTCCGTATCAGCCGGTCGACGCCGAGGAGGAGTTCCTCCGGGAGCGGCTCCTGACCATGGTGTCGAAGGGCCAGGTCGCGCTCGACGAGAAGCGCCAGGCGTTCCACCACGATTACGGCGGAGAGCAGCTCGAGTTCGCGTTCGACGTCGTCAACTTCTCCGCGAAACGTTCGGGGCTCACTCGCCTCGAGGTGCACACGGCGTTCCGGGCCGAGGATCTCGGCTACGTGCCCGAGGGCGGCGGGCAGAGCGCCGTTCTGGGCTCGAGCGCGGTGGTCAAGACCCGGGACTACCGAACGGTGGCACGCCGGGATCAGGTGTCCCGACCCCGCCAGGAGTCGTTGGAGGAACGGACCGGTCGACTCGTGCTCGACCAGATCGTGCTCGAGCTCGAGCCGGGGAAGCGCCGGCTGGCCCTCTCGGTCCGGGACAGCGTGACCTCCCGGGTGGGAATCTTCGACACGGAGATCGACGTTCGCGACTTCAGCCGGGATAGGCTGGCGCTGTCCGACATCCAGATCGCCCTCGACGTGAGCTCCGCCCGGGAGGGCGCGCCCTTCCGGAAGGGAGGACTCCAGGTCGTTCCCTTTCCCCTGTCCACGTTTCCGAAAGAACGGGACATCTACCTGTACTTCGAGATCTACGGACTCACCCCGAGCCCGGAGGGGAATCGGCTCTACACGGTGGAGTTCATGGTCCGCCCCCGGACCGTGAAGACGTCCTCTTGGTTCGGGAGCTCCCGGGGTCAGATCATCCCCGGGGTGGCGACGTCCTACGACGGCGAGTCCGAGGCAACGGTCGTTCAGGAGTACTTCGCGTTCGACACCCGGACGTTCGTCGAGGACCTGTACGACGTCGAGATCACGGTGATCGACCGGATTTCGGAGCGCAAAACGGTTCGGCGGGTCTCGTTCGCGGTCCAGGAGTAAAGCGCGCCCCGCCTCGGCGTCGCTCAGCGTCGCTTCGGACTGCGCGTGTTCTTCGGCGAAGGTCTCGGCGACCTCCCGCTCGGCTTCGCCGGAGACGGGGACTTGGACTTCGGGCGGACCGAAGGCTTCGGCGGGGGTGAAGACTTCGGCTTCGGTCGAACCGTAGGCTTCGGCTGGGGCTGGACCTTCGGTCGCTCCGGGCTCGGCTTCGACGGACTCACCCCGGGCTTCGACTCCGGCTTCGACGGCTTCGGCTTCACCACCCTCGGAGTCACCTTCCTCGGAGTCTCCCCCGCGCCCCGCTCCGACCCGGACCTCGGCTTCCGCTCCACCTTCCCGGGCCGGTCGCTCTCTTTCGGTGCAAGCGGGACGGAGGTCTTCCCCGAGGGCCGGAGGACCCTCTTCTTGGGTGGCGTCACGATACGAGCCGGTTTGCGCTCGACGCGCACCGGCGTGCGAACCCGGGTCGGCGGTCTCCTCTCGACCTTCACCGGGGTCCGCTCCCGGTAACGACCACGGTCTCCCCGGTCGACCCGGGAGACCGGGACCCTCTGGTGATCCGCCCGCACGGGGCGCCGGATCCGATCCCGATCCGTCATCCGTCGATCCGCGTCCGCCATGAGGACCCGGTCCTTGCGGACCTTCCGCCGTTCCGAGGGATCCCGGGACGCGAGCTCCTTGCGGATTCCGGAGACGTCTCCCCCCTTCGGGACCTTCAGGCCGGAGTGGACGAGCTTGCCCGAGTGGCCTCCGGTGCGACGGGTCTTGTACTTCCTGTCGCTGAGATGGCCGTGCCGCCCCGCATAGTAGTCCCCGTGCCCGTCCCAGTAGTCGTAGTAGTGCCCGTCATAGTACCCGTGGTAGTGCCCGTGTCCGTGATGGTAACCGTGCCGGTACCATCCGTACCATCCGCCGTAGTAGGCGTAGCCGTAGTGCGAGCCGCAGTAGAGACGGTAGCCGTAGTAGGGGTAGCCGTAGCAGTAGCGCGCCGTGTACCAGGCGGGGTACCAGTACCCGTATCCGTGCACGTAGGAGACGCGGTAGGGCGGGAAGCTCCAGCCCCAGTACCAGTAGTCGTCCCAGTAGTAGTCGTACCACCACGAGGGGTATCCCCAGTTGAGGGAGTAGTGGTAGACGACGGTCGGCTCCGTCTCCTCCTCGATGACGTTCACCCACTCCGACTCCCCCGTGTCGAGCTCGGGGTACCACTCGTAGTCTTCGTAGTCCTGTCCCGTCGCCTCGTCTTCCGAGAGATCCCCCGACTCATCCTCGGGATCGGCCTCAGGGAACGCCGTGTCGACCATGAATTGGATGAGACGATCGGAGAGCCCGGCCTCCTTGAGTCGGAGGAGCTCGTCGACGCTCAGCTCGAAGACCGTGCCGGTCACGACGATCTCGGAGATGATGACGTCGTCCGAGAGCCCGGCGTTGTGCAGGCGCAAGACGTCGTCGACCGACAGCGCGGAGTCGAGATCGTAGGGACCGGCGGCGAGAGCGCCCGGGATCAAAAGCACGAGCAGGGTGGCCAACCAGCGAGTCCGGGACCTCATGGCCGCATCTCCTTTCCGGAGGGGTAGCCGGAGGGGGTCGTGCGGAGGGCTCCCCTTATCATAGGAACCGGCCCTTCCGATGTCAAGTTCCGCCACAGTCTAACTTTCGCAAATTCAATCAGTTGACAGTGACGGGCGCGCGGCGGTACGAGCCCGAGGAGCGTTGCGATCCGAGGTCGGCACCGCCGCGGGGCCTCCGGAGACATCGGCAGGGACCCGAGCTCCGTTGACGTCCCGCCGGGCGGTGCCTAGCCTGCACCCCTCGGCGGGCTCGTCGCGAGGCCTCCCGCCGTCGCGATGCAACGGGGGGATATCGACGGACCGGGCCTCGAGATCCCTCGCGGTGACCTGACTCCCCCCGATGCCCCGGCGCGCGACCGCCCCGGTTCGGCAGAAGCAGAAGAGGAGGCGACCCCGTGACCCCGAAGACGACAGACCCGCCGGGCCTGGTCGAGATCCTGACGACGGTGGCATCGGAGCGCGAGGCGCGCGATCTCGCCCGGCGCGCGATCGAGGAGAGGGTCGCCGCCTGCGTCCACTACTTCCCGATCCGGTCGGTCTACCGCTGGCGGGGCAAGGTCGAGGAGGACGAGGAATACCAGGTGACTCTCAAGACCCCCGCCCGCGACGCCGTCATTCGGTGCGGGCCTGGCATCCCTACGACATCCCCGCGATTCTTCGGGTGACCATCACGGCGGCGAACCGGGAGTACGCCGAGTGGGCCGTCGCGAGCGTCGGCCGAGACGGGGAAGATGCCGGGGGAGGAACGGGCTCGTGACCCGCCCGACCCGGCGGCTCGAGGTGGTCCCGCTTCTCGGGTTCGACGAGGCGGTTCGTCGGGTGCGTGCGGAGGCGAGAGCTCTGGATCCCGTGACCGTTCCCCTCGACGAAGCGTACGGGCGCGTGCTGGCGGAGACCGTCGTGGCTCCGCACCCGGTGCCCCCGTTCTCGTGCTCCACGGTCGACGGCTTCGCGGTGCGGGCGGACGACGTGCGGAGCGCGAGCCCGGAGCGACCCGTCGAGCTGCCGGTTCGGGGGGAGGTCATGGCGGGGGATCGCGGCGAGGTCGCGATCGGGGACGGGGAGGCGGCGCGAATCATGACCGGAGCTCCCGTGCCCCCGGGGGCCGACGCGATCGTCATGCTCGAGTGGACGAGCTGGGACCTGGATCGGGTTCGCGTGGAGCGCTCCGTATCCGCGGGATCCTTCATTCGGCCGCGGGGCGAGGACCTGTCCGCGGGAGACCGCATCCTCGAGCCGGGCCACCGGCTGGGCCCCGCCGAGCAGGGCGTGCTCGCTTCCATCGGGCGCCGGAAAGTGAGCGTGTTCCCTCCGCCGCGGGTCGCCGTCCTCACGACCGGGGACGAGCTCCTCGATCCGGAAGAGGAGCTCGTTCCCGGAAAGATCAGGGACAGCAATCGCTGGACCCTCGCGGGCCAAGTGCGCGAGGCCGGCGGCGTCCTCCTCGACCTCGGCGCGGGACGGGACGACCGCTCCGTCCTGCGGGATCGCGTCGAACGGAGTCGGGCGGCGGACGTTCTCCTGACCTCGGGAGGCGTCTCCGTCGGCGACCGCGACCGGATGCAGGAGGTGCTCGAGTCCGTGGGATTCCGTACGATCTTCTGGCGGGTCGCGTCGAGTCCGGGCAAGCCGCTCCTCTTCGGAAGACTCGGACAGACTCTCGTGTTCGGACTTCCGGGCAACCCGGTGTCCTCGATGGTCGCTTTCGAGGCCTTTGTTCGCCCGACCCTGCGGCGACTCCAGGGCGACCCGCGTCCGGAGCGCCCGCGCCGGCGCGCCGAGGTGATGGGGGAGATCACGGGCCCCGCGAACCGACGCCACTTCGCCCGGGTTCGCGTCACCTCCCAAGCGGAGGGTCTCGTCGTGCGCGAGGTGGAACCCCGCGGCTCCGGAAACCTGCGGTCGATGATCCGGGCGAACGGCCTCGCGATCCTACCGGAGGGGGTCGAGCGGGTCCGCTCGGGTGACGAGGTGGAGGTCCTGCTGCTGGGAACACCTGACTGACGGGATCGCGACGCCGCCCACCGCCGCGGATCGCTCGTGCTTCGAGGCCGTGTCGGGGGGGGAGCGGCGGGGAAGCCACCCGAATCGTGCTTCACGGGCCTCGCGTACCCTTCCCAGATCCGGTGAATCGCGGTCCGGGATGCGTGAAGGACCACGGAAAGGGCAGCAATCCCCTCACCGGAAAGTATATCACCTCGATCGTCCATGACCGGTGACGAAAGCGGGCTCCGAACGTTCGTCGAGTCCGGTGTTTGCAGATCCATGTGATGCTTGGGACCGTCCGGGAACTTCGGGAGCGAGCGACGGGATCGGCGGGCGAAAGTTGCCGCTGTTTGCTTTTCCTGACGCGCGGCCGGAGGCGCGAGCGCCTCCACGACGGAGCCGGATGCGACTTGCCGCCGCCGCGGCAGAGGCCGGCGACGGAGGCGGGTCAGATCGGGTGGGTCGCACCCCCCGTCAGCGAGCGCCAGACCAGGAGCAGGCCGAACAGCATCACGACCGTCGCCGATGCGATTCCGAGGTTGGTCATGAAGCTCCCCCCCGGAATGTAACGGTCGAAGAGCCGGCGCGCCGTGACGAACATCGCCCCGACCCCGAACAGGACCACGGCCAGTCCGAGACTGAACGCGACAATCAGGAGAAGCCCGAACGCGATGCGCCCGAGCGCGACGGCCGCCAGCAGGACGACGATCCCTCCCGAGCAGGGGACCAGGCCCCCGCTGATCCCCAGGGCGAGGATGCTCCCGAGCGTCGCCTTCCCCTGCGGCACGTGCGTGTGCGTCCCTCCTCCTTCGGAGGCGGCCTCGATGGCCGGGTCGGGCGTTTGCGAAAGGGGATGGGGATGGTCGTGCGCGTGCGCGTGCGCGTGCCGCGGCGCGCTCGCCGATGCCCGTGGGGCGGCCCGGGCGGCTCCACGCTCGCGGAGGCGGGCCCGCAACATCCACCCGCCTACCGCTGCGATCAGGAGACCGGAGACGAGTCCCAGTCGGGGCAGAAGGGCCTCCGGCACGATGAACCGGGACAGGAAGAGAGCGACGATCCCGAGGAGGAACACGCTGAACGTGTGCGTGAGGGTCACGATCAACCCGAGGGCGGCGGCCTGGGCGAGGGTCCCTCGTGTGCCGACGAGGTAGGCGCCCACGACCGCCTTTCCGTGTCCCGGTTCGAGGGCGTGACCCGCTCCGAGCAAGAACGCCAGCAGAAGAGACAGAGCGATCACGCCCGGAGTCAGATCCTCGGCCCGGACGAGCGCGACGAACGGATCCTTTCGTCCCTCGGTCCCGAAACCGGGTGGGGGCTCGAAACCGGCGGCACCGGGGGTCTCCGGCTCCGGTGCGGTCAGTCCCGGACCGAAGTGACACCACGCCTTCGTATCACGGGGAGGGTTGTAGAGATACTCCTCGGGGTACTCCGAGAGCTCGTTGCTGCGCAGCAGGCTCCCCAGCGAGGAGCTGCCGATCCCGATGCCCCCGAGACCCGTGATCCGGATCTCCTTCCAGCCGTCCCGCCGGTCGTCGTTCGAGTCATTCCAGACGAGGAAGTTCTTCGAACGGAGAAGGTCTTCCGGCAGCTCCGCCCGCAACTGCCACGCGATCCGGACGGTGCTGAGTCCTCCCTCGCCGGGGGGAAAGGTGACATGGCTCCAGATCCGCCGCAGCGGCACGCGCGTGCCGTTCACCTCGAGCCGGAGGCGAGGGAGGACCTGCTCCGTCTTCTCGTCGAGGTAGGCCTCCCGCTCCTCGGGGGTGACGAGATCGTCGCTATCGGAATCGATGCGGTCGAGCTCGGGCACGGAGGGGATCTCCGCGTAGTCGAGAAGGAACTTCACGCCGATTTCGCGGGGTCCGATCTCCAATCCCGCGTAATGACTCACGGAGACGTTTCCCATGGGGTGGGCCGCCGCGGGCGAGGTCGAGATCGCCCCCGCGAAAAGGGCCAGAGCCATCGCCCTCGGTCGGCCCGGCCGGGGACGGGACCGAGCTCGTTCGCGGCTCACCGCGCGGGCTCCGCGCCGGGCTTTCCGGCGTGCCGGTCGACCGCCTCCTTCATCTCCCGCCACGCCGCCTCCGGATCGCCGCAGCTCAGAGAGCTCATCCGCTCGGTTGCCCGGAAGCTCCAGAAGGAGACGAGATCGGGCTCGAGCTTGGCCGCGGCGAGGACCGCGCTCCGGATCGCGCTCTCCCGACCCGCGGGAATCCGGATTCCCTGAATCCAGATCTCCGCCTCCCTTCCCGCCCTCCTCGCGATCTCCACGAGAGGACGCCCCCTCTCGGACACGTACGCGCCGGGGTCCACCGGCCGATCCATCCAGTAGGGGTCGGTTCCCAGACGGGCGATCCCCTCGAGAGCCTCAAAGGCCGACCAGTCGTCCGTGCCGCCGCCGGCGTAGTCGAAGCGGGGCAGCAGACAGAGGCTGTGGCGGACGCCGGAGTCCCGGACCGCGGCGATGCCCCCTTCCAGAAGTCGCGCCAGCGACGCGGTACGGAAGGAGGTCAGCTCGGCGGTTCCCTCCGGCGGCAGTTCCGCCTCTCCGGACGTCTCCCTCCAGGTCGCACGGCATGCGGCGCATCGACAGGCGGGCCGGGGCTTCGCGGCACGAAAAGCCCCGAGGTAGAAATGGGGCTCGTCCCAGAACAGGACGTCGGCGCCCAGACCGGCGGCGGTCCGGGCCCAACGGTGGATGAGTCCCCGCGTGGCCTCGGCGTTCGGGCAGCAGACCGGCAGGGAATCGCCGGCGGCGTCGACCTGACGGGCCGAGAGGTCGGTGAGGGCGAGCTCCGAGTACGCCTCTCCTCCGAACAGGCCCGCCACCCCCCACGGATCGAGAGCGGACTCCAGACCCCGGTCCCGGGTCTCCTCGACGATGCGGCCCACGTCCTCGACGTGAAAGCGCAGGTCGTGCTCGGAAAACGTGTGGGTGACAGCGGCGAAACCCGCTTCGGCGATTTCGTCCAGGTCCCGACGAACGTGGCGCGGGTCTCGCACTCCGAAGTAGCTGACTCCGAACCGCATCGTCCATCTCCCGTCCGCCGTCTCGATCCGTCCCCGAGGCCGGGCCGACCTCGACCGCGTCCCGCCCACCCTAGCCCTTTCCCCCTCTCCCGCCCACCCCCCGACGGGGGTGGGCCCGCGCGGCCCGCCCGATTGACACGCTTCTCCACGCCCATTAGCCTGGCCTGCAAGTCTCACCAGCCTCTGCTGCGGCAGCGGCTCGCCGTGCCTGGCATCGTCGCTGGCGCGCTTCCGCCCTGCGACGGGGCTACGGCCCCGCCTCGGGCGAATGCACCCCATCTGCTCGCCAGACACGACGAACCACAGCCTCGCGACGAGCCTGGTGAGAAATGCAGGCTCGCCCACTCTCGTTCGTTCCCCTCGGCCGAGGAACCTCCATGTCGCTTCCTCCCTTCAAGATCAAGGTCGTGGAGCCGGTGAAGGTGAGGACCCGCGAAGAGCGCCTCGAGCAGGCGCGCCGGGCGGGTTTCAACCTCTTCCACATTCCCGCCGAGTACGTTTACGTCGACCTGCTGACCGACAGCGGAACCTCCGCCATGAGCGCTTCCCAGTGGAGCGCGATGATGCACGGCGACGAAGCGTACGTCATCCCCACGCACCAGGGCCGTGCCGCGGAGCACCTCCTCTTCTCGGTTCTGGTGAAGCCGGGCGACATCGTCCCTTCGAACACGCACTTTGACACCACACGGGCGAATATCGAGGTCGCGGGGGGCGAGGCGGTCGATCTCGCGATCGACGAGGCCCTCGATCTCCACTCCGACCACCCCTTCAAGGGGAACATCGACGTCGAGAAGGTCGAGAACCTGATCGAACGAAAGGGGAAGGAGAACATCCCACTGAGCATGCTCACCCTCACGAACAACACGGGAGGGGGGCAGCCGGTCTCCATGGAGAACCTCGCGCGTCTCCACGCGTTGCTCTTCCGACACGGAATCCCGCTGTTCATCGATGCATGCCGCTTCGCCGAGAACGCGTACTTCGTTCGCGAGCGCGAGGGGGCTCACTCGGGGCGCTCGATCCTCGACATCACCGCCGATACGTTCGCGCTCGCGGACGGGTGCACGATGAGCGCGAAGAAGGACGGTTTGGTGAACATCGGGGGGTTCCTCGCGCTCCACGAGGGGGATCTCGCGCGCCGCATCAAGGAGCGGCTCGTCCTCTACGAGGGATTCGAGACGTACGGCGGTCTCGCCGGCCGGGACCTCGAGGCGGTGGCGGTCGGACTCGAGGAGGTCGTCGACATTCACTACCTCGCCCACCGGATCGAACAGGTCGCCTATCTGGGGGAGGGACTCCGCCGGGCCGGGGTTCCGGTGCTCGTTCCCTTCGGCGGGCACGCCGTCTACGTCGACGCCGCCTCCTTCCTGCCGCACATCCCGAGGGAGCACTTCCCGGGGCAGGCGCTCTCCGTCGCCCTCTACCTCGATTCGGGAATACGGACCGTGGAGATCGGGGGCGTGATGTTCGGGAAGACCGATCGGGAGACGGGAGAGGTGGTCTTCCCCAAACTGGAGCTGGTCCGGTTCGCCGTGCCCCGTCGTGTCTACATGCGCGAGCACCTCGACTTCGCGATCGAGAGCGTCGTCGAGCTCTACCGTCGCCGGGACAGCGTCACGGGGTACGAGTTCGAGTATCAGGCCGACGTCCTCCGTCATTTCACGGCCCGGTTCCGTCCGGTCGGCGCCGGCAGCAAGAGCCAGGTCTCGCCCGTCTGATCTCCTCGCCCCCCCCGATCCCGGCACGCGACGCGCTCGATGTCGCCGGACCGAGGCCGGACCGAGGATTGCCAGAATCTCCTAAAGAATGACGCGAGGGCCAGGACGAGAATCCGGCGTCCGCAACACCTCACCGAGAATCCCCGAAATCTCCCAAAGAATTACTCGAGGGTAAGGACGACCATCCGGCGTCCGTAACCCCTCCCGGCCCGCGCTTCTTCTCGCGGTCCGTACCGCCCACCATCGCCTCACGTCGCCGAAGATCGGCAAGCACTTGCCAAGACAGGGGCGCCTTTTTCGCTGGCATGGAAATGGCTTCCCCACTCCCGCCTAAAAGGGAGAGGAGGCCATGCCAGAGAGAAAGATTCGAGGCTTCACCATGATGGAGCTGATGATCGTGATCGGGATCATCGGCCTCGTCCTCGCGGCGTCCTGGGGAAACATCCAGAGCATTCTGCGTCAGCAGCGGCTCACGGG
>JALGZR010000149.1 GCA_025774805.1 bacterium
TTGTAGACGGCGCGCACGGCCTTGAGGGAGTGCAGAGCGGCGACGGGTCCGTGTCTCTCCGCCAGCTCCTTGTGCAGATCGACCATGGCCCGCGGTCGCTCGCTGAGCGACGCGAGTGTCTGGCCCATGACGCCGTCAAGCCGTGCGAAAGCGTAGCGGTAGCTCTCGATTGTCAGCTTGGAGCGCCCGACCTCACCTAGGAAATCCAGGTAGCGGTCGGCCGCCTCTCGCATCCGAAGCCGGCCACGACGGCGCGCAGCGCCCTTCTGCTGCTGCTCAGCAGTCCATTTCCTGGCGCGCTTGCGAGCCTCTCGCGGAGAGATGTCCGGATGCCAGCCGACGCAGCGTTTGACCGTGCGGCGCTTGCCGTTCTCGCCGATGACCGTCTGCGCCATGTAGGACTTCTTGGTCTTGCCGATCAGGAGGAACAGCTCGGGCGACTTGTCGTAGACGCGGCGCTGGCCCTTGGACTCGAATTCGATGCTGTCGACCAGTTCCTTGGTGAGCTCGACGCGGTGTGACATGGTGGGACCCCCAGGCGTAGGTACCGGGCTAGGTAGACAAACCGCCGTACCAAGGGGCGTCACGTCCTGTGCATCGGCAGCAGGAACCGCCGAAAACAGGCAGGAACGCCTCCAGGGCGTCTGCCACGCCTAGCAATGAAGCCTGGTGTATGGGTCAGGATCGGTGAGCTACGGTCCTGTTCTGGCAGTCATGAGGTCAGGGGTTCGATCCCCCTCAGCTCCACCATCCCCGGCCACTTCCGGATTCCCCGGGGCTAGCCCGAGCGCGTCAATTCTCCCACGGGGGCTTTCACTGCCCCCTCGCGCCCCTTGATCGCCTTCCGGACGTCGCCCGCGATCCATCTTCTCCGCGGCCCGTGTCGTCGAGCCCATGGATCGCCGTGGGCAAAGACAACGGGCGCACTCCGGCCAACTCCCGCCCGGATCGTCCGCCGACAGACGTCCGCGGACAACTGTTGCTTCATTGTTGCCCCCGGAATCCTCCCGGTGTATGGGTCGAAGTGCAACTCGGCCCCGCACGATTCGATCGTCTCCGCCGCGGGGAAAGCGGGACTCCGATCTCCTCGGTGTCTCGGATTGCTGACAACCAGGTAGCGACTCCCCGGCTTTGTCCCCACGGCGCGACGGTGTCCGCCCTTGCTTTCCCCTCTTTGGGGGAGAGAAAGAGCCGTGGTAGGACGTCCCACGACGCCTACCCGGCGATTCGATGAGAAAGGAGGTCTTCCCTCATGCCCAGCGAAAGAAGGTGCACCGATGTCTGCCTCTACGAGGTCAAGCCGAGGAGCCCGGTCTACCTGACCGTCACCATCGGCAAAGCTCAGGTCGGCGGAACGTGTCTCCACTGGGATGGAAAGATCACGGGGGAGGGGTCGGTCCGCAGCAAGAAGATCGGTAAGAGGAACGAAGATCTCCGCGGGCGGCTGCTCGGGTGCACGACTCGGATCAAAGACGTCAATCCCAGGACGAACGCGACAGCGGTCACATACAGCTTCAAGGGCGGCAAGAAGCCTCAGTCGTTCCGTTTCAAGATGCCGGCCGCGGGTGAGGGAGGGTTCGTCGTCTATTCCATCGATTTCCTGTTCGTGTAGAAACCCATCGACGCCCCGACGCATCGGTGCCAAGGAGATGCTCTCATGAGGCTCTCGCGACTCTTCCGAAGCTCAGCCCGTTCGGTCCTGGCAAGAGCGGCGGGACCTATTCTGGCGCTCACGTCTCTCGTTCTGTTCGCACTTCCATGCTCCGCGGCCGCCTCCACGGAGAGCCGGTCCGTCGGTTTGGAAATGATTCCCGACTTCAACGAGGTCGCCACTCCCGTCTCTCCGGGTCTCGTGCTCATGGACGTCTCGACCACGGCCATCGAACGGCCCGGCACTCCGTCCGATCTGACCATCGCGCTGTCGAGCACTCTCTCTGATCTCGCCACCGATCCGGACGGCATCGCGGTCGAGTTCGCGCCCTACTGGCTGTTCGCAGGTGACGACGTGAGTTGGCGCGATGATCTCAAACGGGGAGTTCTGAACTCCATCTTGCGCGCCTGGAGCGTGACGACCGCCAAAGCGGAACTGGGAACGCAAGCTTCCCCGATCACCGGGATCTCCCTGGGGTTTCGCGTGACTCCGCTCTCGGGTGGAATCGACCCGGCGGTCCGGTCGATCTTGGAGAACGTGGAGAAACGCCTGCAGGACCAGGCGGTCTACGATCGCGCCTTCGAGGCGGAGTTCACGGCAGACATTTCGAAGAGAGTCCAATCAGCACAAATGGAATTGACGGCGGCAAGAGACCGGGGAGCGGAACCCGAACAGATCCAAGAAGCGGAGAAACAGCGCGACGACCTCGTTGAGGAACTCAAGGGAGCAAAGAGAGAATTCGGGAATCTGAACGAGGATGAAAAGAAGAAGCTGTTCAAGGAATTGAGAGAAGACAACGCGGATCTCTTTGATCGCATCGTCGGGCATGTGATGTCCGATGACGAGTATAAAGAAGCTTCAGCAGAGATCGGACGCCTCCCGATCACCCGGCGCGGCTTCGTTCTCGAGTTCGCGGGGGCGGCCTTTTGGGATTTTCCCGGGAAGAGGGCGGACGAGGGAAAGATCGCGAAGTGGGGATTCTGGGCCACGCCCGCCTGGAAGTGGAATCGGTGGAGCGTCGTGGGAGTGGGGAGATACCTGGCCGAGGAGCGCTTCGAAAACGCGAATTCCCTCGAAGTTGGCGGCCGGGTCATCTTCGCGACCGGTCGGGTCGCTTTCTCCGCAGAGTATCTCTCAACCGCGTGGGACCAGGACGATACCGACGACCGTCTCCGGGCGGTCGGCATCGTCAGTTACCGCATTTCCGACAAGGTCTGGTTCAACGCCGGGTACGGAAGGGACAATCGGCAGAGGGACGCCGATCATCTTCTCACCTTCTTCGGAGTCGACGTGAACTTCACCGGCCAGAGGTTGCAGCCCTCCTTGAACGAAAGCCTCCGAGGCACCTTCGGCATCGAGGAGGGAGGCCAAGACGACTTCTAGCCTGCATTTCTCGCGAGGCTCGTCGCAAGGCTGAGGATAGTCGTGGCTGGCGAGGAGATGGGGTGCTTTTGCCCGAGGCGGGGCCGTAGCCCCGCCGCAGGGCGGGAGGCGCCCCAACGACGAAGCCAGGGGCGGCTTTGCCGCGGTCGCAGCAGAGGCTGGTGAGATATGCAGGCGAGCTCCCCCCCGCGACGAGAACCCGAAACGCCTGTCGAAACATGCCCGCCCCCCCTATTCCTCCAGTCGGGACTCCTCCTCCTCGAGGACCAGGTCGCTCAGATCCTGGATCGCCACGTCGAGGCGCCGCCGCTCCTCGGGGGAGAGCCATCCCGTCTCCCGCGCCGCCCCGTAGGCGTCCCGCGCCTCCTCCAGCCGTCCCGCCTCCTCGAGCCGGCCCGCCTGCCGGATGCGGGCGCGCGGGCTCTCCGGGTGCCGCGCGAAGAGATCCGACCAGAGCGTGTTCGCCTCCTCCGGGTCTTGAGGGAAGACGAGGAGCGCGAGTCGCTCGCGCGCGATCCGATCGTCGGGATCGAGATCGAGGATCTCCCGCCAAAGCTCCTGCGCATCCTCGGCGCGGTCGACCCGCTCCAGGGCCTCGGCCCGAATTCGCGCCAGGTGGCGGTCCGAGGGCCGGGCCCCCTCGGTCCACCCGAGGGCCCCCGCGGGAAAGCCGGCGCGGAGCTGCGTCAGAGCCAGCACGACGCGCCGCGCGTCCCCGACGTCGATCGAGTCGCGATCGGCCACGACCTCGTGGAAGGGCAGATCGCCGTCGAGAAGCCGTTCCCACGTCCAGCCGGGGAGCTCCCACGTTCCGTTCGTGTCGGGCTCGGCGGGAACCTCCTCCCAGCGACCGCGCGAGGTGAGCGCGCGGGTCAACATCTCGCGCGCCGGAGGGAACTCCGGGAAGATGTCGAACGCGGTGGTGATGGCCTCGATTCCCGCATCCTCCTGTCCCTCCCGCAGCAGCAGCTCTCCCAGTCGGGTCCAGACGAGGAAATCCCCCGTCGTCCCGTCGAGAGCGGCGGCCAGATGCTCGATGCCGTTCCGGGCGTCTCCCTCCTGCTCGTCGAGCCGCGCGAGCAGGAGCCGGGCGGTCGGGGCGATCTCCGGGTAGTCGGTCACTACCGCCTCGAGCTGTTCCCGCGCCTCGGGGCGTCGCCCCAGGGCCCGAAGCGCGAGACCCCGGTCGAGCTCCGCCGCGGGTGCGGGCCCGAGACGGACCGCCCGCTCGTCCTGGAGCGCGCGCACCGCTCGTCCTCCCCGGAGCCGGGCCACCTGTCCCAGCCCATAGTGGGCGGCCTGACGTGTTTCCCGGACCGTCGACTCCCGCAGCACGGCGAGGTAGATCTCCTCCGCGGCACCCCGCTCTCCCAGAGCGAGGAGCGCGTTTGCGCGGATGACCATCGCCGTGGCGTCGGAGGCGAGGGCGGGGTGCCCCGCCACGCGAGCCGACGCCCCGTAGCGGCCCTGGACTCCGAGCGCGTAGGCCCGCATCCGCAATCGCGGAGGATCGGCCTCGGCGTCCGGTCCGAACGCGGATTCCGTCAGTCGGGCGGCCGGGCTGAACTGCCCCCGCCTCACGTAGAGATCGTGGACCTCCTCGAGCGCGATCGGCCCGACGGCGTCGGAGCCCAAGAGCCTTCGGTAGACGCGTGTCGCCTCCCACAGCCGTCCCATCCGATCGAGAATCCGCGCCTCGAGCAGCCGCAGCTCGTCCTCTTCCGAAGCCGTTTCCGACGCTCCTCCCGGCACCGCCGCCGCCCCGCCCGCGAGCCTCTTCCGGAGGAGCTGGAGGGCACGATCCCACGACTCCTCCTCGATCGCCTGACGGATATCCGTATCCTCCACCCCCGTCACGTCGGTCGTGTCGGTGAGGATCGGGACCTCCCGCGGCGGGAGGTGCACGTCTTCGAGGGGTGATTCCCCCGCCGAAATCGAAGAAGATAGGATCAGGGTGGATCCGCCGAGGGCGGCGGCGATGCGGACCACGCGAGCGCGGCGGCGATTCGATGGCACGGACTCCTCCTCGGTTCCGCCTCTTCCCGGAATTGGTCCGATTCTCCCGGGGGG
>JALGZR010000069.1 GCA_025774805.1 bacterium
CTCGAAGATGAACTGGAACAGGATATTCCGGCGCCGGGCCCCGATCGCCTTCCGAACGCCGATCTCCCTCGTGCGCTCCGTGACCGAGACGAACATGATGTTCATCACCCCCACGCCCCCCACGAACAGGGAGATCCCGGTGACCAGAAGTCCCACCAGGAGCACGACTCCCATCACGTTGTTGAAGGCGCCCACCAGCGTGTCCAGTTTGTTGATGGAAAAATCGTCGGGCTCCGAGGGGCGGAGCCGCCGGACCTTGCGCATCTCGCCGATGATCTCGTGCTCGAGGTCGGCCATCGCCTCGTGCGAAGGAGCCTTGACCGCGATGTTCACGTCCCTCCTTCCGCGGTGACCGCCGTACGCCTTCACGAAGGACGTGATCGGCACGAAGATCTGACGATCGAAGTTCGGACCCCCGAACATGTTGCCGCCCTGTTCCTCCATGACTCCGATGACCCGGAAGTCGGTGCGGCCGATCTTGATGCTCTTGTGAATCGGGTCCGCCTCGCCGAAGAGAGCATCCCGCACCTCGGTCCCCACGACGCAGACCCTCTTCTTGTAGGTCACGTCGTAGGGCATCAGGAACCGCCCCGTCTCCGGGCTGGCCAGCGACACGAGCATCTGCTTCTCGGTCGTGCCGATGACCGTCACCGATTCCATCGTCTCCGACCGGTACTTCACGTCCCGGGAGCCGTCGATCGTGGGGTTGACGATGGCCTTGCCCCGGAGCTTCTCCTCGAGCTCCCGGGCCTGCCGGAGCTCGATGGGCGGTCGGTTCCGGAACAGGAAGAAGTCGTTCATGACGACCCACGGCATGCGCGACACGTAGAGGACGTCCGTGCCCACCGCGGAGAAGGTCTGGCGGAAGGTGTTGTTCAATCCGTTCGCAGCCGTCATCGTGGTGATCACGGCGACGATGCCGATGATGATGCCCAGTGTCGTGAGCGCCCCCCGGGCCTTGTTCGCGCGGATCGCGCCGAGGGCGATCCGGAACGACTCACCGATCTCGGGGGCCAGTCTCATCTCGAAGATCTCAGGACTCGTTGTCGATGATCACGGCCGCGCCGTTGTCGAGGTCCTTGGAGATGGCGCGGTAGCTACCGGTCACGATCTCTTCGCCCTCTTCCAGGCCGGAGAGGATCTCGATGAGCTCGTCGCTCTGGATTCCCGTCTCGACCTGTTTGGCGACGGCCCGACCCTCCTCGATGCAGAAGACGATCTCCACGAATCCGTCGTCGTCGGCCTCGTAGCGCTTCTCCGCGTCTTCGCGAGACTCGCCCTCCCGGGTGAGCTGATCCACTGCGCGGACCGCGACGCTCTGGATGGGCACGCTCAGTGCGTTCTCGTTCGTCTGCGTCCGGATGTTCGCGCTGGCCGTCATTCCCGGTCGCAGCTCCTCGGTGGCGTCGGTGATCGTGAGGGTGACCTCGAACTCGGTCTTCTGCCCGCTGGTTCCCGGGCCGGTCAGGTTGGCGCTGTTCGCGATCTCGGACACGACGCCCGCGAGCTCCCGTCCCTGGAGCGCATCGACCTCGATCTCGGCCTGCTGACCGATGGCCACGGAGACGATGTCGTTCTCGTCCACGTCGACCTTGGCCTCCATCTCGGAGAGATCGGCGATCACCAGGATCACGTCCTCCTGGAACTGGGAGCCGATGGCGATCTCACCCTCCTCCTTGTTCAGGTCGCTGATGGTGCCGGCCATGGGCGCGTAGATCGTCGTCTTGGACAGGTCGTCGCGGGCCTGCTTCAACGCCGCTCGAGCCTGCTCCACCTGATCGACCTCGGATTCGTGGCGGGCCACCTCCACCTGGTAGGCGGCCCGGACGGCCTCGAGCCCGGACTGCGACTCGAGATCGCGGGCGACGAGCTCCCGGGATCGGGCGTACTCCTTCTCCAACTTGTTCATGTTCTCGCGAACGAGATTCGCGTTCGCCTGCGCGGAGCGGACCCCCGCCTCCGCCTGCTCGACGATGGCGAGGTAGCGTTCCCGGTCGAGTTCCACCAGGAGCGCGCCCGCCTCGACCCACTGCCCTTCCTCGACGGGGAGGTTCGTGATCTTCGCGCTCACGTCGGCGCTGATCTTGACCTGGGTCTTGGGCTGGATCTTCCCGTTCGCGTTGACCTTCTGCACGATCTTGTTACGCTCGACGAGGGCGGACTGCACTTCCGGAACGTCGTCCCGACCGCGCTTCATGGCCAGTCCGCCCGCGATGCCGCCGAAGACCACGATCGCGGCACCGATCCAGAGGTATCTCTTCTTCATCTTCATCGATCGATTCGCCCTCGCTCATCCGGTGGCCCGATCTCCCGACGATCTCATGGTGCACGCCGATGATCGACGAGCGCAAGCGGAAGGTGGGCTGAGCAGACTCTCTTCCGGCCTCTTCCGGCGGCCCGTGCGGCCCGAGGCGGACCGTCGGGCATGGGCAGACTCGCCCGTCGGACCGATATCTCCAGTACGTCGGGAGGGGCGGTTTTGTTGCGCGAGGGAGTGTGCGGGCCCGGCGGGCGGGGGAAGGGGTGGGCGACGCGGAAGCTGTCTGGGGGCTTGCGGTGCGGAGGGCTGAGAAGGGGCTGCGGCTGACCCCGCCCGAAACGTGTGGAATCGGGGATGGGGTATGAATCGGTCTTGTCCGGTCCGCGGCAGATCCGGGTGGCCAAGCTGCCCGGCGTCGATAGAAGCAGGCTCTCATCGTTCGCGAAGCGAGCTTCCGGCTCGAGGTCGATGACGTTCCCCGGGTATTCGGAAGACCTCCCGGTCGCTCTCGGCGGACAATGGGCGGAACGGTTTCACTCGGGAGGGCGTGACCCGGCCGTCGAGCAGTGAGGTGCGCATCCTCGACTCCGGCGCCGGCGAGATTCCGCTACCTCAGCGGATGTTCAACGGGTGGCGGCGGGACTACCCTGCGTTCTCTCCACGAGGTGGGCCCGCCCACCCCGTGGGCACGCCGTCCGTCCGGACGTGGTCTTCCTCGTCGTCTCCGGCCATCGGAGCCGCTCGGCCGCGGTCGGACTGAGCCACCTCGCCTCGGATCTGGCATCGATCGTTTCTATTCCGCCCCCTCCGGGCACTGGAGCTTGTGCGCGGTCGGTAAGAACCGCGTCATCAGCCGGCTGAACTCGGAGTAGTAGTCGTCCCAATCGGCTCCGGGGTACTCCTCGGGATTCGTAAGCACGTTTCGCGAGATGACCTGAGCACACACGGCCTCTGCGACGATCTCTGCCAGCAGCACCCGGAAGTGCTTCGTCTCCTGTCCAGGGAATCCGTGCGCCTTGTCGCCCAGGTAGCGGCGGATCGAAGGGTGCTTCGACGCGATCTCCAGGACGTTCTGTCGCCAGCGGTAGCGCTGGTCGCCGAGATCGATGTCCTCCAGCCGGATGGACAGTCCAGCTCCCATCGGGAGGACCGCGACGATCTCGGCCGTGGCCTTCGCGTCGTCCAGCCGAGCCGTCAACGTCGACTTCGCCTCGTCGCCGGATCCCTTCACGTGCAGATCGCACACGGCCACCGCAAGCCGGGGCTGCGACCTGAGAATCGCCTCCCCGGAGAGCGTGAACTCGGGGTCGGCCGCCTCGACGTCGATCCGCCGCGGCTCGGGAACCGCGCTGAGGGGAGCGAGGATCCGGATGCGCTTGCGCTTCGAGTCGGTCGACATTCGATAGCGCCGGTGGCTGAAACACAACTCCTCGACGTGCGCCCACCGGTGCGCCTCGGACTCGAGAACCTCCACCAAGCTCTCCGCCACGATCGATCCCACACGAACGCGAAGGCCGGTGGCCGCCGTCGGGGAGAGCGCTCTCACACTCCATACGGACCGGAGCACGCTTTCCCGCGTCGGGTGGAGCTGGAGCCCGAACACGCTACGGTCCGCAACGATGTCCGCGCTCAGACACTCCACTTGCAGGTTGGCTCCGACTTCGAGCTCGGGGAATGTGGACTGGTGCACGTTGAACCAGAACCGACGCGACTCGCCCCGTATCATCTGGACATACGGCGGGTTCAGGGCGTAGCCGACCTCCCGGAACCGGCTCTCGACGTCCTTCCCGTCCGGGTCGCGGGCCGGCTCGTCTTCCTCGCCGAACTCCTGCATGAACCGGACCGCGGCCTTCTCGAGGGCGTCGAGCCGCTTGCGCGTTGCCTCGCTCTCGATCGCGGCGCGCTGACGCTCATCGCGCTGTCGCTCCTCCTCCACGAGTGGGCGAAAGCGCTTGAGCACCTCGCCGAAGAGGCTCTCCACGAACGGGTGGTCTCGCGTCAAGCCGGTGCGACGAGTGGGATCCAGGATCGGGTGCGGGTTCGCGGGGTCCGGCTCTGCGCGGCTCTCGATTGCGTCGTCGAACGCGTTCCACAGCTCGTCCACAAAAGGGCAAGTGAGCTTTCCGAAGAAGCGGAGCGCGTGCGGGTCGTTCTCCAGTTCGGGGGCGAAGTAGGTGGACTCGTGCACGGCGTGTCGCGATCTCACGAGGATTCCACCTTGGCGGAAGCGGCTCTTTTCGCGCTCGAAGGGACGCCGGGAGCGCTCGATCACGAGCTTCGCGCGCGCGTCAGGATAGCCGGGAACCTCGAAGCTCTCCATCACTCGCGGTTGGCCTTCGAGCTTGGGTGGGGAGAGTGTCGTCTCACGGTCCTGTACGAGATCCCGGACGACGATCTTGCGGTCCGGATCGCTCAGGATTCCGCGAAGCGGAACGAGCAGGGACACGTGCTCAGCCAGGTTGTCGTGACGCGGAATCGTGTGATGCGCCTGTACCTCGATCGTGACCAGCGTGCCGGTTCCGCGGTGCACGCCGATCGCCCGTCGAACCTCCCGCGTGACCTGCCGGGACGGATGGATGACGAACTCGAAGTACTCTGTGATCTCGCAGCGGTGAAAGCGGCCGTCTCCGGCGATCGACTCGAATCGAACGGGGCCGAGCGCCGCGACATCCTTCGCTCCGCGGGAGTTCGTGCCGCGAACGGCCTGACCCAATTCCATCCCGCTCACCCGCCCGCCCAGGCGCGAGAGCTTCTCCTCCATGACACGCGACGTCATTCCGTCGGCGAAGTCCCGCACCCTGAAGATGCTCGGGCGCCTGCCCTTCCGGCGCTCGACCTCGATCTCGATCTTCCCGGGCCGCTCCAGGATCTGGTAACGGTCGTCGCAGTTCGTGACGAGTTCGACGACGGCGTCGTAGACATCGCGGATTGACAGCTTGGCGTTCTGGATGAGCGCCCGAGTGTCGACCTCGATCCGGCGGGTTTGCGTGGTGGCCATGGTTCGCATGGTAGGGCGGGACGGCGCGTACGGGAAGGGCCCTTTCGAAACGTCGGGGAGCGACCCGAGGAAGCGAGGGCGCGGCATTCACTGCGTCCTCAGCGCAACTGCTTGAGAGCAAATATACTCGGGGCGGGGTTTGAGCCCGACGAGGAACCGCGGGGGAAGGGCGTGTCTGCGATCGAGGTTCCCTGCTTGCGTGCCAATCCCGGTGCCCTTACTGTCCTCCGCATGCCGGAACCGTGCTCGACGGACGCCCACGCGGACTCCGGCGCTCCCTCATTCCCACTCAACGCGCGATCCGCCCGCTCACCGGGACTCGGCTGGCGGGCCCGGGTGAGGATTCGCGAACTGCGCAACGAGTGGTGTTCGCGTCGAGACGTCGAGGGACAGGGATCGTATGCAAGCGTCTTTACCCAACTTCGGAGGTGCAAGCAGCCATGCCGTCCGCGAAGCCCTCGGCCGTCGCGCGGCCGCCTCATCCGCAATCCGCTCCGCCCCGTGATTCCCTCGTCTCTCCGCCGGCCGCCGTCCGTGTCTCGCCGGGCACGGACGTCCCCCCGGGGACCACCCCGGACGAGCCGACGGAGGGGTTCTCGACCTTGCTGTCCATGGCCCGCGGCAAGACGCTGTCCATTCCGGAGGAGCTGCTGGTCCGACATGTCCTGGCCGTGACGCGGGACGCCGACTGGCCCGTTCAGCGCGCGGCGCTCGAGGCGCTTCTCCGGCGATGCGCGTTCGCCCGCCGGGACGATCTCCGCGTCGCCCGGCGTCCCGGCGGCGGGGAGCCGTTCGGTCTCTACTCGACGCGGCGCCCGCGGCAGGCCCCCCGCCCCTACGAGACCGTCCTGGAGGGCCTTGATCCGCCGCGCGGAAGCTGTGATTGTCCCGACTTCCTGCGAAACTCCCTCGGGTTGTGCAAGCACCTGCTCGTGGTGATGCGCGACCTCGCCGCGCGCCCTCGCAAGCTCGCGCGGGCTCTCGTGAGTCCCGTCCCGGAAGTCGACGCCGGGAGGCCTCGCCTCGTCTGGGATCCGATCCGGCCGCTCACCGGCGAAGGCGATTGGCTGGCGCGTGTGCGGTTGGTCGGTGTTAACGGTAGAAGGGGAAGGCGAGGGGCCGGACTGGACGGGGCCATGAGGTGGTTTCGGCGGGCCGAAGCCGACCATCTCGCGCTCCGGAACACGCACCTCAGTCGACCCGACCGGCGAGCGGAACTCGTCCGGGATCTGTTGCCCCTTCTTCGCCGGAGTGCGGGTCGAGCCGTGCCGGCGCATACTCCGGATCCTGCCCTGCGCTCCCTACTGCACCGTGAACACCGGCGCCTTTCCCGGATCACGAGCGACACGACCGCCCTGACCGAGATGGTACGTCACCTCCGGTCGCTGAGGCGGCATCTCTATCCCTATCAACGGAAGGGCGTGAGGCGCTTCCTGGCGGCCGGCCGACTCCTGCTCGCCGACGACATGGGTCTCGGCAAGACCGCGCAAGCCATCGCCGCCTGCCATGTGCTGTGGCACGCGGGCAAAGTGCGGCGCGGGCTGCTGCTGGTCCCCGCGAGCCTGAAGCCGCAATGGCGGCGGGAGTGGGAGCTCTTCTCCGCAGTCCCCGTGACGATCGTCGAGGGCGACAAGGAGCAGCGCCGCGAGGTCTATCGTGAACATAGGAAGGGGTTCCTCATCGCGAACTACGAACAGGTCCATCGCGATCTGGAGGAGATGCACACCTGGCGGCCGGACATCGTGGTGCTGGACGAAGCCCAGCGCATCAAGAACTGGGCGACGAAGACGGCGGTCTACGTCAAGAAGCTGCGGCCTCCCTATCGTCTGGTCCTGACCGGCACCCCGATGGAGAACCGCCTGGAGGAGCTCGCCTCCATCCTGGACTGGGTGGACGACCTCGCGCTCGAGCCCAAGTGGAGGCTGGAGCCGTGGCACGCTGTCCTGTCCGACGGGCCGACCGAGGTCCGCGGATCCCGCAATCTCGGCACGCTGCGCCAGAGGCTCGCGTCCTGTCTGGTGCGGCGGCTGCGGGCGGACATCCTCACTCAGCTTCCGCCTCGGACCGATACGATCCTGCCGGTCGATCTGACACCGGAGCAGCAGGACGCACACGACGAGCTGAACCAGCCGATCGCGAAGCTCTTGGCCATGGCGCGCCGCCGGCCTCTGACCCAGGCCGAGTTCCTGCGGGTAATGAGCCTTTTGACCACCCAGCGCATGCTCTCGAACGGAATCGCCCAGGTGGACTTCCCAGAGGTCTGGCCGAAGATCTCGGGGATTGCCCGGCCCGGTCCGTCGCTCCTGAAGAGCCTCAGCAGTCCGAAGCTCCTCGAGCTTCGTGAGATCCTCGATCAGGTCGCGGTGCAACAGGGGAGGAAAGTCGTCGTATTCAGCCAGTGGCGCCGCATGCTCTCCCTCGCGCACTGGGCGACGAAGGAGGTGCTGGAGCGCAAGGGTCTTCGGGCCGCGTTCTTCACCGGTCAGGAGAAGCAGAAGCGACGCACCCAGAATATCGTCGAATTTCACGACGATCCGGACGCTCGCGTACTGTTCGCCACGGACGCGGGCGGGGTCGGACTCAATCTCCAGAGAGCCGCGAGCTGTTGCGTCAACATCGAGCTCCCATGGAACCCGGCCGTGCTCGAGCAACGTATCGGCCGCATCTACCGGATCGGCCAAAAGGCCCCGATCGATGTCTACAACCTGGTCAGCCGGAACTGCATCGAATCGAGAATCCAATCTCTTGTCTCCGACAAACGGGCGCTGTTCGAGGGGCTGTTCGATGGAGACCGTGATGAAATCCGTTTCGACCACTCGGGATCATTCCTCTCGACGATCGAGAAGGTGGTGGAGCCCGCCCGCGTTCCGGACCTGCCCGAGACGGAGGAAGGGGTCGGTGAGGCCGACATGGCGATCGATCGAGAGGTCGATGAGGTCCTCGCGGCCTCCGACGAATCGCAGGACGAGACCCGCGACACGCCGGGCGAGCGGGAAGCGCGGCGCGAGAGGGCGGAGGGCGTCGCCCCGGTGAAGCTGCCGCCCGCGGTCGATGTCGAAGGGCTGTTCTCGCAGCTCGAGATCGCGCCGACGGCACAGGGAGGAGTGCGCATCGAGGCGCCGCCCGAGGCGGCGGCGGCGCTGGCGGCGGTGTTCGAAGGTCTGGCGGGGTTGTTGCGGCGTGGGGTGACGGCGGATTGAACGGCCGGTCCGCGGAGCCGGCCGGCCGGGGTGGACGGCAGAACCCCCGGGGGGTCCAAACCCGTTGGGGGCCGATCAGGCGCCGCCCCCTTTGCTCCGGGGCGCCGCGGGTCGTAAACTGGACGGACGGACTCCCCCGGCAAACCACGAGGTGAGAAGCATGCGTTCCCTGCCCCGCGTCTCGATCGATCTCGTTGCCGTCGCGGCCGCCGCGATCCTCGCGATCGCCGTCCTCTCCCCGGGCCGGACCGCCCGGGCCGGCGGGTTTCTCGTCCCCCCCGCCGAGAACCCCGACCTCGTCCTCTTCGACGTGCCGGCGGAGGAGGTCGAGAGACAGCTCGGGGTCTCACCCGAGGAGATGCGGGCCCGGATCGCGCGCGCCCGCGCCGAGATGGGGCCGGTGGTGTCCGAGCCCCCGTCGCCGGACGGGGGGTTCCCTCGGAGCAGCGCGCCGTCCGACACGGGAGTCGCGCTCGTCCTCCTCTGCCAGTGGGAGGACGATCCGGCGGACACGGTCGCCCATCCGCCTTCGGCCTACCAGACGCTGCTCTTCTCGCAGGGACAGGTCCCCACGGGGAGCATGCGCGAGTTCTTCCTGGAGACCTCGTACGGCTCCTACTGGGTCGAGGGGGAGGTGCACGGGTGGTACACGCGCCCGACGTACTATTCGTACCTCTACTTCACCGACTTCTTCGAGCTGGCCGATCCCGACATCGACTACTCGCAGTTCGACCGGGACGGGGACGGCTACACGGACGCCGTCTGGATCTTCCACGCGGGGCCGGGGGAGGAGGAGACCCACGACCCGGACGACATCTGGTCCTTCGCCGTCTGGGGTCTGAACTACATGACCGACGACGGGGTCATCATCGATCGCTTCGCCTGCAACCCCGAGATGCACGCCGACGGCTCGATCATCACGATCCGCGTGGGGGCCCACGAGGCCTCGCACGTGCTCGGGTTGCCGGATCTCTACGACTACGATTCGAAGCTGGACACGACCACGTACTACACCCCGGGCGACGACAACGACCACCCGCTCGTCGACTGGTGCGTCATGGGCTACTACGGTTACAACCTCTGGTCGTACGGAACCCGGCAGGACCCGGGGCATCACTGCGCGTGGTCGAAGAACGAGCTCGGATTCGTGGCGCCGATCCTCATCACCGAGTCGCAACAGGACGTGCCCGCGCCGGAGGTCGAGCTGAACCCCGTGACGTACCGGGTCGAGCGGCCGGGAGGCGGCAGTCAGGAGTCCTTCCTGATCGAGAACCGCAACTCGTACTCGACGGCGATCTTCGATCACCTCGACTCGGACTTCTCGGCGTTCTACACGTGGTTCGAGCCGGGACAGAACCCCAAGGACTCCGGCCTCCTGATCACTCACATCGACGACGCGTTGAGCAGCAACACCCCGGGGCCGAACAACCCGCACTACATGGTGATCGTCGAGGACGCGGGGTACGACCCGTCGAACCCGTGGGACGGGGTCGACGAGTTCTCGGACTGGTGGTACCCGCAGGAGACCCGGATCAGCGCGCCGTTCGCGGCCGACGACCCGGGGCAGACCTCCTTCACTCCGAACACGACTCCGAGCTCGGACTGGTACGGCGCGCCGAGCGGAATCTGGATCACGAACATCAGCGAGCCCGGTCCCGTGATGACGTTCGACATCGGATTCGGGAACGCCTGGCCGGCGATCACGAGCCACACGCCCGCCTCCCTCGACACGGTCGTGTCCCCGCCGTCCGAGGTGCCGCTTTCGGTCTCCGTTCTGGACGAGGACGGCGACCCGACGACGTACGAGTGGTACGAGAACGGACGATGGATCCAGTCGGGCCCGAGCCCGAGCTGGACTTTCGTCGCGGACACTCCGGGAGCCGTGGACCAGGTGCTGGTCATCGCCACCGACGGTGAGCTCTCCGACTCCGTCGAGTGGACCCTGCGGACCCAGACCGGGACCGCGGTCGTCGAGGAGGAGAGAGCCGCTCTGCGGCCGGTCCTGACGGCATCGCCGACTCCCTTCCGCGCGTCGGTCACGGTGCAGTGGGCGCTTCCCCGGCCCGGAGTCGCGCGCGTGAGCGTCCACGATCTCAACGGACGCCAGGTCGCCGTTCTCTTCGAGGGTCGGCAGGAAGCCCCGTCCATGACTCGGATCTGGAACGGCCGCGACGCCGCGGGACGCGACGTCGTCTCGGGGATCTACTTCGTCCGGCTCGAGGCGGAGGGCACGGCCGAGACGCGGAAGGTCGCGCTGATGCGGTAGCGCCCGCATGGCCGGTGAGCCGAGGGTCACGGCATTCAAGGAGACTGATTCTGCGGGCATGATCGTGTGCACGGTGCGGGTACGGTTCCGGCGGGCTCGTTGAGGCCCGCGTCCTCCCTGTGATAAACTCATCCGTTCGCCGTGCCCGGATCCCCGAATCAGGAGTCTCTCTTCATGTTTTGTCCCCTCGCCCGTTCGCCTCGGTCCGTATTTCGCGTCGTACCCGCGCTCGGTGCGCTGGTCGGAGTCGTTCTCGTCTCTCCGGTGCGGGCCGCCACCTGGGTCGCCGAGGCCGATCTCACGACCGCCGGTGGAGACATTTCCCTGGCCGTATCGGTCGACGACGTTTCCCAGATCGTCGCGATCGAGATGACCGGATCCGAGAGCATCTGGTTCTCCGTGGGATTCGGGGGATCTGTCATGGCGGACACGTACGCGATCGTCGCCCATCCCGGCGGAACGGTCGAAGAGCGCAAGCTCGGCGACCACACTCCCGGTGTCCCGCTCTCGCCGTCCATCACCCTGGACGGCTGGTCGACCCCCGGGAACGGAATGGCCACGTTCGAGATGTCTCGGGCCATTGACCCCGGCATCCCCGACGTCTGGGTGTTCCCCTTGGCCGACATCCAGTCGGGAACCCCGATCCCGATCATCTGGGCCGTCGGCCAGGGCGCCCCGTTCACCTATCACGGGGGCGGCAACCGGAGCTCCGGCGACGTGGCGTTCGGCCCCGGGGACATCGTCGCGACGAGTCCGATGTCCTGGGGCCGCGTGAAGCTCCTCTTCCGCGAGGTGGAGTAGGGGGTCGGAGGAATCCCCGTTTCGCCCTCGGTTGGTGTCTGTCGAGGCGATTCGGGGTTCTCAGCCGGGCCGGATCCGAATTGGCCGCACAACCCTGTTGGGGACAGTCAGAGTCGACCTGAGTCACTCAAAAAGACCGATGTAGTCGGCGTACCGGAATCTGCGATTGCGGGCGTGTCCGGTGAACTCTGCAAGCAATCCGGAATCCACGAATCGAGCTACGAGCGTATTGGCAGCCTGATAACTGACGCCCGTGATCCTCTGCACACGGTTCACGGTGACGATGGGAAGGGAGTAGAGATCTTCGAGAACCTTGATACCGTTCGCTGCAGCGCGCCCGAAGCGGTCGACGATCAGAGAACGATGTCGTTCGCGTAGGTCGACGATTCCTCGTGAGGTCAGGGTCGCCTCACCTGCAACCTGCCGGATGCCGGTCAAGAAGAATGACAGCCACCCCTCCCAGTCACCCTGATCTCGTATGCTCTGGAGCCTGTCGTAGTATTCCTGCCGGTGCCTCTTGAAGAAGTGCGACAGGTACAGCACGGGCCCTCGGAGGATGCGGCGTTCGCACAGCAGGAACGTGATGAGGAGCCGGCCGAGGCGTCCATTGCCATCCAGGAACGGGTGGATTGTCTCGAACTGGGCGTGGGAAAGACCGATTCGGATGAGATCGGGGATCGTATCGGTTTGGTGCAGGAAGTCCTCAAGAGCTCCCAGCGTGTCAGGAACTACGTTCGGGGGTGGCGGGACGAACGTCGCTTCGGCAATCGTGGTGCCGGGCGGTCCGATCCAGTTCTGAGTTCGCCTCAGCTCTCCCGGCGCACGGGCTTCTCCCCGGACGCCCTCCATTAGGCGTTCGTGGATCTCTCGGAGGAGGCGTACGGATACGGGAAGGCTCTCGAGACGCTCGAGGCCATGCCGCATGGCCGCTATGTAGTTGAGAACCTCACTTACGTCGGCCGGCCGGTCCGGATCTGGAACACGAGCCTCGGCCGCGAGGACATCGTCGAGTGAGCTCTGGGTCCCTTCGATTTGACTGGAGAGGACCGCTTCCTTGCGGACATACATCAAGACGAAGAAATCAGGGCCCGGGAGATTCTGGATTGCGCCGTCCAGCCGGCCGAGCGCCCGGTCAGCGGCCGAGAGACTGGCCTGGAGATCTCCTTCGATCCTCACGTTCGGGGTAGGGGGCAGAGGACTCGGAACGAACGCGAGGTATCCTCCTGGCTGGGGAAAGTAGCGGCCTGCTCGTTTCAAGGTAGTGCGAGAGGGGTCCACGGTCCGTGCTCCATTGAACAAGGCACTCCTGACCGCTCCATAATCAAGGCCGACGAGAATATAGAGTTCCACATGGGCTGTAGTCAAGGCTGCCTTGAGTACAGGTGATCCAGGCCCGTGGTCTCTGCCCACTATGCGCGCTTCCCACGGACACCCCGGCGCTCGACCCCGCCCGCCCCGGGGGAGGGGTGGTCCGGCCCGCCGCCCCAGCCGCCTTCTCCGCCCCCTCCTCACCCCAGAGAGCGCGAAAGCTCGCAGAGTGGATCGATCAGCGGCCGGGCCGCTGCCGTGACCCGGTACGCGGTGCGCGGCGGGTAGCCACCTAGGATCTCCCGATCGATCAGCCCGGCCGCCTCCAGCTCCTTGACCGCGAGGGCGACGGCGCGAGGAGATGCGCCGGCGACCTCGGCCTCGATCTCGGAGAAGCGAAACGCACCCCCCTCGATGGACAGAAGGACCGGAAGGGGCCACTTCCGCAGGCACACGTCGGCGACACCCCTTCGCAAGACGGTCTGCATCAATCGGTCACATCGGGGCCCGAGAGCCGCGCCCCGCCCGGTGAGCACGTACTCGGGGCGCATCGGGTGTCCGTAGCCCGGGTTGCGCCGCACGAGCCCCTGGTCCGTGAGGGCGGCGAGCGTCCGGCGGAGGGAGTCGCGGCTCACCCCCAGGCAAGACGCCAGAGTCACGAACTTGGCTCCCCGCTCCCGGTGCAGCGTCGCCAGGACCGGCACGGCCCAGCGATGGTGGAGGAGATCGGCAAGCGCCGCCAACGAGGGGTTCGATCGGGTTGACATCGGAAAATATATGTACTATAAAAACCGAACCACCACAACCCATTCGAGGAGGATTGAATCCCATGGCCACGAATCTCGGTTTCGACGGGGGCCTCACCTGTGCCCTGTCCTGCGGCGATCTGCAGAAATCGATCGCCTGGTATCGAGACGTTCTCGGCTTCGAATTGCTCTACCGCCTCGACGACATGGGCTGGTGTGAGCTCAAGAGCCCGGTGGATCGGGTCAACGTCGGCCTATCCGAGGTAGAGTCTCCGGATGTGGAGGGGGGCGCCACCCTCACGTTCGGCGTCACGGACATCGACGCCGCCCGGGCGGACCTCGAGTCTGCGAAGGTCCGGTTCGATGGGGAGACGCGAACGATTCCCGACATGGTGAAGCTCGCCACGTTCTTCGACCCGGACGGGAACAAGCTGATGCTCTATCAGGATCTCCAGGCGGCGAGCGGGTGAGCCGGGCCATGAGAAAAGGGTTCGGAGCGGCGCCTACCTCAGCACCGTGACCCGCTTCGTACGCACCTCGCCTTCCACGTCGAGACGGAGAAAGTAGATGCCGCCGGCGACTTCCGTGCCGCCGTCCGTGCGACCGTCCCAGGTGACGGTCCGGAGCCCGGGACCGAGGGGGCGGGCGATCAGCGTGCGGACGCGGCGGCCGGCTGCATCGAACGCTACAAGATCCACCCGTCGACCGCCGGCCGGTACCACGAACCGGATGATCGTGGCGGGATAAAAAGGGTTCGGGGATACCATGAGATCGGGGGCGGGGCGCGGGGGCGCGGCGCCCGGCAGTTCCAATGTCGACGCTTGCCCGCCGGACGCCACGCTCAATCCGTAGATGCCGCAGTGCTCCGTAGCCACGAACACCTTCTCGAGCGTCGGACAGAAGGCGATGGAGATCAGCTGGCGCGTGGGCAGGCCCACGTTCGCGAAGCCCCGGTCCGAGATGAGCACACCGTGTTCCGCGGTCGCGAGGAACACACGATTCGCCACCGGGTCCCAGTCGGAGTCGATGACCGACGTGCCCTGGAGATCGATCCCGGTCGAGATCCAGTGCAGGCCGCCGTCCAATGTCTCCCCGGGAGGGTGCCTTCGCGAGATGAGCAAGAGATGGTCGGGGTCGGCGCGGTCCATGTGAATACGCACCGGCGGCCCGGCCGGCAATCCCGACGAGCGCTCGGTCCAGCTTGCTCCGCCGTCGGTGCTCAGGTGCACCCGCACGCGTACTCGCTCCTCATCCGGCCACCGGTAGAGGAAGCGATCGACCCCCCCGCCGCGCATTCCGCGCCGGCCGGTTGCCCGCTCCGCCGTCGCCATGAACAGGCGGTCGGCGTCCGTGGGATCGATGACCGCGTCGATCGCCGTGGGGATGTCGCCGCTCATCAGGAAGAACGTCTCCCCCCGGTCGTCGCTCCGGAGAAGATCGTCCCTGGCCCAGCAGTACACGACGTCTCCCGTTCCCAGGTCGGTGATCAAGGCCTTGATCACGTCAACCCTCGGTGCCGGCTCTCCGTCCCAGGGGTTTGACCAACTGTGGCCCCCGTCCGTGCTGTGAATGCAGTAGTCGATAAAGAAGTGACCGCTCTCCTCCAGTCCGCATCTGAAGAGCATTCCGCTCGACCGGGTCACGACAATGAAGGGGGGAAGCCCGTACGTATACCAATACATGTCATAGGACGTCAGGGCCCAGCTCCCGCCTTCGTTCGTCGAGCGGAAGATCCCCTTGTCCGCCATCAGGAAGAGGCGGCCGTCGAGACTCGCGCCAAACCAATCCGCCTCGAACCGAGGGATCCCGAGGAGCACCGGCAGGAACGTGCCCTCGTTTCCGTGGGCGCTCGACCGGAGAAACCCCCTGCCATGCATCCCGCCGTCGCCGGCCGCGTAGACCCACCGCTCTTCCACTGCGTCCACCAACAGATAGGTCACGTCTCCGGCGCCCGCCCGACAGTCGTCGTCCCAATACACGCGAGTCCAGGAGGCTCCCGCGTTCGTCGTCTTGTAGATCGCGGCTGTGTGGCGGGTCCTCGCGGAGTCGAAGGTGCAGGCCTCCGCCCCTCCGGCAAACAGGGTAGATCCACTCCGGGGATGGGCGGCGATCGCCCACCCTCGGTCGAGCGGGTTGGGGAGGGACGACCAGGTCTCGCCGGCATCCGAGGAGCGGAAGATCCCCCCGTCGTCCTGAGATGCGTAGACCACGAGGGGACGATCGAAGCACCAGCTCACGTTTCGACCCGGGGAGCCGGTGAGAACGTGCGTCCAGGATTGGCCGCCGTCGGTCGTGCGGGCGACTCCGGAGGTCGTGGCCGCGAGGAGGATCTCCGGGGTGGCGGGGTTGTTCGCGAGCGCGCGCACCCCGGTCCCTCCGAGTCCGCTGCTCGCGAAGGACCAGGTCTCCCCCGTGTCGGTGCTCCGGTGGACCCCGGGAGTCGCGCCCCCGGTGGCGCCGGCGTAGAGAAGCGTTGAACCGGGCTCGGCGAAGAGTATCGTCTCGATTGCTTCGGCGTCGATCGTCTCTCCCCAGGGGGACCATCGCCAGCCGTGGGTCGTCGTCCGGTAGATTCCGAGCCCGTTCCCATAGCCGGCGAGAACGCTGTCGTAGCCCGTGGGCGAGACCGCGAGACAGAGGGCCGTAGCGTCTTTCGGAAGGCCCTCACCGGCGTAATCCCAGCTTCCCCCGCGATTCCTGCTCCAGAACACATCGGGAACGTCGGCTTCGGACGAGACGATGGCATACAGGCGCGATGCCCGGGAGGGGCTGTAGATGATCATGCGCCCGTGGGCGTAGTCCCTCGGTCCGAGAGACGTCCACAATTCGGGAGTGCCAGCGAAGACGGGCCTCGATGCACCCGGCACCGCCGGACCGGCGACGGCCGCGAAGGCGACCGCGAAGGCCATGGAGCCGTTCGGCTTCGGGAGGGACACCGCGTCCTCCCTAGGGGATGCCTGCCCCTACTTTACCACGTCCGGTCACCACTCGTTTCCTGTAGCCGGGTGTTGGCCTATCCTGGGGGCTGGGTACGCCCGCTGCATCCCGGTCCGAGATTTGCTGGGAATCGTCTGAGAACAACGGGTTCCCTCGGTGGCGAGAAACGCGAATCGGATTGAAAACGACCGGCGACGCAGGTGCACACGTGGGCTATAGGTACTGAAGAAGCCCCCTCATGGCGCTGAGGAAAGGAGCGAATCCATGAGAGATCCTCGTGCGACCGGCGCGCTGGTCGCGGCCCTATCTCTGGCGGGCTTCTTCGGGCTTGCGCCCGAGGCTCCGGCCGACCCCCTCGACGACGCCCTCGCGCACGAGGGTCTCGATCGCGCCGACCTGGGATGGGAGCCGCGCGGCTACTGGTCCCGCTATCCCGCCGACATTCCCTACAAACTCAGGCACTTCGACGATCTGCTCGCGCAGCCCCTCGCCACGGTGACTTTCGCCCGGACGGCGGGGGCGGCCGCGCATGCGCACCTCGCGCCGGACGCTCTGGCGGAGGCGCCGGAGAATTCCGACGGGAATCTCTACCGTGCCGTCCAGCTCCTCGGGATCGACCGCAAGTTCGGCGGCTTCCGCTCATACTCCGCGAACCTCGACACCGCGAGCGTGGATCTCGTCGACGCGTTGTTGCGACTGCATGAGGCGGCCGGCCGGGAGACGACGTACCTGACGTTCGGGAAGGAGGCGGACTATCCGAACCTGCGGGCGGACCTGTCCCCGCGCGTCGACGCGGTGCCGGAGGCGGCGCGGGGTCCGTTGGGTCGGCTTCTGCTCGACCTCGTCGACGCGCACGTCTGGATCGAGCGGGCGTTCCGCCGGGTGGATCCGGCGGATCGCCTGGCGGTGCAGCGGCACGTCGACCTCGGGGCGGGGTTGACCGACGCCCTCGAGTACCTCCCCGAGATCGACGACGTGGCGGCGACCCTCGACGAGGCGAGCCTCTGGTACGGCGGGCTTCGAGCGATCGCGGCGGCGGAGCGGGCGGTTCACGCGCTGTCCGCCCTCGAATCCGTGCCCGGCTTCCGCCTCGACTGGCAGTCGCCGCTCGGTTGGATCCGCGTCCGGGGCGGGGGCAACGACGAGGTGTCCGGCGGGGACACGTTCCTGATCGTCGATCTCGGTGGAGACGACGAGTACGTCGGGGCGGTGGCGGCGCCGGCTCCGGGGCGATCGCTCTCGGTGCTGATCGACGCGGGCGGGAACGACAGGTACTCGGGGGGGGCGGAGCCGACGCAGGGGGCCGGCCTCGCCTCCGTCGGCGTTCTCGTCGACGCGGCGGGGGACGACGAGTACGACGCGGTGCACGGGGCGCAGGGGTACGGCTCGCTCGGGCTCGGCGTGCTCGCCGACGTCGCCGGCCGAGACCGGTACACGGCGCGATACTCCGCGCAGGGGGCCGCGTTTCTCGGGGTGGGACTCCTGCTGGAGGGGACCGGCGACGACTCGTACCGCGTCGAGTCGGACGGGCAGGGCTTCGGTGGCGCGGGTGGCGTGGGAACGCTGGCGGACCACTCCGGCAACGACCGCTACGAGGCCGTTCGCGATCCTGCGATTACCGAGCGCCCGTCCTACCACTCCGAGCTGGGCGTGTCCGTGTCGAACGCGCAGGGCGTGGGTTCCGGCCGGCGCGGCGACGGAGGCGACGGGCACTCCTGGGCCGGCGGGCTCGGCCAGCTCTTCGACGTGGAGGGCGACGACGAGTACGTGGCGGGCAACTGGTCGCAGGGGACCGGGTACTGGTTCGGGACGGGACTCCTGCACGACGCGTCCGGCAACGACACGTACCGCGGCGTCGTGTGGTCCCAGGCTTCGGGGGCGCACTTCTGCATCGGCGCCCTGATCGACGAGGCGGGAGACGATCGGCACCTCATCGAAGAGAAGGGCAGCGCATCGCTCGCGTTCGGCCACGACTTCACCGTGTCGATCCTGCTGAACCGCGGCGGGAACGACGTGTACGACATCCCGGAGGGAGACGGTCTGGGCTACTCGATCAACCGGAGCTTCGCGATGCTCCTCGACACGGCGGGCGCGGACACGTACCGGGGAAAGGAAGGCAACAAGCCGGGATTCGCGCGCTTCGACGACCGGTTCACGAACTACGACACGACCCACACGTACTTCGCGGAGGCGAGCGCTCTCGGTTTCTTCCTGGATGTCGGTCCGGGACAGGACGAATACGACGTGGCCGAGGCCGCGAACGACCGCGTGTGGCTGGACGAGCCCGGCTCGCCCAACCGAGAGGTGCGCAACTTCTCGATCGGGGTCGACGGCGGGGAAGGGGAGATCGACCTGCGGGCGAGACCGGAGCGAGGGCCGTAGCGGAGCCGGAGGCCGCGGATCAGTCGGCGGGAGACCCGTCGGCCCCGGCATGGAGGGCTCGGAGCGCCTGCAGGAGCTCTTCCGCTTGGACACGCCGCTTCCCGTCCGTTTCGATGACCTCTCTCAGCAGTCGGGAGGCATCCGCCCGCTTTCCCTCCAGAAGATGACCGTTGGCCAGTTGCCACAGGCATTCTTCCCGTTCGAGAGGATCCTCGGCCAACGCCTGCGTCCGGCTCAGTGCCGCCATCGCCGGTGTCGCACGCCCTTGCAGGAGCCGGGCCGAGCCGAGGTAGAGCCAGGCGGCTCCGTGGCGCGGGTCGAGCTCTACGGCCTGCTGCAGCAACGTCTCGGCACCGACGTAGTCCCCATCTGCGTAAAGGAGCTGGCCTTCCAGCCACTTCTCCTCGAAGCTACCGGGCGCAACGGGGGACCGCTGGACCCGGATCGACATGGGTTCGATCCGGGCGAGCCTCGCTACCGAGCCGCGATCGTCTCCCGGCCACAGAATGATCGCAAGTACGGCGGCCGCGGCGGCAAGCCCTCCACCCCAAGCCCAGCGCGGAAAGTGCAGAAGCCTTCCTCCCCGGGATGGGCGGTCGCGACGGACACGCTCGGCCGATGCCTCGGTCCGATCCACTGGACGCTTCCGATCGTCGGGGAGCTGCTCCATCCAGGAGAGGTCGCGAGCACAGGTCAAACACCTGGCGAGATGCGCTTCTTCCTCCGGTCGAAGATCGGCTCCTCTCGTCGCGGACAGCTCCACGAGGCGATCGGCGGAGAGGTGGCGAAGTCCTTGGTCGATGGCGGCGCCGTGAAACGTCTCCGCCCACTCGTAGTCGCCGGCACACGCCTCGCATCGCGCCAGATGTCGCCGGATCTCCGCTACGCGCTCGTCACTTAGACGACCCTGGAGATAGTCGCCCACTTCGTTCAGCACGTGGGCACTCGACTCGTCGTCCTCACGCGGATAAGGCACGTGCCCTCCCGATGCATCGGCTCACCTTGGATCGGATCGAGGACTCCGCCAGGCCGGTTTCGGCGGCGATCTCTCGATACGACGATCCATACAGGAATACCTGTACGAGCAGGTTGCGGCAGGTCTCGTCCAAGCGTGCCAAGATACGCTCGACATCCAGTCTCGATCCCGGATTCGCGGGCGGTACAACCGCCATCGTCTCGGAAGCGATCTGATCCTCCCTTGCCTGACGGCGTGCAGCGCGCCGCGCGAGCAGGAGCCAAGTCGTTCGGACGATCGTGTTGACATAAGCCCAGATCCACGGATAAGGAGGGGAGTTTTGCATATGACTTTGTAATATAGATGTTGAAAAGCGCTCCAGATCTGGTAGAAAGGAATCAGCGACGAAACCGATCCTTGCAGTCAGGAGCGCTTAGAAGGTGAATATCACGCATCGCCTCCGGAAATTCCAGT
>JALGZR010000070.1 GCA_025774805.1 bacterium
GTCGCGGTCTCCCTCGTCCCGAAGGAACCCGAAGTGGCGGCAGCCCTCGAGGACGCCGGCGATGAGCTCCTCTTCCGCGAAGTACACGGTGTCAAGCCGCCCGGCCCGCGAGGCCTCCCGCCGGACGTGCTCCTTCACGGCCTCGCTCGCGTTCCCGACGACGATCCCCCGGCAGTCGCCGAGAAGGGCCCCCACGTCGTTGCCGGAGTCGCCGGCGAAGACGGTCCGATCCCCCGAGACCCGGCACTTCTCCTGCAGATACGTCAGGGCCGACCCCTTGGTTACGCCCCGGGGCAGGAGGTCCAGAAACCCGATCCCTCCGGAGCGGCGGCCCCTCGATTCGTGATCGACGCTGGAGACGAGATTGCAGTTCTCACCCGCGGGTCCGAGCCGCTCGCGAACGAGACGGAGCACCTCCTCGGCGTCGAGCCCTCCCGGAAAGTAGTAGCTCCGCTTGAACTCGCGCTGCCTCCCCGGCTCCTGCAACGTGAGGACGGAGAGACCGTCGAGCTCCCGGCCGATCTCCTCGGCCTCCCTTCCGCCGAAGAGCTCGCGCATGCGCTCCCGGTACACCGGATCGAGTCGGTAGCTCTCGCCGTCCCGCTCGTGGATCGAGGTCCCCACGTCGCAGACGAGAATGTCCGGGGCGGGGAGTCCGTTCCGGTCGATTCCCACCCGGGTCATTTCGAGGTCCCGGCCGGTGACGTAGGCCAGTCGGATCTCCTCGCGGTTCGTGATCGCTTCCCGAAAACGGACGATCTCGCGCGAATAGTCCGCGCGATCGTCCATCGGAAGGATCGTCCCGTCGATGTCGGTCGCGAGCAGGATCGAGGGTGTCATCGCTCTCCGGTCTTCAATCCGCAACACATGCCACTCACGCGCTCCGAGACGGAGGCCCGAGAGGTCCTCCGAAAGACTCCGCACGCGGACTCGGGTGAGGTCCCCAGACGAGACCGAATTATAGGCGCGATCACGATCTCGGCAAGGCGCGCGGAGAGGGGATCCCAGATCGCTCTTTGCAACGCCCCGTCGATCCCTTAAGGTTCACTGGGGCGGTGAACCGATCGGCGAAACCACTCGGCAGCAGGAGCGCGCGCACCCCCATGGCCTCACGAGAGCCCGTTCCCGGCAAACCGATCGTCTTCGGCGAGGTCCTGTTCGACCTCTTCGTCGACGGACGCGAGGTGCTGGGCGGAGCCCCCTTCAACGTCGCCTGGCACCTGCAGGGATTCGGCCTCGAGCCCCTCATGATCAGTCGCATCGGAGGGGACGAGAAAGGCGAGGAGATCCGCCGGGTCATGACCTCGTGGGGCATGGACACCTCCGGGATCGAGGTCGACGACCTCCGCCCGACCGGGCTCGTGCGCGCGATCGTCCGAGACGGTCAGCCCGAGTTCCGGATCGAGCCCCATCAGGCATACGACCGCATCGAAGGAGGTCCGGCGCGCTCGTCCGGCAAACTGGAATCGGCGGGGCTCCTCTACCACGGAACTCTTGCCCTGCGGTCGGACGCGTCCTGGATCGCGCTGAGGAGGATTCGGGACGAGTGCGGCGTTCCCGTGTTCGTGGACATCAACCTCCGAGCCCCCTGGTGGCATCCGGAACGGGTGCGCTGGAGTCTCGAGGGAGCCCGGTGGGTGAAGCTGAACAACAACGAGCTACGCGAGCTCACCCTCCTCGATTGCCGAACCGAGGAGGAGTGCGCCCGCGCCGCGCAGCGGCTCGCCGCCCGGTTCTCGATCGAGTGCGTGATCGTCACGCGGGGGGAACGGGGTGCGATCCTGGTCGCCGGCGGCGCGCTCCGGGAGCGCAGCGAAGCGGCCCCCGTGGAGGACCTCGTGGACACCGTCGGAGCCGGGGACGGGTTCAGCGCGGTGGCGATCCTCGGACTCATGCGCGGCTGGAGTGAGGCCGAAATACTGACGAGGGCCACGGGTTTCGCCGCGCGCCTCTGCGAGATCCAGGGGGCCACCTCCGTCGATCCGGCGCTCTACCGAGACCATCGAGAATCCTGGCGGGAAGCGAACTGCTAGCATGACGTCGTCGGACGGTCTTTCGATACTCAGTCTGAGCATCCACGGCTTGGTTCGCGGTTACGATGTCGAGCTGGGCCGCGACGCGGACACCGGCGGACAGGTGCTGTACGTCCTGGAGCAAGCCCGGGCGCTCGCCCGCAATCCGGGCGTCCGCGAGGCCACACTCGTGACGCGGCAGATCTTCGATCGGAACGTCGACGAGTCCTATACGATGTCGACGGAGGAAATCGGGGAGGGGACCCGCATCGCCCGCGTTCCCTTCGGTCCTCGGCGCTACCTGCGCAAGGAGAGCCTCTGGCCCTACCTCGACGGCCTCGTCGATCGGATCGTTCACGACATCCGATCGCTCTACTCCAAGCCGGACGTCATTCACGGGCACTACGCCGACGGGGGTTACGTCGGGGCACAGCTCGCGAAGCTTCTCGGCGTTCCCTTCGTCTTCACCGGGCACTCGCTCGGCCGCGTGAAGCAGAAGCGTCTGTTGGAGAAGGGCGTATCGTCCCGGGCGCTCGACCGGCAGTTCCACTTCCCGGATCGGATCGAGGCCGAGGAGATGGCGCTCGAGGAGGCGGGGCTCGTGATCGCGAGCACGACCCAGGAGGTCGAGGAGCAGTACGAGCTCTACGACCACTACCAGCCGGACCGCATGGAGGTCATCCCGCCGGGCGTCGATCTGGCGCGCTTCCACGCCCCGCGGCGACACGCCCCGGTCCCGGCGATCGCGGCCGAGCTCTCCCGGTTCCTGCGCGATCCGGGCAAGCCGATCATCCTGACGATGGCCCGACCGGACGAAAAGAAGAACTTCCCAACGTTGATCCGGGCCTACGCCGAGTGTCCGGAGCTCCGGAAGCTCGCCAATCTCGTTCTCGTCGCCGGAAACCGGGACGAGATCGGCGCAATGGAGCCGGGCGCCCGCCGCGTGCTCGCGGAGATCCTGATGCTGGTCGACAAGTACGACCTCTACGGTTCCGTCGCGTACCCGAAGCACCACCGGCGGGAGGACGTGCCCGATCTCTACCGTCTGGCGGCACGGTCCAAGGGTGTGTTCGTCAACGCCGCGGTCACGGAGCCCTTCGGTCTCACCCTGATCGAGGCCGCGGCGAGCGGCCTGCCGGTCGTCGCCACGCGCGACGGCGGCCCGAAGGACATCCTGGATGTCTGCCAGAACGGAATTCTCATCAATCCTCTGGACGGCACGGACATCCGCGACGCCGTGCTGGAGGTCCTGACCGACTCCGAGCGGTGGGAGAGCCGGTCGCAGAGCGGGATCCGCAACGCGCACGCGACCTACACGTGGGAGTCCCACGTGGAGAAGTACCTCCGCGAGGTGCGAAGCCTCCGGGAGGGAATGCGACCCGGCTACGATCACTTCTGGACGCGGCAGATTCGCCTGCCCGGCATCGACCGGATCCTCGTGACCTCGGTGGACAAGACGCTCACGGGGGACGAGGAAGCCCTCAGCTCCCTGCTCGAGCTCCTCGAAGAGCGAGGAGACTCCGTCGGACTCGCGATCGCGACCGGTCGGCAGCCCGAGAGCGCGCTCGAGATTCTGGCCCGGAACGGCGTCCCGGAACCCGACATCCTGATCACCTGTGTCGGAACGGAGATCTACTACGGCAAGAACCTCGCGCTCGACCGGTCGTGGCTGCGCCACATCGACTGGAACTGGAACCCCGACGCGGTTCGCGAGGCGATGGGCGAGCTGCCCGGGTTCAAGCTCCAGAAGAAGAACGAGCAGACGAGGTTCAAGGTCAGCTACATCATCGACACGAGATACGCGCCTTCGATTCGGGAGGTCCGTCGCTATCTGCGGCAGAAGGGACTGCGGGTCAAGGTCGTCGCCTCGCTCGGGGCCTATCTGGACGTCACGCCGATTCGGGCGAGCAACGGGCTCGCCGTGCGCTTCCTCTGCTTCAAGTGGGATCTCTCTCCGGATCGGGTCCTCGTCGCCGGGGACGCCGGCGGCGACGAGGACATGCTCAGCGGCAACACGCTCGGGGTCGTGGTCGGCAACTACAGCTCCGAGCTCGAGAAGCTCCGAGGAAAGCCCCGCGTCTACTTCGCCGAGGGAAGTCATGCCCGTGGAATCCTCGAGGGCATCGAGCACTACGGTTTCCTCGATGAAGTTCCGGCCTGGGAGGATTCGGTCGTATGACGACTCGCCTGGACGAGATGCTGGGAGCACACCGCCGGGAGATTCAACACCTCTTCCGGCAGTACATCGGGCTCGACCGGCCCCTCCTGCTGCGATCGGATCTCGTCGACGCCTACGAGTCGTTCTGCGAGACGCCGGCGGGGCGACCGCTTGCGGACACGCCCTTCACGCCGATCATCCACGCGGCGCAGGAGGCTGTGCTCTTCCCGCCCCTCATCTACCTGTCCATCCGTCTCGGCGTGGCCGGATGGAGCTACGTCGAGATCCACGCGGATGAGATGCGATCCCACGAGATCTCCGTCTCCGAGTTTCTCCGCACCAAGGAGCGCGTGATCCATGGATCCTCGGCGGACGACGACTGGGTCGTCGAGATCGATCTGCGGCCTTTCGAGCGCGGCTTTCCGAAGATGCGAGAGACCCGCTCGATCGGCCGGGGCGTCGAGTTCTTGAACCGTCATCTCTCGAGTCGGCTGTTCGCCGACATCGGACGGGGGGATCAGAGACTCTTCGACTTCCTCAAGGTCCACGAGGTGCGGGGAAAGCAGATGATGCTCAACGGGCAGATCCGCGACCTGGACGGGCTGAGAGAGGCGCTCGGAACCGCCCACGACTACCTGCGGACCCTCCGCCCGAACTCCGAGTGGACCGACGTCGAACGGGACCTCGTGACCCTCGGGTTCGAGCCCGGGTGGGGCCGGACGGTCCCGCAGGTGCTGGAGACGATGGGACTCCTCTCCGACATCCTCGAGGCCCCCTCCCCGCACATCCTCGAGCACTTCCTCAGCCGGATTCCCATGATCTTCTCGATCGCCATCATCTCCCCGCACGGGTACTTCGGGCAGGCGGACGTGCTCGGCAAGCCGGACACCGGCGGACAGGTCGTGTACATCCTGGATCAGGTCCGTGCGCTCGAGCGCGCCATGCGGCAGTCCATCCACGACCAGGGCCTCGACATCGAGCCGCAGATCCTGGTCCTCACCCGGCTGATTCCCGAGTCCGAGGGAACCACCTGCAGTCAGAGAATCGAGCGCATTCACGGCACCGAGTACGCCCGCATTCTCCGGATCCCATTCCGTGACCTGGACGGAGCGGTGATCCGGCACTGGATCTCCCGGTTCCAGATCTGGCCCCACCTCGAGCGATTTGCCCATGACGCCGCGACCGAAATGGTGGCCGAGCTCGGAGAGCCGCCGGACTTCATCATCGGGAACTACTCCGATGGGAACCTGGTCGCCTCGATGCTCTCCAGCATTCTCGGGGTCACGCAGTGCAACATCGCGCACGCCCTCGAGAAGACGAAGTACCTCCACTCCGACCTCTACTGGAAGGACCACGAGGCGGACCACCACTTCGATTGTCAGTACACGGCCGACCTGATCTCGATGAACACCGCCGACTTCATCATCACGAGCACGTACCAGGAGATCGCCGGCACGAGGAACAGCGTCGGACAGTACGAGAGCTACCGGTCGTTCACGATGCCGGGGCTGTATCGCGTCCTGGCGGGCATCGACACCTTCGATCCGAAGTTCAACATCGTCGCTCCCGGGGCCGATGCCGAGATCTTCTTCCCCTACCACGCCACGGAACTCCGCCTGATCGAGCTGCACGACGAGATCCGGGACATGGTCTTCGGGAAGGAAAGAGAAGACGCACACGGAAGCATCCGGGATCCGGACAAGCCTCTCGTGTTCGCCATGTCCCGGCTCGACCGAATCAAGAACATGACGGGGCTCGTGGAGTGGTTCGGGCGCTCCCCGGAGCTCCGCCGGGAGGCGAACCTCTTCGTCGTGGGAGGCTTCATCGATCCGGCCCGATCCTCGGACACGGACGAGCGGTCCCAGATCGAGCGGATGCACTCGCTCTTCGAGGAGCTCGAGCTCGACGGGCAGGCGCGCTGGCTCGTGATGCAGTCGAACAAGAGCCTGGTCGGGGAGCTCTACCGGTTCGTCGCCGACACGGGGGGGATCTTCGTTCAGCCCGCGCTGTTCGAGGCCTTCGGATTGACCGTGATCGAGGCCATGACGTCGGGTCTCCCCACGTTCGCCACGTGCTACGGCGGTCCGCTCGAGACCATCGAGCACGGCGTTTCGGGCTTTCACCTGGATCCGAACCACGGGGACGAGGCGGCGGCCCGGATGGCCGCGTTCCTCGAGGAGTGCCGGAAGGACCCGGACACCTGGAGGCGGATCTCCACGGGGGCGATCGAGCGGGTCGAGAGCCGGTACACGTGGGAGCTCTACGCCGAGCGGCTGCTGGCCCTCTCCCGGATCTACGGCTTCTGGAAGTTCATCTCGAACATCGAGCGCGAGGAGACCAGCCGCTACCTGCAGATGTTCTACGGCCTGATGTTCCGCCCGCTCGCCCAGCGCATCGACCGAAGATAGGCACAGGCACGGGGCAGCCTCCGCAGACAAGGCCCCGGCCCACGGACGGCGGGGCGACTGAGGGCTCCCCCGCCTATTCGAGGAACTGGTACTCTCTCGGTCGAACGGAGCCGGGAGCGTTGCGGGCGGCGAATGCCCCTGCCCCCCGGAACGCGGTCCGGTCTCCACGGGATGAACCCGGCCCAGGAGCCGAGGGAGCTGGGACATGATGGACCTTTCCACCCGGTACATGGGCCTCGAGCTGCCGAACCCGATCATCGCGAGCAGCTCGGGTCTCACGGCGTCGGTCGAAGAGGTGCGCAAGTGCGCCCGGTTCGGAGCGGGCGGGGTCGTTCTCCGGTCGATCTTCGAAGAGCAGATCGCCGAGGAGATGGAGGATCTGGGGGACCGGAGCGTCGGTGTACACGACCATCCGGAAGTGCGGGAGTACCTCAGCCGCTACGGGCAGGAGAACGCCATCGACGAGTACCTCGACCTGATCCGAGAGGCGAAGCGATCGGTCGAGATTCCCGTCATCGCGAGCATCCACTGTGCCACCTCCGGCGTCTGGATCGAGTTTGCCCGCAAGGTCGAACAGGCCGGTGCGGACGGAATCGAGCTGAACGTGTTCCTCATGCCGTTGGACCCCGATCGGGAGGGGCGCGAGTACGAGCAGGTCTACCTCGACATCGCCCGCGCCGTCTCCGCGAGTGTCTCCATTCCGGTGGCGCTCAAGATCGGCACCTTCTTCTCCGGACTCGCCCACACCGTCCGGACCCTGGGGGCGAGCGGGGTCCGGGCGCTCGTCCTGTTCAATCGCTTCTACCGCTTCGACTTCGACATCGAGACGTTGAGAATCGTGCCCGCCCGCGCGTTCAGCAGTCCCGACGAGATCGCCGGCTCGCTCCGCTGGATCTCCCTCCTCTCCGGACGCCTGAACTGCGACCTCGTCGCGAACACGGGGATTCACGACGGAGCGGGCGTCATCAAGCAGTTGCTGGCCGGGGCCTGCGCCGTGCAGATGTGCTCGGCGCTCTATCAGTACGGCATCGAGCACATCGCCGTGGTTCTCGAAGAGGTGCGTCAATGGATGACCCAACACGGCTTCGAGACGATCGAGGACTTCCGGGGCAAGATGAGTCGGATGGCAAGTGGCAATCCGGAGGCCTACGAGCGGGTGCAGTTCATGAAGGTGGTGGAGGGTCGTCTCTAGCCGGCACATCTCACCGGCCCCGGGGAGGCTCTGTAGGCCCATGAACGCGTCCGCGGCTCGACCCCTCAGTCCGCGGGACGCGTGAGCACGTCGGCGAGCTTGGATCGCGTCGGAAACGTGAAGATCACCAACGCGAGGAAGGCCGCGGGGGAGAGGAGGTTCCACCAGTAGTCGGGAAACTCCCGGAGGGTGCCGTCGGCCGTCCCCAGGAAACAGACGGCGAGCCCCAGGAGGGCCGAGCCTTCCGCGATCGCCAGGCGGAGGACGATCGCGCTCCGAAGAGCTTCGATGAGAGAGCTCGCGTTCTTGTCGGGTTCCGACTGCGCCGCTCGAATGTTCCGGCGAAAGAAGATCTGCCCGAGGCCGTACGCCAAAAGAACACCCAGGCCGTTCACTCCGGAGAGAGTGCGGATGAGACTCACGGATCCCGCCGTCGGCTTCCCCTCCGGGCCGAGCCCGAGATGCCGGACGAGAACCATCCCCAGGACAATGAGCACGCCCGCGGTGAGTGCGACGTAGAGAAGCTGGAATACGCGGACGGTCTGCGGATCGAGGGCCTCCTCGATCTCCCGGCGGCTCAAGTGAACCGGCATCGAGCCCCCCTGGAACATGCCGTAGTGACGGTCTCACGCGTCGACGGGTGGACGGAGGACCTGACCCGACCCTGCCTCGGGCGCGTCCGCCGGTCCAGGGAAAACGGCGCCGCGCCGATCAGCATCGACTGAGGTCAGTTGCCCTTCTCGTCGTCACCTCCCGTGAGGCGGAGGAAATCCCCGTCCTCCTTGAGTGGCGAAAAGTCCGAGTCCGCTCTCGCCCGGGTCCCGAGCGAGGGGTCGCGCTTCACGGCCTCCCCCAGATGTCGAAGCGCCTCCTCCCGCCGGTTCGCCTTGGAGTAGAAACAGGCGGGGTGGTACCAGGACTCCCCGACGTCGGGCTTCAGCGCGATGAGCTTTCGCGCGAGCTCGAACGCGACCTCCCATTCGCCTTTCTCGGCTCGCGTGTAACCCTCGACGATGAGGGCATACCATTTCCAAAGGTCGAAGATGCGGCGGAGCTCCGCGATGGGGCTCTCGTGATCGTCCACCCGGAGATCACAGTACCGGTCGTTGTAGCCTCCGTATCCGCCACCCTCCTTCACGAGGAAGAGCGCCGCCGATTGCATGCCGCGGGAGTCCCCTCCCGCCTCCTGCCCCGCCTCGATCGCGCGCAGGAGCTTCTCCCCGAGAATGCCCTCGGCCGACTCGAAGGCGCGCGCCATCGCCCGGACCACCTCCTCGCCCGTGAGGATGTTCCCCTGAGCCGCGTAGTGCTCCCCGACGACATGACCCGCCCAGGCCATGCACTCGTCGCCCGTGAAGGAGGCGCTCCGACCCGTCGCGTCGACGATGCCGATCTGGCGGCGATCCCGGCTCTCGTCCGGGTCCGTGAGCTCGGTGATCACGTCTTCAGGAGACCGTCCCTCCGCGAGGAGGCGAAGGCCTTCCGGTCCATAGGTCGTGTTCGCGAAGGCCTGGGTCGCAATGGCTCCTACTCCCGCCTTCGCCCAGGGCACGACCACGCCCACGGCGAAGAACTTGGACTGAACCGCCACGCCGAGCTCTCCAGTGTCGGGATCGAACCCGACGATGGAGAACGTCCCGACCGGTTCGGAGGGGCCAGGGGCGGCCTCCATGGCGATGGACTCGCCCGTCGACTCGGCCGGCGTCGTCCCTTCCGGGGCCGCCGCTGAAGCCGCAGTCGAGAGCGCATAGAGACCCGCGGGAACCGCCATCGTGGCCACCGCAGCGTGGATCGGACGGAAGTTCGAGCGCATCATCGACGACCTCCGAGGAAGCGGACGAAAGTGCAAACGGACGAGCGGAGCGCCCAGGATAGCACCGTTCGACGACCGGAGCGGGCGCGTTTCCGCCCCCTCCTCAGGGTCCGGCACTCTCCCGGACGCCTCCGGGGTATACTCCCGCCTCGAGGACGAAGTCGTCGAAACCGCTCGGCCACTGCCGGAGGGAGCTATGGAATGGTTGGTGTACCTCTCGGGGGAGATCCACACCGCATGGCGGGACGAGATCCGGGAGGCCGCGGAGCGGCGGGCGCTTCCCGTGACGTTCGTGAGCCCGGTGACCGATCACGGCGCCAGCGACGACATCGGAGTGGAGGCGCTGGGTGAAGAGGAGCAGCCCTTCTGGAAGGACCACAAGGGGGCGAAGATCAACGCCATCCGCACCCGGACGATGATCGAAAGAGCGGACGTCGTCGTCGTGCGATTCGGTGACAAGTACCGGCAGTGGAATGCCGCCTTCGACGCCGGCTACGCCGCGGCGCTCGGGAAGCCGCTCATCACGCTGCACTCCGAGGAGCACACGCACGCGCTCAAGGAGGTCGACTCCGCGGCTCTGGCGGTGGCCTCGACCCCCGCCCAGATCGTGGAGATCCTCGCGTACGTGATTGCGAAGGAGTGACGGGCCGTGCGGTCTCCCGACCCGGTCTCCGGGCGAGTCTCCTGCCGAAAGGTCTTCGCCCGGACGATTCCCGCCGCACTCGGGATGGCGGCAATCCTCCTTCCCGGACCGCTCCTCGGAGCGGACACCGCGGAAGACGCCGGGACCACAGAGGACGGCGCGAAACCGAGAGTGCCGCGACAGATCCGGTTCGAGACCCGGATCGTCGATCGGCTTCCCCCCTGGGAAGACCAGGAGAAGACCTGGCCCCATCCCCGGCAGCGCTGGCTGCCCCACCTTCCGCCGCTCTCCTGCCCTGTCGCCACCGGAGACTTCGACGCCGACGGCCATACGGACATCGTCGCGGCGCAGGCGCGGACCCGAGGACCGTGGTCGCTTCTTCTCGGTCAGGGTACCGGGGAGTTCTCTGCCGAGCCGACCGCTTTCGAGGACCTCGACGAAAGCCTCGATCTCGATCACGCGGTCGAGGACCCCCTTCTCGCGATCGTTCCCGTGGACGCGGACGCCGACGGGGACCTCGATCTCCATCTCGTTCGGTGGGGTGCCAACGCCCTCCTGGTCAACGATGGAAGGGGGCGATTCGTCCGTCGGAGTCCTTTCGCCGACGCGCACGATGGGCTCCACGACGCGGGCTTCGGCGCGACCGCCTCCTTCTTCGACGCCGACGGGGATGGGGACCTCGACCTCTACGTGGGAAACGTCCTCGATCCCGGCGGGGAATTCCGCGGCGCCCCGAACCGTTTCTATCGAAATCGCGGGGGCCGCTTCGAGGACGAGACGACCCGCTCCGGGCTCGGCGACGACGGAATGACCGTCGCCGTCCGAATCACCGACGAGGACCGGGACGGCGACCCGGACGTCCTGGTGGTCAACTTCCTCGGACCGGCCTCACTCTATCGCAACGAGGGGGACGGACGGTTCGCCAGGCAGTTCGCCGACACGACGGCGCTCCTTCACCTCGGATGCGACGCCGCGGACGTCGACGGTGACTCGCGGCCGGATCTCCTCGTCACGGCCGTCGGTCATCCGGGCGGCATTCTGGAACCGACCGTCCTGCGACTCTCCGGCGAGAACGGGCGGGACGCGCACCGTCGCTTCGGTCTGGCGGGAAACCTGCTCGCGGCCGAACCCCGGTTTCTCGACTTCGACTCCGACGGACGGTCGGACCTGATCCTCGGGCGATGCGTCGAGACGGCGAGGCTCCCCCCGGCGGATCGGTTTCCGGCGTGGATCTCGTGGGAGCCGGGCTCCGAACCGAATCCCCGATTCCGCAGCGCGGCGGGCTCCTCCCGGGCGGCCGGCCACGACGGTTGGACTCTCTTCCGGAACCGCGGGGCCGGTTGGATGGAGCGGGTCCGCCTCGGTCTTTTGGACCGTCGAAGGAGGCCGGCCCGCCGGATCCTCGATCTGGACGCCGACGAGGACGGGCGCGTGGACCTGCTGATCGCGGAGGCGGAAGGGGATCTTCGCCTGCTTCTCAACCGGACGCCCCCGCCGCGAAGGGGGACGGCCGACTCCTCCGCGACCTCTTCCGAGGAGGAGGGCCATCCTCCGGACGACCGAGAGGTCTTCCGTCTCGAGCGCGCCCTGCGGGCCGATCCGGTGAACCTCGACCTGGGCGACCGCTACCGGGACCATTGCTCCGCCCGAGGCCTTCCACACCGATCGATCGCGTTCTTCCACGAGTCCGCGGACCCGGGGGCTCCGTTCGCCTGGTCGCTGCAGCGGTTCTTCGCCTACATTGCCGGGCTCGGTGGCCCACAGGTCCTGCTCGACGACGTGATGCAGTGGGCGGGTCACTCCGTGTACGAGCTGGATCAACTCGCTGCCGAACATCCGAAGACGTGGGTCCTCCACTTCATGTCGGGAGTCAACCGGCTGTACTGGCCCCCCCTCTTCGGGCAGACCCCCTCGGCGATCGCCGCGTTCGTAACGTGTCTCGACCTCCAGAAGTCCCGCCGAGCGGAATACTTCGCGGAGACCTACGTCGGCCTCGGGGATGCCCACGGGATCCTGAATCATCCGGAGGAGGCGATGGCGACGTGGCGGCAGGGGGCGCGGGAGTTCCCGGCCGTGCCGGCGCTCGAGGAACGGCTGCGGCTCTCTCCCGGCGAGGTGGAGGATTTCTGCCGCCGCGAGAGGGACCTGCAACGGGTCTCGACCCTGCGGCTGCCCTGGCTGGAGGAGGAGCTCGAGCACACCCCCTGGGTGGCGGAGAGAGCGGACGTGGCCGCCCGGGTCGGTCGGCTCGCCGACCGGCGGACGCCTTCGAGTTCTACCGACCTGCCGGTGCCGACACCGGCCACGCACCTGCACGCCGCGCAACGACGGCTGGACCGCGCGCTCGAAGACGACGCCGGGTCCCGTGACCTGGACGCGTGTCGGGAGGAGCTCGGGAGGCAGTCTCTGAGCGACACCTGGCCGGCGCTGTCCCGGGGATTGGCCTACGCGGATCACGGCTTCCTCCCCTCCCATCTGGAGCAAGCCGAGCGAGACCTGGACTCCTTCTGCGAGGCACTTCTTGAATCCGCGTCTTCGGAGGATTCCGGTGCGCCGCAACCGCCGTCGGACGAGGAAGACGGCTTCGGTCGCGGAGACTCCTCGCTTCGAGCCCTCCTGACGATCGGTCTCGTCGCCTGGGGAGACGCACTGGTGAAGCTCGGGCGGCCGGGAGAGGGCGAGGAACGCTATCGACTGGCGGAGGAGGTCCACCCCGGGAATATCGGCGTCCGGCTCCGAAGCTCGCTTCCGCTTTCCACGGATCCGTCAGCGATCTGGTCGGGCGCGCTGTCGGAGTTCGCGCGCTGCCCCGCGGATTGACTTCGAATTCCAGACCGCGAAACTAGGTTTCGCGGAACGGGACGGAGTGACGGCGCTCCCGGAAGGAGGTGGCCCGATGCCGGCTCCCGACCGGGGAGGAGCCGCTCTCGGCGGAGACTCAACGAAATCCCCCCCTCGATCGTTGACCGGGAGTAGAGTCGACATTCTCCCCTGACCCGGAGACCGGACATGATCCCGTCGCCCCCTGGGGCACCCCCGTGTCGCCCCGTGCGCGCGTGCGTTTCCACTCCCGCCCTCACGCTCTTCCTCGCCCTCTCCGCCGTCCTCTCCTTCGCGGCCTCCTCGGCCGCCCGGCCCGGCTCTCCGTCCTGGGTTCCGGGCATGCCCCCCGAGGTGCAGTCGATGCGGGCGGAGATCCTCTCGCAGGAAGGGTACGAGGAGCGCGCGGAGCAGTGGCGCACCTACGTCGACCGCCATCCCGAGTCGGCCTACGCGCGCGTCCAGCTCGCCCGGGCCTACCGGTACTCGAAGCTCGTCCCGGCGGAGGAGCGCAACGAGCTGATCTCGAAGGCCCACGAGCTCGACCCGACGTGTCCCGAGGCGCTCGAGGCCATCGCACACACGGGACTCCACAGCAAGGTGCGGATCGTCGACTCGCTCGAGGAGGCGCGGGATTACGCCATGCGCGCGGTGGAGCTCGCCCCCCACTGGCCCGAGCCCCACTTCACGCTCTGGTCGCTCGCGACCGTCCTCGGACGGGAGAAGGAGGCCCACGATCACCTCGAGGCCATCGTGCGCAAGAGGGGGTACCCGCCTCCCATCCTCGACTTCGGACACAACCTGCTCGTGAGCGCCGAACCGGGGGCGATCATCCTGACGAACGGCGACAACGACACGTATCCCCCGCTCGCGCTTCAGATCGCTCACGGGACGCGCGAGGACGTCGCGATCGTCAACCTGTCCCTCCTCAACCAGAAGGACTACGCCCACTCCATCTGGAAGACGGCCCTCGGCGCCGACACGCCCTTCTCGGAGAAAGAACTGAAGAATCTCTGGAAGGAAGCCATGCGGAAGACGCGGGAGGGAGAGATCCCGTCGTCCACGATCGTCCGCGCGCTGCTCGCCAAGGTCGAGAGCGGTGAGTGGAAGAGGCCGGTCTACTTCGCGATCACGGTGTACCAGCCGGTCCTCGACGCGTGCCCGCTCGCGCTCCGGATCGAGGGGCTGCTCTGGCGCGTCCTGCCCGAGCCGGGCGGGGAACGCGAAGATGCCGACCCACCGATCGACGCCGCCCGGTCCCTCGAGCTCTTCCGCGAGACGTTCCGCCTCGAGAGCGCCACCGATCTCGCGCACTCCTGGAGTCCCACCGACGCCGCGACGAACCTCTTGAAGAACTACCCCGCCCTCTTGAGGATCGTGGCCACGCGACGAGCGGAGGCGGGGGATCTCGAGGGGACCCGGTTCGCCCTGCGCGAGGCGATCCGGATCCTCGACTTCCACGGCGAGGAGGAGATGCGCCGGGAGATGGCGGCCTACTGGAAGGAGCTCGATCCGGACAACCCGGAGATCGAGCGCTGGCAATGACGCGAACGGGGACGGAACTCGACTCGGCCCCCCGAGAGGACCGACTCGCGCTGCGCGCCCGGGCGGGCGATCCGCAGGCACTGGCCGAGCTCTACCGCCGCCTCGCGCCCGCGCTCCTCGACTACCTCGAGCGCGTGCTCGGAGAGCGCGCGAGCGCGGAGGACGCCCTTCACGAGACGTTCCTGCGCCTGTTCGAGGGGCGAGGGCGCTACTCGGGCCGCGGGCGCTTTCGCTCCTGGATCTTCACGGTGGCGACGCGTCTCGCGGTCGACCGGATCCGGCGGAGGCGCCGCCACCGCGAGCTCGTCGAGAGGGAGACGGAGGACATCGCGCCGTCGTCGCCCCCCGATCCGGCGGATCGCGTTCGGTTCCGCGAGCTGATCGAGAGGATCGAGTCCGCGCTCGCCGACCTGCCCGCATCCTACGCGATGGCGTTTCATCTCCGGATCCGCGAGCGGTTTTCCTACCGGGAGATCGCCTCGATGTGCGGGGAACCGGAGGGCACGCTCCGCTCGCGTATTCATCACACGCTCGGGCGCATCCGGAAGGCGCTCGACGATGAGGGCCCGAGACGTCCGCGCTGCCGTCCGGGAAAGGAGGATCCCCGATGAGTGAAGCTCATGTCGGTGACGACCGCCTGATTGCCCACGTGCTCGATGAGCTCGACGGGGAGGAGCGCTCCCGGGTGGCGGCGCACCTCTCCCGGTGCGAGGCGTGCCACGCCTCCGCGGAGGCACTCGCGCGCACCCTGGAGACGTACGGCCGGGCCGACCGCCGCGATGCGCCCCCCGGCATCCTGGTCGGGCTGCTGGAAGCCCAGGCGGCGGCGCGCTTCCGCCGGCCCTTCCGGCATTTCCTCTTCGGGATGCGTCCCGTGCCGGCGATTGCGGTCGCGGCCGCGCTCGTCGCGATCTTCGTCTCCGGGTTCTGGATCGGGCGGCGCACCGCGCCGGAGCCGGTCGCGTCCGAGCCGACCCCGAGCGCTCACGTCGCGGTGGCGCGGCCCCTGCCCGAGCCCCCGCGACTCGCGTTCCAGCCGGTCTTCCCCACCGACTGAGGCGCAGGGCGGACGGCGCTCGGCTCGACCGTCTCCCGACCCTCGCTTCCCCCATCGCCGCTTGTTCGTTTCCCGCCCCCGACGTAGTCTCCCGGGAGCACGCGGTCTAGCCTGCAGTTCTCATCAGGCTCGATGCGAGGCTGGTGAGAACTGCAGGCTAGCGGGAGATGGGGCCGGGAACCCGAAACGGGAGGTGGACCCTGAGCCCGTCGACTTCGGGTCGCGCGGCGGCTCTCGTCATCGGCTTCGGAACGGCGGTTCTCATGTGGGCGCTGGGGTTCGTCTCGCGGCTGCCGTCGGTCGCGGCTCCGAGCTGGCTCGTCGCGATCGGAATGGTCGTCTGCCTCGTCGGGGCGGGCGCTCGGGCGGGACGGTTGCCGGGTCTGGGGATCGGCGCCGGGGCCCTCACGGGGCTCGTCGTCTCGCTCGTCAATCTTCTCGTCCTCGGCAGCCTGCTCGGGGGGGATCAACCGAATCGCCTGATCCCCTCGGCCGCCCTGTGGCTTCCCGGATCGATTCTCTTCGGAGTGCTCGCGGGCGCGCTCGGCGCCGTGATCGGCCGCCCCCTCTTCGGGGCCCCGTCGAGCGCCCCCGACTGGACCGCCGCGCTCGCCCGGGTCGCCGCGCTGGCCACCCTCTGCCTCGTCGCGATCGGGGGGCTCGTGACCAGCCACGAGGCGGGCCTGGCCGTGGTGGACTGGCCGAACTCTTACGGGTACGGCATGTTTCTCTACCCGCTCTCCCGGATGGTCGGCGGGATCTACTACGAGCACGCGCATCGACTCTTCGGGACGCTCGTCGGGCTCACGACCCTCGTGCTCGCCGGGCGGCTCTTCGTGGCGGAGCCGCGTCGCGGCGTCCAGTGGATGGGCGTCGCGGCCGTCGTCCTGGTGATCGCCCAGGGGATTCTCGGAGGCCTCCGGGTCACCGGCCACTTCACCCTCAGTGACTCTCCCGAGCTCACGCGGCCCAACCTCACGCTCGCGATGGTCCACGGAGTCGTGGGCCAGCTCTTCCTCGGTCTCATGACCGCGCTCGCCGGAATCACCTCTCGCCTGGGGAGGGAGGGGCTCCCGGGTCCCGCTCCTCCCGGGGCCTCCACCGATCGCTTCCTCGGCGCGGTTCTCCTGGTCCTGATCCTCGTTCAGCTGATCCTGGGGGTACGGGTCCGCCACACCGGGGAGGGCGTCCTGCTCCACGTCACGGGGGCGACGGTGGTGATCGCCCTCATCACCGCGATCGGGATCCGGGCCCTCGGGGGGACGGAGCGTCCGCCCGTCTCCCGAATCTCCGGGAGCGTCCTGCTGGGAGTGGGATGGCTCCAGGTGATCCTGGGGATGGGGGCGCTGTCGGTGACGGCCTTCCGGGCGCAGACGGGGGCGCCGCCGACCTCCGAGATCGTGGTCGCGACCGCGCACCAGACGGTCGGCGCCGTGCTCCTCGGGGTGGCGGTCCTGCACCACCTCCTGTGGACCCGGATCACGGCCCAAACCGCCCCTACCCCCGCTCAGGCGCCCCTCTGAGCGAAATCGAGCTTGCACGACCCCGCCCGGCCGATTAGATTCTCCTCTCTCTCGCCTGCATTCCTCGCCGGCCGCTGCCGCGACGGAGGCTGGTGAGCCCTGCTGGCTATCCGTCTTCTCCGGCCCGGTCGCCCGGTCTCGACCGGCCCTCTTCCTGACGCATCGGGCGACCCGCACGGGCCCTGAGACCGGCGACCCCCCGACGGACCAGGAATACGTGGCTGACGATATTCGTGCGACCGATCGGAAACCGCTCTTCCCTGTCTGGCTCGACATCGTGGTCAAGGTCGGCGGGATCCTGGTCGGCGTCGGCGCGCTCTACGTCGTCGCGCTCCTCTACTACGGGATCCACCCCCAGGCGATGGACATCGGCTATCAGCCGGAGCAGCCGGTCCCCTACAGCCACCGCGTCCACGCGGGCGAGCTCGGAATCGACTGCCGGTACTGCCACCAGCCGGCGGAGGAGTCGGCCTTCGCCACGGTGCCGCCCACCCAGACGTGCATGAACTGCCACACGGCGATTCACGCGGAGACCGAGACCCTGGCCCCCGTGCGACAGAGCCACCAAACCGGCCTGCCGGTCGAATGGAACCGGGTCCACGATCTGCCCGACTTCGTCTACTTCGACCACAGCGCCCACGTCCGGCGCGGCGTCGGGTGCGTGGAGTGCCACGGGCGGGTCGACCGCATGGACACCGTCTATCAGGCGAAGGCGCTCAGCATGGCCTGGTGCCTCGACTGCCACCGGAATCCGGAGCCCCGCCTGAGGCCGCTCGAGGAGATCACGAACCTGGCGTGGACCTCCGAGGAGGACCGGGAGGCCCTCGGACGCCGGCTGCGCCAGGCCTACGACATCGACCCTCCGACGGACTGCTCCACATGCCACCGGTAAGCCGCGAGGCGACAGGTCGCGCCTATTGGAGGAGCCTCGAGGAGTACGCCGATACTCCGGAGTTCCGGGAGCGGCTCGCGAGGGAGTTTCCGGGCGCCCCGCTCGAGACCCTTCCCCCGGCGTCCCGCCGGCGGTTCCTCCAGGTCATGGGGGCGTCGCTGGCGCTCGCCGGGGTCGTGGGATGCCATCCGAACAACCCCACGTGGCCCCGCTGGAAGCCGGCCAAGATCCTCCCCCGCTCGTACCGTCCGCCGGGTCAGGGCCCCGGGACGCCGCTCTGGTTCGCGACGTCGTACGAGATCGGCGGCATCGCGCGGCCGGTGCTCGCCAAGAGCTACGACGGCCGGCCCATCAAGATCGAGGGGAACCCGGAGCACCCGGCCTCCCTCGGCGCGGCCGACGCGCTGAGCCAGGCGATGGTGCTCGGGCTCTACGATCCGGACCGGAGTCGGGGGGTCGCGCGGTTCGAGGGGGATCGGGAGCGGGAGTCCACGTGGGAGGAGTTCCTCGCGGATCTGCGCCCCGTCTTGGACGAGGCCCGCGGGAACGCCGGGCGGAGGATCGCGGTCCTCTCCGAGGCGACGTCCTCCCCCACCCTTCTCGAAATGCGGTCCCGGCTCGCCGCCCCGCTTCCGGCGCTGCGGTGGTTCGAGTACGAGCCGATCAGCCGGGATGCCGCGCGGGAAGGATCTCGTCTCGTCTACGGCCGACCGCTGCGCGCGCACCTGCACCTCGAGAGAGCGGACGTCGTCGTCAGCTTCGAGGACGACTTCCTGATGACCCATCCGAACGCGGTGGCGCACGCGAAGGCGTGGGCTCCGGGACGCAAGGCGGAACGCGGCAAGATGAACCGCCTCTGGGTCGTGGAGAGCGACTACTCCATCACCGGCAGTCTCGCGGATCATCGCCACCCCGTGACCTCGAAGGAGGTCGGGCGCGTGGCGTGGGCCGTCGCCGGTCGACTCTTCCGGGAGCGCGGACTCGAGCTTCCCGAGGAGCACGCGTCGATGCGCCCGCTTCTCGAGCGGGGACGGGACGCCGGGAGGGAGCACCCCTTCGTCGCGCGGATGGCGGACGACCTGATGGCCCACCGGGGCCAAGGCCTCGTGACGGTCGGCCCGGGGCAGCCCCCGCACGTGCACGGTCTCGCCCACGTGCTCAATGCGGCGCTGGGCAATACCGGGAAGACCGTGACCCTCACCGGTGACGCGGATCCGACGCGCCCGTCCCACGTCAAGGCGATCACGGAGCTCGTGGAGGAGATGAGCGCGGGACGGATCGAAACGCTGCTCCTGCTCGGGGGCAACCCGGTCTACGACGCGCCCGCCGACCTCGACTTCCCCGCCGCGCTCGCGCGGGTGCCCCGACGCGTGCATCTCTCTTTGCACCGCGACGAGACCTCCCGCACCTGCACGTGGCACTTACCCCGAGCGCACCCCCTCGAGGCGTGGGGCGACGCCCGATCCTGGGACGGTACCTACACGCTGGCCCAGCCGTTGATCCGCCCCCTCTTCGGGGGAAAGACCCCGGCGGAGCTGATCGCTCTCCTCCTCGACGATTCCGAGACCGAGGGGCGGGCGCTCGTCCGCGAAACGTTCGGAAAGAGACTGAGCGGACGCTCCTGGCGGCGGGCGGTTCACGACGGCTTCGCGGCCGACACCGCATGGACGGCCCGGCCGGTTGCCCATGCGTGGGGGGACTGGGAGGCCTCCACTTCGGATCTGGAGTGGACGGAGCCGCCGCACGACCGTTTCGAGGTGACGTTCCGCCCCGACGTCTCCCTGTGGGACGGCCGGTTCGCGAACAACGGGTGGCTCCAGGAGCTCCCCGATCCGATGACGAAGCTCACGTGGGACAACGCGGCCCTGATCAACCCCGTGACCGCGCACGAGCTCGGCCTCAAGCAGGGGGACATGATCCGTCTGAGCCGCCGGCAGCGGTCCGTCGAGATTCCCGCCTACCTCATGCCCGGCCAGGCGATCGGCTCCATTGCCGTGTCCCTCGGGTACGGTCGGACACACGCCGGTCGCGTGGCCGAGCGCGACAGCGACGGGAAGG
>JALGZR010000003.1 GCA_025774805.1 bacterium
CGGGAGCCGACCGATGGGCGTGTCCACGGCCTGGCCGGTCCCCTCGCAGCGTTCGAAGACCCACTTGAGAACGCGGCTGTTCTCTCCGTAGCCCGGCCAGATGAACTTGCCGTCCTGGTCCTTCCGGAACCAGTTCACGTAGTAGATCTTCGGCAGCTTCGCACCGGCGCGCGAACCGATCCTGAGCCAGTGGGCGAAGTAGTCACCCATGTGATAGCCGCAGAACGGAAGCATGGCGAAGGGATCGCGCCGGAGCTCACCGACCTTGCCGGCGGCCGCCGCAGTTTTCTCCGAGGCCATGATCGAGCCGAGAAACGTCCCGTGCCTCCAGTCGAACGCCTCCGTGACGAGAGGGACGGTGGTGGCGCGCCTTCCGCCGAACATCATGGCGCTGATCGGCACACCGGCGGGATCCTCCCACTCGTCGGCGATGACGGGACACTGCCGCGCGGGCGCGGTGAAGCGCGCGTTCGGGTGCGCCGCGACACGACCGCAGCCCGGAGTCCAGGGGCGCCGGATCCAGTCGGTCGCTTCCGCGGGCTCCTCGTGGAACATCTGCTCCCAGTAGATGTCCTCGTCCTTCGTCAGCGCGACGTTCGTATGGATGCAATTCGCGTGGAGCGCCTTCATCGCGTTGGGATTGCTGAAATCGGAAGTTCCGGGCGCCACTCCGAAGAACCCTGCCTCCGGATTGATCGCGTACAGGCGACCGTCGTCCCCGAACTTCATCCAGGCGATGTCGTCGCCGATGCACTCTGCCTTCCAGCCGGGAACCGTCGGGGTGAGCATCGCGAGGTTCGTCTTCCCGCACGCGGACGGGAACGCCGCTGCGACGTACCTCACCTTCCCTTCCGGGTTCGTCAGCTTGAGAATCAGCATGTGCTCGGCCATCCAGCCTTCGTCCCGGGCCTGCACCGAGGCGATCCGCAGGGCGTGGCACTTCTTGCCCAGGAGCGCGTTTCCGCCGTAACCGGATCCGTAGGACCAGATCTCGCGCGTCTCGGGGAAGTGCGTGATGTACTTGTTGTCTCCGTCGCACGGCCAGGGCACGTCCTGCTTCTTCGGGGAGTCGAGCGGGTAACCGACCGAGTGGATGCCGCGAACGAAGTCCGGGCTGTCCCCGAGGACCTCGAGAACCTTCGATCCGACGCGCGTCATGATGTGCATGTTCGCGACCACGTACGCCGAGTCGGTGACCATGACCCCGATCTTGGAGATGGGCGAACCGACCGGACCCATGGAGTACGGAATCACGTACATGGTCCGGCCGACCATGCAGCCTTCGTAGTGCTTGCGCAGGGTCGCTTTGATCTCTTTCGGATTGGCCCAATTGTTGGTGGGACCCGCGTCCTCTTCTCTCTCTGAACAGATGTAAGTCTGGTCCTCGACCCGCGCGACATCGGCCGGGTCCGAGCGGACGTAGATGCTGTTGGGCCGCTTGTCGGGGTTCAACCACATCGCGGTGCCGGAATGCACCAGGAGGCGAAGCATCTCCTGGTACTCGTCCTTGGAGCCATCACACCAGCGCACCGCGTCGGGCCGAAGCATGGCGGTAACTTCATCGACCCAGGCGGTCAGCTTCTCGTTCCGAACCATGGTGGCCACGGTTTCCATGCGTCTGTCCCTTCTCCATCAAGGTCTCGGCAGACGACCGCGCCACGAGCCAGTCCCGCCCGAGGTCGGAACTTGCCGATGGCCGATCGCCCGTTCCCCGCCGATCCCGCTTGATCCGGCCCGGGGCGAACCCCCGGGACCCGCCGGGATCGGCACCGGCCAAGGTACTCCGAGGGTGGCCCGCCCGACAGGGCCCTGACCGTGTCGGATCGCGACCGGGTCCGGCCCGGGCGACGACCGCTCCGCCCGGAGGGGAGCTGTAACTGTGAGTGAGCCACCCCGATCGACCCTTTCCCCCGCGGCCCGCCGTCCACCCCGGTGCCCCCCGCCGCCGCCGCTGCTCTCTGGCCCCGCCCTCGCTCCTCCTTTACAGTTCTCGTGGACCCGGGCCCGCTCCCCTCTCTCTTCTCCCTCCGGAGAAGGATCGCGGCGTGATCGGCAAGTCCATCTCCCACTTCACGATCGTGGACCGGCTCGGAGCCGGCGGCATGGGCGAGGTGTGGCGCGCTACGGACTCGAGACTCGGGCGCGAGGTCGCGCTCAAGATCCTGCCTCCCGCCTTCGCGCAGGACGCCGAACGGATGGCGCGCTTTCAGCGGGAGGCGCAGGTCCTCGCCTCGCTGAACCACCCGAACATCGGGGCGATCTACGGAATCGAGGAGACCCCCGACTCGCGCGTTCTGGTTCTGGAGCTCGTCGAGGGGGACACGCTCGCGGAGCGGCTGAGGTCGGGACGACTGCCCGTCCGGGACGCCCTGTCCATCGCGGCCCAGATCGCGGAGGCGGTGGAGGACGCTCACGAGAGGGGCATCGTGCACCGGGATCTGAAGCCCGCGAACGTGAAGGTGACACCCGACGAGGGACGGGTGAAGGTCCTCGACTTCGGGCTCGCGAAGGCGATCGAGGGAAGCGCGGCGCGTGACCCCTCCTGCTCCGACTCCCTCTCCCCCACGATCTCGCCCGTCATCACCGGGGCGATGACCGGGGCGAACGTGATCCTGGGCACGGCCGCCTACATGAGCCCCGAGCAGGCCCGCGGCCAGCCGGTGGACAAACGGGCCGACATCTGGGCGTTCGGGGTGATCCTCTTCGAGATGCTCACGGGGCGGTCGCTGTTCCACGGTGAGACGGTCTCGGACACCCTCGCCTCCGTCCTCAAGACCGATCCGACGTGGGACGCGCTCCCGGACGACACGCCTCTCCGCATTCGCCGGCTTCTCCGCCGCTGCCTCGAGCGGAGTCCGAAAGACCGGCTGCGCGACATCGGAGACGCGCGCCTCGCGATCCGCGAGGTGCTCTCGGGAAAGGTCGAGGCCGCTGAGCCCGGCCGGACCGACGTGCCACCCTCCGCCGCAAGCCGGCGCCGTTGGCTTCTCCCGGCGGTCGCCGTCATCTCCGCAGCGATCGCGGCCGCCCTCCTGTGGATGCTCCGCCCCGGACCGCCCGAGCCTCCACTGCGCAAGTTCGCGATTCCGTTCGAGACGATGTCGCGGGTCACCGACCTCGCGCTCTCCCCCGACGAATCGGCGATCGCCGGAGTCCTCAACGGCCGTCTCTGGGTCCGGGACTTCGTCACGATGGAGGATCGCCGATTCCCGGGCTCGGAAGAGGTGTACACCCCGTTCTGGTCTCCTGACGGGGAGTGGATCGCCTACGGCACTCGGAACGCCCTCTGGAAGGTCCGCCGCACCGGCGGAGAGCCGCTCATGATCGCGGCGCTCGCCGATGAGCAGGAGTTCACGACCGTGGCCGGCGGCGCCTGGGGAGAGGACGGGCGGATCGTCTTCGCCTCGGGCAACGGAGGTCTCTGGCGGATCGCGGCCCAGGGGGGCGATCCCGCGCTCTTCGTTTCGCTCGGGGAGGGGGAGCAGGACTATCACTGCGCCGTCGCGTTGCCGGAGGGGAATGGCTGGGCGTTCCTCGTACACCGGGAGGACGGCTTCGACACGATCGGGACCTTCTCGGCCGGAGGGGAACGCGGCGTCGTGCTCAGACTCGAGGGCCAGAACCTGTTCAATCTGACCTGGTCTTCCTCGGGGCATCTTCTCTTCCGTCGCTCGGGCAACGCCGCCGGAGTGTGGGCGCTCCCGTTCGACGCCGAGACGCTCGAGGCCACCGGGGATCCGTTCCTTGCCGCACCGGGCGGTTCTACCCCCGCGGGCGGGAGGGGAGGCACGCTCGCCTACATGCGCGGGGGCCCGTCCCGTGAAACCCTCCTCGCTCTCCTCGACCGGAGCGGCGAGGTTCGGGAGACCACCGGGGACCCTGCCCTCTACCTCCACTTCCCGACCCTCTCTCCCGACGGTCGTTGGATCGTCTGCGGCCTCCGAGAGGGGGAGACCCGCAACCTCTGGCTGGTGGACGTGGCCCGGGGCACCCGCCGGCGCTTCTCCTCGCGTCCCGATCGCCAGGACTGGGGCACCTGGGACGCGGACGGCCGGGAGCTCTGGTACTACGCCACGACCGACGGTTTCCGCGGGACGATCCTCGTCCGCCCGGCGACCGGCGCCGGCGAACCCCGCGAGATCACCCGGGGCATCCTGCCGGAGCCGTCCCCGGACGACCGCTGGCTGCTGTTCACGCGCGCCAAAGAGGACGAGCCTGACCTCGACCTCTGGATCTTGGCCCTCGATGAGGAGGGGGCCGAGCCTGTGCCGCTCCTCGCAACGGATTCCAGTGAGCTGCGGCCGGTTCCCTCGCCCACCGACCCGCTCGTGGCGTACGTGTCGGATGTCTCGGGGCGTGAGGAGATCTACCTCGCCACCTATCCCGAGATCGAGTGGACCCGGCTCGTCTCGAAGGGCGGAGGCTGGTGGCCGGTTTGGCGGGCCGACGGCCGGGAGCTGTTCTACGCCGTCGGCGACTCGATCCTGGCCGTGGACGTGGAGGCCGCGGACGGTGACGTCCGGTTGGGGAAGCCCCGCCTGCTGTTCCGGCGCCCGCGCTACGAGCCGACGTCGTCGTCCTTCCCGGACGCTTTCGACGTCACGGCCAACGGAGAGACCATCGTCACGCACGTTCTCGATGAGGCCGCCGCACCCGAGCCGCCCACGCTCGTGATCGTGCAGAACTGGTTTTCCGAGTTTGAATAGGGGAGCTGAGGGGAGCGGCCGGCTCCTTCCCCTAGAATCGCCACGGTTCCGGCCAACTCCCCTCGCTTCGGCGCCTCAACCCGGGATCGCCCGTGCCCCCGGCATCACCGGTCCCGCATCACCGGTACTTCGGCGAGATCGCCCGGGACGTCCCGTCGAGGGGATAGGGAGGGAACTCCCCGAAGTCGGGATCCGACCGCGGATCGATGACGGGTTTCCGCAAGGGCTCCTCCGGCGGCGACCGTTCCGGTCGCGAGGGCGGAGAGGGCCGCTCGAGGAGAGCCAGCATCTCGTCGTCTCCTCCCCCGTAGAGCTCCTTCTCCCCCTTGTCCGGCAGGAAGGGCTCCTCGAGAAGGGCGGCCGGAGGCTCCGGTTCCGCGGAGCGTTTTCCGTACTGAGCCCCCAGCAGGAACGCCGCCGCGAGCGCGGCGGTCGCGAAAGCGACCTTCGGGAGCGGCGAGAAGAGACGCCGCAGGATCCCCGTCCGAAGGGGACCGCCCGCGGGGGCGTCGGATCGGATCAGATCCCTCTCTCGGAGAGCCTCGACGATCCGAGTTTCGCAGCCCGGAGGCGGAGACACCGGATCCGCGAGGGCCTCGAACGCCCTCCGCTCTTCCCGCGTCAGATCCTCAGAGTGCTCGTCGTTCATCGATACTCTCCTCCGGGTGATCGAGCCAGCTCCGGACCGCTCTCCTGGCGCGGGAGAGCTGGCTCTTCGAAGTGCCGTTGTGAATTCCCATGAGGCGGCCGATCTCCTCGTGCGTGTAGCCCTCGACGTCGTGCAGGATCAGAACTTCACGGTACCCGCTCGGAAGCCGGGCGATGGCCCGCTCGAGGTCGATCGGGTGGATCTCCCGGTGCGGCGAACGCAGGGATCGCACATCCGGAAGGTCCTCGGCCCCGATCGATTCCGTCCGGCGGAGCTTCTTGCGCGCCTCCCGATGGCAGTTGAGCGCGATGCCGGTGAGCCAGCTCCGCAGGCTCGAGTCCCACCGGAAATCCTCCAGACGCTCCGCCGCCCGAATCCAGGCGATCTGGAGGATCTCCTCCGCGTCCTCCGGATCTCCGCCCGCCAGACGCAGAATCAGACGGTACATGACCGGTGCGTGACGCCGGTAGAGGGCGCGAAACGCGTTTTCCGTCCGGGCCCGCAAATAGGCTCGGACCAGCTCTCGATCGTCTCCCGCGGGATTCAAGGGGCTCGTCCCGTCTCGTTGCCTCGGTCGGTGAAGCGGAAGACGGCGGGGCGATGGTCCCGCCGCCTCCCGGAATCACGGCACGGAGTCTCGCTCCGTGCGGGATCTCTCACTCCCCCTCGCTCATGGCGAGGATCTCCTCGAAGCGGACCAGCTGCTTCTGGAAGTACTCGTTCTCCGGATCCTCCTGGACCGCCAGCCGGATGTACTGGACGGCGTTACTGCAATCATCCTTCAGATTGCAGATCTCGGCCAGCGTGTCGAGGACGTTGGCCTTGTCCCGCCCCGCCTCGCAGAGCTCCACCCCGCGACGCGCCATCTCCTCGGCTTCCTCGAGGTTGATCCGGTTCTCGAAGCACCACCACGCGAAGTTGTTCAGTAGGACGCCGTCCTCCTGCCAGTTCTCCGGCTGCTGCGCCTTGCGGGCCTGGACCGCGGCGTCCACGTCCCTCTCGATGTAGAGCGCGTAGTCGGGATAGATCTTCGCCCGCATCTTGGCGGATTTCTCGTCGTCCGCGTCCGCGAGCGCCTCGTAGGCCACCCGAAGATAGGGGTACGCGATCTCCGGAGTCTTCGCCTTGTAGCCGACCTTCCAGACCGTGTGATAGGCGGACAGCATCGTCTCGGGGGTCGGATTGGAGGCGAAGACGGCGTCGGCCTGCCCCCGGACCTGGGCCGGCGTGTAGATCTTCGACCAGGCCCCCCGTGCCATGGCGCCCAGGACGCGGAGCTCGTAATCGATCTCCGACTCCGGGTTCAGCTCCATCGCCCGGCGGTAGTACGCCACCGCCTCGGCCGGATACCCGAGGTACTGGCGGAGGTCCCCGATCTTGACCGCGTCGGCCTCGGTCGGGTTCTCGCGGAACCGGGTCATCTTCTCGCTGATCGTCGTCGGATCCGCGAGAGCCTCTGCCTTCGCCTGGAGAAACTTGTCGCGGTGCTTGTAGCCCATCCAGCAGTCCATCGTCTCGCCCGAGCTATTCGCGAGGATGAACGTGGGATAGCCCACCACGCCGTAGGACTTGGCCACCTTCTCGCCCTCGCCCTCCTCGGCGTCCATGCTGTGGTACACGACTCCCTCGGAAACCGCGTTCCGGAACTCCTCGTCGCTTTCCCACTCCTTCTGGAAGGCCTTGCAGGAGTACGACCACTCGGCTTCCAAGTTCAGGAGGAGGGGAACGCCTTGCGACGCGGCCATCTTCTGGGCCGCTTCGTAGGAGTCGGGGGGGCCGTAGCCGGCGAAGGCCGCATCCCCGACGAACAGGAGCGGAAGGGCGGCCAGAAGGGCGATGGAGGTTCTGAGCTTCATTCTCGATCTCTCCTCGTTGGACGGGAACGCTCCCGGTTCGGCGGCCGGGATCGGTCCCGATGGTGTCTCCCACCCATGAGTGGCCCCGCACCGGCGAAAGGTTGCACGGGTATACTCCCGAAATGAGCCGCGAATCGAGCCGAAGGAGCCCCCGTCGCTCCCCGGCCGGGCCCGCCCCGGCCGAGCCGGTCCGCCGGCCCGCGGGGGCGGGCGTCCCCCGCCGCGGCCGGCGGACCCTCGCGGCCGGGGCGCTGCTCGCGATCCTCGTCGTCGTGGCCTATCTGCCGGCCACGCGGGGGGACTTCATCTGGGACGACGACGCCTACGTCCAGAACAACGAGACGCTCCGCTCGGGGGACGGACTGCGTCGGATCTGGCTCGAGATCGGCGCGACGGACCAATACTATCCCCTCGTTCACACGACGTTCTGGCTGGAGTACCGGGTCTGGCAGCTCTCCCCGGCCGGATACCGCGGGGTGAACATCCTCTTGCACGTCGTGTCGGTCGTGCTCCTGTGGCGTCTGCTCCGCCGGCTCTCCGTGCCCGGGGCGTGGGTCGCCGCGGCCCTGTTCGGTCTACACCCCGTGCACGTCGAGTCGGTGGCCTGGATCACGGAGCGGAAGAACGTTCTCTCCGGGGTCTTCTATCTCGCCGCGGCCTTCCTCTATTTGCGCTCCGCCCTCCCCACCGGGGACCGGCCGGGGGATCGCCCTCCCCGCCGCGGAGTGGCCGGGGAGGGTGCGGGCGGCGGCGTCCCCCGCCCCGTTTACGTCGCCTCCCTCCTGCTGTTCGCCTGCGCGCTCCTCAGCAAGACGGTGACCGCGTCACTCCCGGCGGCACTCCTCCTCGTCCTCTGGTGGAAGCGAGGACGAATCGGGTGGGGCGATGCGAGGTCCCTTCTGCCCTTCTTCGCGCTGGGCGTGGCCCTGGGCTCGATCACGATCTGGATGGAGAGACACGAGGTCGGGGCCGTCGGGCCGGAGTGGGACCTCTCCCCCGTCGAGCGCCTCCTGATCGCGGGACGCGCACTCTGGTTCACCCCCTCGCCTTCATCTATCCCCGCTGGGAGATCGACGTCCGGAACGGAGCCGCCTACCTCTTTCCCGCGGCGGCGGTGGCGGTCGTCGTCGTCCTCGGAGCCCTTCGCGGTCGGCTGGGCCGCGGACCGCTGACCGCGGTCCTGTACTTCGCCGGCACCCTCGTCCCCGCGCTGGGCTTCTTCGACGTCTATCCCATGCGTTACTCCTTCGTGGCGGATCACTTCCAGTACCTGGCCAGCATCGGAATCCTCACCCTGTTCGTGGCCGGCGTCTCCGCGGCCATGTCGGCACGGCACCGCCGCCGATCCCGCACCCTCGCCGTGATCCTGTCGGCGCTGGCGATCTCGACGGGGGGGGCGCTCACCTGGAGTCGGGGGGGCGCGTTCCGCGACCTGGAGAGCCTCTGGCGCGACACGCTGCGCAAGAACCCCGCGGCCTGGCTGGCCCACAACAACCTGGGCACCGTGCTCCAGGAGCGGGGCCGCTTCGACGAAGCGCTCGCGTGCTATCGGCGGGCGATCGAGCTCAAGAGCGACTACGCGCTGGCCCTGGACAACGTGGGCAACGTGTTGCACCTGACGGATCGATCTTCCGAGGCGGTCGCCTACTACCGGCAAGCGCTGCACCATCGCCCCGACCTCGTGGAGACCCGCAACCGTCTGGGGGCCATGCTGCAGGCCGAGGGTCGGTGGGACGAGGCCATCCGGGAGTACTCGGAGGCGATCCGGATCCGCCCCGAGTACCCTCCCTCCTACTACAACCTCGGGAACGCGCTCCGATCGCGGGGGCGTCCCGACCTGGCCGTCGATTCGTATCGCCGGACCCTGGAGCTCGCGCCCCACTTCCCGGAGGCGCACAACAATCTCGGCCTGGCCCTCGTGATGACCGGACGGATGGCGGATGCGCTGGTGCACTTCCGGGAGGCCCTGCGGCAGCGACCCGACTGGGTGCAGCCCGCGGTGAGCGCCGCTCGAATCCTCGCGACCCATCCGGACGGAGGTGTCCGTCGCGAAGAGGAGGCGCTCCGCCTCGCGCGGCGCGCGGCCGACGGGATCGGACGGGACGATCCCTGGGTGCTGGACACGCTGGCGGCGGCGCTCGCCGCCGCGGGCCGGTTCGCGCCGGCCGTCACGACCGCGGAGAGGGCGCGGGACGCCGCCCTCGCCCTCGGCGACGCCGGCCTGGCGGCGGAGATCGGAGATCGCCTGAGACTGTACCGGCAGGAGAGACCCTACCGTGAGTCCCCGGGTCGACCCTCCGGCCCGTGATCCCGGAGACGACCCTGGACCCGCCCCGGAGGCGGGGTATAGATAGAAGAAGCGGGGTACGCGGTTCATTCCCCGCACCTCTTCCTCCCCCGATCTCCTCCGCGAGTCACCGCCGGGGAGCCGTGGGGGGAGCGCCCGCGGATGCGCGGATCCCGGCCTCCTCGAGGAGGCCCCAATTGCCAGGGGAAATATGTGATGCACCTCTCGGAGAGACTGGAAAACGTGGCGGTCATCGGGGCCGCCGGAAAGATGGGGAGCGGGATCTCCCTGCTTCTCACGAAGGAGCTGGCCCGAACGAGGCTCACTCCCGAGGGCAAGGGGAAGACGTACCGCCTGACCCTCATCGACGTGAGCCACGAGGCGCTCGGCGGCCTGATGACGTACTTGCGGAGTCAGCTCGTCAAGCTCGCGGAGAAGAGCGTCAACGACCTGCGGGTTCTCTACGCGGATCGCGAGGACCTGGTCGAGAACGGCGACATGATTCGGGAGTTCGTAGGCCAGTCCCTCTTGCTCGTCCGTCCCTCGGTCGATCTCGAGGCCGCCGCCGGCGCCCGACTCGTGTTCGAGGCCGTGTTCGAAGATGAGAACCTCAAGATCGATCTCCTCGGCCGGGTGAAGTCCGTCGCCGATCCGGACGCCTGGTATCTGACCAACACGTCGTCCATTCCGATCGGCGGCCTCGACGAGAAGCTCGAGCTCGGCGGCCGGATCGTCGGCTACCACTTCTACAATCCGCCGGCCGTCCAGAAGCTGCTGGAGCTGATCACGTCGAAGCGGACGCTGCCCGAGCTCAAGGATTCGGGCGAGCAGCTCGCCAAGCGACTCGGCAAGAAGGTGATTCCGGCCAACGACGTCGCGGGCTTCATCGGCAACGGTCACTTCATGCGGGACGGGCTGCACGCCATCTCCGTGGCCGACCGGCTTCGCGGAGGCGGCGACTGGGCCCCGGCGCTGTACAAGATGAATCGGGTGAGCCAGGACTGGCTCCTGCGTCCCATGGGAATCTTCCAGCTCATCGACTACGTGGGCGTCGACGTCACGCAGCTCATTCTCAACGTCATGAACACCTACCTTCCGGGGCGAGGGCTCCACAGCGACCTCATCGACGATCTGGTCCGGAAGAGAATTCTCGGGGGCCAGCGGCCGGATGGCTCCCAGAAGGACGGCATCCTGAGGTACGAGAGGGGAAGGCCGGTCGCCGTCTACGAGCCCGGGAAGGGTGAGTACGTTCCCTTCGACGCGGCCGAGGTGAAGAGGGCCGAGACGGAGCTGGGCCCCCTCCCGGACGGGTTCCGGCCCTGGAAGGCGCTTCTCATGGACCGCGAGAAGGGCGCGGCACTCGCGAGCCACTTCGCGGCGCTGCGCTCCTCCGACGGCGAGGGCGCCAAGCTCGCCCTGGAGTACCTGCGGGCCTCGAAGTCCATCGGAGAGGAGCTCGTGTCCGACGGAGTCGCGAACGGTCCGGAGGACGTCAACGGCGTTCTGACCAACGGTTTCTTCCATCTGTACGGGCCGATCAACGAATTCACCCGTGAAGTGAAGGAAGTCGCGTCATGATCACGCTTCGAAAGAAGGTCTACGGTTGCGCGCCCGCCCACACGATCTACCTCGGTCCGGGGCGCAAGGAGTTCCATCCCAAGAAACCCCGTCCGGGAATCGAGCACTACATCTTCGAGGCGGGACGGGCGAGCGTCGCGCAGGTCTCCAATCCGGACGCGATCGACCAGGGTGTCATCGGCAACTTCATGGCCTCCCGGTTCAACCGGCAGGGACATCTCGCGGCCTTCCTTCCGGCGGTGCACGAATCGCTGCACCACAAGCCCTGCACGCGGGTGGAGGGCGCCTGCGGCTCCGGGGGCCTGGCCGTGAGCACCGCGGTGAACGCGATCCTCGCGGACCTGGCCGATGCGGTGCTCGTGATCGGCGTGGAGGTCCAGAACACGGTCAAGGCGATGTACGGCGCCGACATTCTGGCCGGCGCGGGCCACTACAGCCGAGAGCGCAAGAACGGGCACGCTTTCTTCTTCCCGAACTGCTTCTCGATTCGTGCCGGGGCCTACTACGACAAGTACGGTCGCGAGCGGACGCGACGGGCCATGGCGGAGTGGTACGCCCTGGCCATCGAGAACGCGCGCCGCAATCCGAACGCGCAGGAGCACCACAACCGGGACCCGAATCCGCGGGCGACGGGGATGACCGAGCCGAACGCCAAGGCGTTTCTCGAGCACATCTCGGTCTTCGACTGCTCCAAGGTCACGGACGGCGCCTCGGCGCTCATTCTGGCCTCCGAGGAGGGTCTGAAGAAGCTCGGGGTCCCTCTCGACCGATCCGCGCGGATCGTCGGCGTCGGTCATTGCGAAGGAGACCTGACGAAGGACCCGGCGGATCTCACCCGCCAGGACACCACCGCGGCCTCCGCCGCCGCGGCCCTGGGCATGGCGGGCATCTCAGCCTCCGAGCTCGGCCTCCTCGAGACGCACGACTGCTTCACGATCTCGGGTCTGCTCTCGCTCGAGGCGGTGGGTCTCGCCGAGCCGGGGAAGGCTCCGGACTACGTCCTCGACGGGAGGACGCGAATCGACGGCGAGTGCCCCACGAACGCGACCGGCGGCCTGATCGGGTTCGGCCATCCCACCGGCTGCACCGGGGTCCGGCAGGTGGCGGACCTGATCCAGCAGCTCACCGGCCGGGCGGGCGACTGTCAGGTGAAGTTCCCGACCGGCAAGCCCTACGCCATGTCGATGAACATGGGGGGGAATGACAAGACCGTCCTCTCCTTCGTCATGGCGGCGGACTGAGCGCGGGGGTCCCGCCCCCTCGGACTCGTCGTGAGCCCCGGCGGGGCGGTCCACCCGAGAGCGGCCGGGCTCCGGAGCTCGTACCGGCAGGCGTGTTCGATCAAGACGTGAGCGCGGCAAGGGCGCTCTGGAAATCACCGCAGTCCTCGACACGCGTCGCACCGATCTTCTGCAACTCCGTCTCGTAGGTCGGAGACGCGGAGCCGCCGACGAGGATCGGGACGTCGTCTCCGAGAAGGCGGCGCAGTCGCGTGAGCTCCTCCACGACGCGGGGGTCCGATCCCGGAAAGACGACGCTCAGAGCGGCCGCGCGTGCGCCGCGCTGGCGGACCGCGGCGGCGATCTCCTCGGCGGGGAGATTCGGGCCGAGGTAGACGGCCCTCCAACCGACCTCCGCCGCCGCCGCCGCCGACATGAGCGCGCCGATCTCGTGCAGCTGTCCGACGGGTGTGGAGATCACCACACTGGGGGCGGACGGCGGAAGGTCCTCGCCTCCGTGGATCTCCCCGAGGAACGAGCGGATGACGGAGCTCGCGAGATGCTCGTTCGCGATGCGGCACGATCCGCTCCGCCAGTCCTCGCCGGTCCGAACGAGGAGGGGACCGAGGAGCTCCCGACGCATGGCGACCGGGGTCAGGACGAGCGACGCGGCGCGGAGCACGCGACGGAGGCGATCGCCGTCCATGTCCCGGATCGCGGCGAGGGCCTCTTCGAAGAGGTCCGCGACGCTCTCTCCCCCTCGTGGCGCGATCTTCTCGAGCCCGCCTCCCGGCGACCCCGCCCGATCCTCGCGGGCGAGGGCGATCAGCTCCTCGCGAGAGAGGTGGGCCACGTCGCTGATCCGCCGGCCGGAGTCCACGAGCCGCTTGAGAAGGCGAAACCGCTCGAGGTCCTGGTCGGAGTAGAGGCGCCGGCCCGTCTCCGTTCGATGGGGCACGACGGTCCGGTAGCGGCGTTCCCACGCCCGCAGGACATCCTGGGTGATTCCGGTGCGCGCCGAGACCACGCCGATCGGGTGCCTCGGCTCGCTCGAGCGGGCGGAATCGGTCACGGTCGCGGAAACCCCGGTGTCCAGTTCATGTTCGCCAGCGCGCTCACCCGATAGGTCCGGGCTTCTCCTGGCCATGAGAGGGCTCCCGGGAGGCTCTGTCAAGGATGTGTCAAGCTTGTCGCGGGACGCCCCGGCGGGGATCTGGGTCGGCGGCCGCGAGGTCGGGCCGCCGTCATGGCCGGGGCGCGACGAGGCCGGTGAGATATGCCGGCTAGGCGAACTCCAGGTGGATCGGCTCGACCGAGACGAGGGGGTGGTCATCCAGAAGGCGACGGGCCTGGATGAGCAGATCGACGCGGCCGATCGCGGTCCCCTCCCCTTCCACCTCGTAGTGGTGGGTCGGCGAGTAGGCCTCGATGCCGCGCGCGCTCTCGTCGACGGTCTCCCGGGGCTCGCCCCCCTCCAGCTTGACGCCCGCGGGAAGCGAGCGGAAGAGCTCCCGGATCTGCCGGCCGTACTGCCGCGCGTAGGCGTGATAGGCGAAGTCGAACCGGCCGCGGCGGATCCGCTTCGTCTCGGCGAGCCGCATCTCTCCCGCCTTCACCAGGCGCTTCTCGAAGCGTCGGAGAAGATCGAGCACGGGCTTGTCCACGATCACGTGGCACACCGCCTGGAGTCCCACGAGATCCCGCAGTCGCTCTCCGAGGGAGACGGGGGTCACGCCCTCCTCGTGACTGAAGTAGAGCCGCCCCTTCACTCCGGAGCCGAGAACGAGGCCGGTCAAGATGCCGCGAACCTGCTCGGGCTGCCCCTCCAGCGCGACCTCGTAGAAAGTGGGGCGGGAAGATCCGGAACCGCGATTACTCGGGGCCGGGGCGGCGGGCGTCATGGCGCGTACTCCTCTACCGGAAGAAGATCAGGGTCACGATCACGAACGACGGGATCAGGATCGGGATCGAGTATTTGATCATGAAGCCGAAGAAGGAGGGCATGGGAATCCCCGCCTCCTCCGCGATGGACTTCACCATGAAGTTCGGGGCGTTGCCGATGTACGTGTTCGCCCCCATGAAGACGGCTCCGGCGGAGATGGCCTTCAGATTGCTAATGAACCACTCGTTTCTCAGCTCGTCGCCCAGGTAGCCGAGCATGCCGGGAACCGCGCTCTCGGGCATTCCGAGAGATCCCAGGGCGCTGTTGAAGAACGTGAGGTACGTGGGGGCGTTGTCGAGGAAGCTCGACAGAATGCCGGTCACCCAGAAGTAGTGGATCGGCTCCTGGACCGTTCGCACCAATCCGGCGAGCGCTCCGTGCTCTCCCGCCTGGAGGATCTTGAGCGCCGGAACGATCGTCATGAAGATCCCGGCGAAGAGGTAGGCGACCTCCTGGATCGGAAACCACGTGAACTCGTTCTTCTTTCGCGTGGCCTTGGCGGTGGTCAGCAGAGAGAGGATCCCCATCAGGATGAGGAAGCCGTCCCGAATCAGATTCTGCGTCTCCACGTGGACGTGCCCGTATACGGTGTGGGAGCCGAGCCGGAAGTTCCCGGAAAACAGCACGCCCCCCATGACTCCCAGAAGAAAGAAGAAGTTGTGCCAGCCCTCGATGTAGATGCCCCGCCTCTTGGCGCCGGTGGTCGCGGCCACCCTCAGGCTCGTGGCCGCCGGGCCTCCGGGATTTCCGCTCGCCGCCTCCTCCGGCGGGGGAGCTTCCCTCCGGTAGATGCGACGGTCCAACAGGTAGAAAAGAGCGAGGAGAAATACGACCACGATGAGCATGTGGGGCAGTATGCCCGTGGTGACCCAGAAGAACGGAACCTGGTGCAGGAACCCGAGGAACAGGGGCGGATCTCCGAGCGGGGTCAGCGACCCGCCGATGTTCGCCACCAGGAAGATGAAGAAGACGATGATGTGGACCTTGTGCCTTCTCCAGGCGTTGGCCCGCAGCAGCGGCCGGATCATGACCATGGCCGCTCCCGTCGTTCCGATCCACGAGGCGACGAGCGTGCCGATGGCGAGAAGGGTCACGTTGACCTGAGGCGATCCCCTCAGCGACCCGCCGACGTAGATTCCCCCGGCCACCGTGAACAGCGCCCAGAGGAGAATGATGAACGGGATGTAGTCGACGAGGTAGATGTGGAAGATCTCCTGGAGGGCCGCCCCTTTGTATACGATCAGGAACGGAACGGCGAGCGCCAGGGCCCAGAAGGCCGAGATCTTCGGGAAGTGCCGGTGCCAGAAGTGGGGCGCGAGGAGCGGGAAGATCGCGATGGAGAGAAGAATGCCCGCGAACGGCAGCGCGCTCCAGAGGGGAAGGAGGCTCCCGAGGTCGGGTCCGTGCTCCCCTCCGTGCTCCTCTCCGTGAGCTCCCGCGTGACCGTCCGTCCCCTGGCCCGCGGTCGGATGAGCGGCTTCATCCCCCGTGACCTCGGACCCGTGCGGTTCGTCCGTGGCCGGCGCCGCCGGGTCCGCGGGAGAGGCGAGGCAGAGAGAGGCGGCGGCCGCCCCGACCAGAACGAGGACGAGAGAGAGAACCGGGAGCCGGACGGGCAGCCCCGACCGGCGGGAGAGAGGGGGGCGACTGGATCCCATGAGACCTCCGATGCGGTGCCGGCCGCACCCGGAGGATCCGGACCCGATTCGTGGTCGCGAGACGCCCGGGCGCTCAGAGAGCAAAGAGCCGCGCGAAGTTATGCGAAGCGGATTGCTCTGTCAACTTCTACCCGGGGGGACCGCACACCCGACGGCACTCGGAAGGCGATGGCGTCCTTCTCGACGGTCTGCTCACGCGTACCGGAGATCCGCTCGCCTCTACGCGGAGAGCATTGCCGAGCTCGATGGGGGCAGCTTGGAGGGGTGCCAGGTCACGGAAACCGGCGAGTGGTTCGTCGCCTGTCAGACGGCGGTCCAGCCTCCATCCACCATCAGGATGTGTCCGGTGACGTAGTCGGATGCGCTCGAGGAGAGGAAGACGGCCGCTCCGGCCATCTCCGCGGGGGTCGCGGCCCGACCCAGAGGTGTCTTCGACCGGATCACGGCCTCGGTCTCGGGATTGTCGAGGGTCGCCGCCGTCATTTCCGTCCGTGTATAGCCCGGCCCGATCGCGTTTACCAGGATTCCGTGTCGCGCCCACTCGACGGCACAGGTCCGGGTGAGTTGCACGACGCCTCCCTTGGTGGCCGCGTAGGGCGCGGAAAGAGGATCCGCCACGACGCCGGCGAACGATGCCAGGTTGATGATCTTTCCCGGACGCTTCTGAGCGATCCATCGCCGCGCCGTCTCTCGCATGCATCGGTAGAGGCCGCTCAGGTTGAGAGCGATGATCCGGTCGAGATCGGGGTCGGAGTACTCCTCCGCCGGGGTCCGCTGACTCATCCCGGCGTTGTTGACGAGAATGTCCACCGCTCCGAACTCGGCTTCCGCTCGATCGAGCATCGAGGAGATGCTTCGGGGATCCGTCACGTCGACGGGGACCCGGATCGCATCGCCCCCCGACTCGCGGATGGCCTCCGCCGCGGCCTCGCCGGTGCGCCGGTCGATCTCGGCGATGACGAGACGAGCGCCCCAGGCGGAAAGACCCTCGGCGATCGCCCGCCCGATCCCGCGACCTCCGCCGGTGACGACGGCGACCCTCCCCTGCAGATCGAAAAGAAGGCGGGGCGAGGGATCGGTCATCGGGACGCCTTTCCCGGCTCCGGCCCCCGGGCCGGGCGAATTCCGCATCCGGTCGGCCGCGAGGGCGCGGGAACCCCCGTCATCCCGACCCGTTGCCGAGAACCCGAACGACGATCGCGGTCAGATCGTCGGGCAGGTGGTCATTGCCCGCGAACCGGCACACCGCCGTGTGCAGGGAGCGGATCACCCGGGCGGCGGGCTCGCCCCGGCACGATCGGACCACCGAGAGCACCCGTTCCGCTCCGAAGGGCTCGCCGCTCGGCGACTCCGCCTCGAGGAGTCCGTCGGTCAGCAGGAGCACCAGGTCTCCCGTCTGCAGCGAGATCGGCGGACGCTTCGGGTAGTCGAACTCCGGCAGAATGGCCAGCGGGATGCCGACACTCTCGAGCGTACACCGCACGTCCCCCTTGCCGTCCAGTACGTAGCCCGTGGGATGTCCCGCGTTCACGTAGGAGAGAACCCGGGAGACCGGATCCAGCTCGGCCAGAAGCAGTGTCACGAAGCGGTCCGCGTCGGTCATGCGATGGAGCGCGCGGTTCGCCTGCGCGAGAATCCCCGCGATGTCCCCATCCGCTTCGCCGAAGGCGCGGACGAAGGCGTGGGTGCTCGCCATGATCAGCCCCGCCGCGACCCCGTGACCGGTCACGTCGCCGATGACGATCCCCAGGGATCCATCGGCCATGGGGATGAAGTCGAGGTGATCGCCCCCCGACAATTCCGTGGGGTAGGTGGCGCCGGCGATGTCGAACCCCGGCAGCGACGGAGTCTCCGACGGGAGGATGAATCTCTGGATTCCCTGGGCGGCGAGGAGCTCCGCCTCCTTGGCGCGCAATCCGTGTTCGGTTCTCTTGCGTTGAGTGATGTTCCGCACGGCGGCAAAGACGAGCGCCTCTCCGTCGACCTCCAACGGCGAGAGGCTGATCTCGGCGGGGAACTCGCTGCCGTCCCGGCGCCGACCGGAGAGCTCGATGCCGCTGCCCATCGGGCGCACCCGGGGGGACCCCAGGTAGTGCTCCCGATGCTTCACGTGGCTTTCCCGGAGCCGTTCGGGCACGAGAAGCTCGATCGTCTGATCGATGAGGTCTTCTCTCCCGTATCCGAAGAGGGTCTCCGTCAATCGATTGACCAGCAGGATCCGACCTTTCCGATCGGTGATGAGGACCGCGTCCGGCGCGGAGTCGATGACACTGCGGTAGAACTGCTCGGCGCGCTTGCGCTCCGTGACGTCGAGAGCGGTGGCATAGAGCAGGCCGTTCTGCGCGTCGGGTGAGGAGGTCCACACCAGCCAGCGGTAGGACCCGTCCTTGCACCGGAATCGATTCTCGAAGTGGACGGTCGGCTCGCCTGCCTCGAGCTTGCGGATCTCCTCTACGGTGGCCTTCCGATCATCCGGGTGCACGAAGTCGAGCAAAGGCCGGACGAGCATCTCCTCGGTGCTGTGACCCAAGGTCCTCTCGAACGCGGGATTGAGGCGCTTGAAGTACCCGTCGGTCCCCGCAATGCAGAGCATCTGGACCGACAGGGAGAAGAGGCGGTCGAGCTCGTCGGACGAACGAACGGCCTTCGATGGGGAGAAGTCTCGGACGCTGTCGGTCATCGATCGCCTCGTTCCGGTCGGCGGGGGATCCTGCGCGGGAGCACGATCGGATGCGAACGCCGGGCGTCGCGTCCTGAGCCCACTATGCGCATGATCGAGTATTCCGGCAAAGCCCGCATCAAATCAACCAATTCGTGATCCCGGGCCGTCCGCGGGGAGTGAGCTCGCCCGCACGAAACCTCAGGCATTTCTTGAGTGTCGCGTTCGGGTTTCGCTGAATGCTCGTCGCGCTGGCGGGTTGCCGTGCGTATAGCGAGGAGTCACAGCAGAACCTCCGGGGAGTGAGGTGCCCGCGGAGTAGCTGGTTCATCATCCTTGCCGTCCCGTCGCACCGCCCCGTCCGAGCTCATTCACGATTCGCGGACCGGTGCGCCGGATTGCACTCCGGTCGCGGGGATCGGTTCGAGCCGGAGGGCGCGGGGAGACTTTCGGACCGGGGCGACGGCGGACCGCATTTCGGCTGAGAGTGGAGGATCGCTGGAGTAAGCTCGGGGGGGAACGAGGCGGAAGCGGGAGAGATCTCGAGGGAGGTCGTCCCCCGCGCCACGGGAAAAGACCCGTACCGAGGACGACGATTGGCGAAGCGAGAATCCCGGCCCCGGCGGGGCGACCGGGCGGATCGATTCACGACTCCACGGCGGTCGCTCCGGCGCCTGCTCGCCGTCGTCTGGCTGCTCAGTCTCCCCGCGCACGTCCCGGCGTCACCCGAAGCGGGACCGGAGGAAGAGGAGGACGATGTCGGCGGCCGCTGGGACCTCGTCGTCGAGGCCGATCTCGAGCTCGTCGCCGAGGATCAGGGCGGAGAGACGGCGGGCGAGATCACGTTCGATGAGGTGGGCGTGGTGCTCGAGGGCGCGTGGTGGCAGCTCGAGACGGGGATCAAATGGGAGTCGGAGGGGGACCGGGGCGTCCTCGTCGAAGAGGTCTCTCTGGAGGTGGGCGATGAGGAGCGCTGGCCGGGCTTCGCCCGGGCGGGCCGAACCGTCGTCCCTTTCGCGGAGTCCGATTCCCGCTTCATCGAGGATCCGCTGACGGTCGTCCTGGGCGAGACCGACGACGACACGGTCGTCCTCGGATACCGGGGAGAGCGCCTGGAGGCGTCGGTGAGCGCCTACCCGGGCGAGCTCGCCGGGGACGGCGATCTCGACTTCGCGGCCTCCCTGATCGCGGAGGTTTCCGGGGGGTGGAGCCTCGGCCTCTCGTGGACAAGCGATCTGACGGAGGCCGTCGAGCTGCGGGAGCTACGCGACGAGTTCCGGGAGGAGGACCCGTCCGTTTCCGCGCCGACGGATGTCGTCCGCGGAATCGCCGGGTTCGTCTCTCGGAAGTGGGACCGCGTCCTCGCACGATGGGAGCTCGTCACGGCGATCGAGGAGTTCGCCGCCGGTCATCTGGACGAGGGCGCCGTCCGTCCGTCGGCCGCGAGTCTGGAGCTGACGCTCCGCGTGTCCGAGCGCTGGGCCCTTTCGGGACGGGCCGAGACGTCGTCCGAGCTGGCGGGCCATCCCGAGCGGCAGATGGGTCTCGCGGCGTCCGGGGAGCTGTCCGACTTCGTCACCGCGACGGGGGAATACCTGCACGGCTCATTCGACGGTGAACCCGATCGCGACGCGGTCGCACTGATGCTCGCGTTCGAGCTCTGAGACCGACCGACGACTGTCGACCCCGTCTGGAGCTCCCTCCACCACCGCTCTCCGGTCCCGGCCTCAGGCGCTCCGTCGGGGGCCGGGCCAGACCAAGGTGAACGTGCTTCCCTTCCCGGGGGCGCTCCGGACCTCGATGTTCCCGCCGTGGGCCCGGGCGAAGGCCAGCGCGAGGCTCAGCCCCAGTCCGTTGCCGTGGTCCGTCCGACTCCGGTCACCACGGTAGAAACGATCGAAGATGCGGTACGTCTCCTCGGAGGTCATCCCCACTCCCGTATCCTCGATGGACAGCGCGACGACGCCGTCCCGCTCGGACAGACGAAACGTCACCCGTCCGCCGGCGGGGGTGTACTTCAGTGCGTTGTCCAGCAGGTTCGCGACGATTCGCTGGACCTTCTGCAGATCGCCGCGGACGGAGCACCGCTCCGGCAGCTCGGTCTCGAGCGCGACGTTCCGGTCCTCCGCCACGGACCGGAAGACGTCGCAGGCCTCGAGAACCAGATCCTTGAGGTCGATGTCCGTGAGGCGAAGCCGGGCCGCGCCGGATTCCGCCTCGGCGATGTCCAGCGTGGCGTCGACCATCTCCATCAGACGATCGCACTCCTCGATCGTGCCGGCGGCCAGGGACTCGCGCTCGGCGGACGGATCTTCCTCCGCGAGCGCCATCTCGGCGGTCGTCCGGATGCGGGTCAGCGGACTCCGGAAGTCGTGCGCCAGGTTGTCCGTCATTTCGCGCATGCCGCGGATGAGCGCCTCGATCCGGTCGAGCATCGTGTTGAAGGCCCGCGCCAGCCGATCCAGCTCGTCGTCCCGGGTGCGGACCGTCACCCGCCGGTCGAGGGCGCCGTCGGCGATCTCCGTGGCCGTCCGCGTGATCTCCTCGACGCCGCGGAGCGCACGCCGGGCGAGGAACCAGCCGATCGGAACCCCGAGGAGGATGACGACGACCAACGTGACCGCGAAACCGATTCGGAACGCGGTGATCAACTCCTCGTCCTCATCCAGCGACTGACCGAACTGGAGCACGACGTCGGGGGCGAGGCGTCCGTAGATCATGCGCACGGCGTGCTCGCGCCCGGGAGCCGCGAGGGTCTCCAGGATCGGTTCGGGATCCTCCTCGAGCTGACGCAGCTTCTCGAGGGGGGGCCGCAGTCCCGGCCACTCGAAGCCGTCGGTTCGGAGGCTCGTTCCGTCCGGAGACCAGAGGGCGATGAGGACGTCCGGCGCGTGGGGCCCCTGGACTTCCAGATCGATCTCGGCCTGGACTCTCTCCAGCCCTTCGTCGCGCATCATCGCGGCGAGCTCCGCGACGTCCTCCTCCAGATCCTCGTCCGTGCGGTCCCGCAGGATCGACACGAGCATCGCGTAGACGATCGCGAAGGCGATCGTCGAGGAGACGGCGAAGATGCCCGCGTACCAAAGGGCGAGTCGCAGTGCGAGCGACCGCCCGCGTCTAATCGGCTTCCCGGAGGACATAGCCCATTCCACGCACGGTATGGATGAGAGGAGAGTCGTGTCCCCGATCGATCTTCTCGCGCAGGCGGCAGATCCGGGACTCCACGACGTTCGTGCGGGGATCGAAGTCGTAGTCCCAGACGTGCTCCATGATCATCGTCCGCGAGACGACCCGCCCGGCGTTGCGCGCGAGGTACTCGAGCAGGGAGAACTCCCGGGGAGGCAGATCGATCCTCCGGTCTCTCCGGGTCACGATCCTCCGCACGACGTCGATCGAAAGATCACCCACGGTGATGCTCGTGGGCTCGGGTGCGTTGCTGGCGCGCCGGATCAACGCCTGGACCCGGGCCAGCAGCTCGGAGAACGCGAAGGGCTTCGTCAGGTAGTCGTCGCCCCCCGCGTGGAGCCCTTCGATCCGCTCGTCGACCGACCGTTTGGCGCTCAGGATGATGACGGGCAGGCGCACCCGTCGCTCACGCAGACGCTCGATGATCGTCAGCCCGTCGAGCCCCGGCAACATGATGTCGATCACCGCCGCGTCCCAGGGCTCGCTCAGGGCCATCTGCAGCCCGGTGGGACCGTCGTTCGCATGGGCAACCACGAAGCCGGCCTCTCGCATGCCTTTGATGACGAAGGACGCGATCTTGAGATCGTCCTCGACGAGCAGAAGACGCACTGTCGCGCGAGCTCCTCTTCCGGAAAGGGGATCGTAGTGACGCTGATTCCAATCTAGAGGACGGACCGACGGGCTGTCCACAACCGCACGGTCACGTGCGCGAACATTGCCGAATCGTCATCTCCACGACAGGCGCCGGTCATCCCGCCAGGCTAGCGTAAGGTCGTTCGGTCTCACGGCCGCGATCGGCCGGTGGGGAACCTGGCGAATGGATTGCGAATCGGAGGTGAAGCATGACGTGCTCGTGGCTCGCATCGCGGATGGCGGTGCTCCTGATCGGTGGGATCGGACTGGGCTTGACATTGGGTTGTGGTGACGAGGGGACCGTCATCGAACCGGATCCCATAGAAGAATCGAGCGATCCGTCGAACTCGCCCGAAACCGAGGTACTCGATGACCTGGACCCAGGACGCGGCGGGATTTCGTTCGCGGACTCGGAGATCTTCCTCGAGTTCAACTCTACGGACAACGATCTCGGCGTTCAGATCTTTCTCGACGGCGAGGACTGGAGACGGGTGAAGATCTATTCTCCGTTCGAAGAGCCCATCCTGGACATCCGCGCCAAGAGAGAGCTGAGGGAGCTCGGCATCACCGAGCTGCGTTTCGAGAGCGCCGAGCCGTCGCCGGGAGAGGTCCTCGGCCTTTTCGCTCCGGGAGAGTACACTTTCGCCGGCAGGACGACCGAAGGTGTCCGAATGACGGGGACGGGGACGCTCTCGCACGACCTCCCGGATCCGCCCGATTTCTCGCCGTCGAACGGGGAATCGGTCGATCCCGAGGACGTCGAGATTCGCTGGAAGGCGGTTCCGAGCGCGGAGAGCTACCAGGTGATCGTCGAGAGCGAGGACACGGGAGCCTCGATGGAGGTCGAGCTCTCCGGGGACGCGAGGAGTCTGCGCGTCCCTTCGACGTTCCTCGAGCCGGGCGCCCTGTACAAGGCGGAAGTCCTGGCCATCTCGGAGAACGGAAACAAGACGATCACCGAGGGCTTCTTCAACACCCTGCCGTAGTCGTCGTCCCCCGGGGAGCGTATCGTCACCCTCTCGGGGGGCGGTTCCTTCGACTACGAAGGGGGGGCTGACTTCCTGTCGGAGCGTGACCCGACGGCGGGCGAAGAAGGGCTCTCCTCGGGAGATCCGGAGGTGATGGAAATGAAATCGGCAGTGCTCGCGGCTCTCGGAGTCGTGCTCCTGGCGGCCGGCGCTGAGGCAAGGCAGGTCCGGTCGCACCTCGACACCGAAGACCTGCCGCCCCACCTGCGGGACCGGGGCGAGGGCATCCCGTCCTCGATGTTCGGGACCTATATCCAGCCGGGCCAGCTCCTCGTCTATGCCTACTTCGAGTACTACCGCGACTCCGATTTCGAGTACTCCCCGGACGAACTCGGATTCGCGGAGGATCGCGATCATCGTGGAGAATACGACGCGTCCGAGGGGCTCCTCTTCCTGGGATACGGTCTGTCCGACCGATTCGCACTGGAGGTCGAGGCCGCGATCATCACGGCGGAGCTGGAGACGAGCGGCGAAGATCGATCTGGTCTTCCCGGGGAGATCTCGGAATCCGGATTGGGAGACGTGGAGGGTCAGCTTCGCTGGCGTTGGACCCGGGAGAGCGACGGGCGGCCGGAGATCTTCAGCTACTTCGAGACCGTCCTGCCGACGCAGGACGAGGGGTCGCTCATCGGGACGACGGACTGGGAGTTCCAGCTCGGAGTGGGGGCGGTGCGAGGGTACTCCTGGGGCACGCTGTCGGGGCGGGCGGCCGCCGAGTACGATCGCGCCGAGGAGGCGTTCGACGTCGGCGAGGTGGCGGTGGAGTACCTGAAGCGCCTGTCGTCGAGCTGGCGCGTCTTCGGCAGCGTCGAGGGCACGCAGGACGAGGTCGAACTCATCACCGAGGCGCAGTGGCACTTCAGCCGGCACGCGCTCCTCAAGCTGAACAGCGCCTTCGGCCTGACGTCGAAGGCGACCGACTGGGCGCCGGAGGTCGGTTTGATGTTCAGCCTGTGATGACTTCTGATCCGATCTCGGGACCGGCCACGGCACTGGCGTCGCCCCGGTCATCCGGCTAGTCTGCTCTTCCCACCGGGCTCATCGCGAGCCACCGCCGTAGCCAGGGCGGGTGAGATACGCAGACCAGTCTCCCCTCTCCGGGGACGACGACAGAGAGGAGCCGAGCACGATGATCGAGGACGGGCGGAAACGCGTCTCGACCGCCTCACCGTTCGAACCGGTGATCGGGATCTCGCGCGCGGTTCAGGCCGGCCGCCTGATCGCGGTCACGGGCACGGCGCCCCTCGGCCCGGACGGCGAGACCATCGGAGTGGGAGATCCCGCGGCGCAGGCACGGAGATGTCTGGAGATCATCCGCGAGGCGCTCGAGGAACTGGGGGCGGAGCTGCGCCACGTCTACCGGACCCGGACCCTGCTCACCCGCATCCAGGACTGGGAGATTGTGGGACGCGTCCACGGCGAGTTCTTCCGTGACATCCGGCCCGCGAACACGGTCATGCAGGTGACCCGCTTCATCGATCCGGATTGGCTCGTGGAGTTCGAGGCGGACGCGATTCTGGACGATCGCTAGCCTGCAGACCCGCCGCCGGGGTCGTGACCGCGCGAACGCGCGCTCCGGAGAGGGGATCGACCGCTCCACGCGACGGCGGGCGGTCACGGTGGCGGACATCCGCCGCCGCTTCCGCCCGCGTCGGGATTCGTCGTCGCCGAGGCGGCGGTTACCGGTACAGGGCCTTGACGTTCGACCAGCTCCTGTTTTCGGTGGCAACCGGGCTGTTGATCGACAGGGAGCGCGGGACGCCGTCGTCCTCGAACACGTAGCCGATGTCCGCGCAGGTGCCCCATCCCGGGCCGAGACCGTCAAAGCTGCCCATGAGGCCCGGTCCCACGCCCACGAAGAGGTCTTCCGCCTCGACCATCAACACGGCTTCGAACGCGCACACGACGTTCGGGCCATCCTGCAGAGTCACGCAGGGCGCGACCGCCACGGAGAAATCGTAGGAGCCGCTCGACAGTCCCGCGCCGGCGTTGACCGCGATGTCGCCGATCCAGTCGATCTCGGCGACCCAGATCTCCGTACTGAAGGCGAGACTTCCCTCGACCACCCGGAACTCGAACGGATCCCCGCCGGCGAGATCCAGGTCAACGATCAGATAGAAGTCGAAGGGAGTCTGAGCGTCGACGTGCCGATCCTGCACCCGGCCGTCCGGGGAGAAGCTCAGGTAGATCTGTCCCGCCTCCGGGAACGACGCCTGAGCCGCCATCGGGCCGTGAAGAAGCAGAAGACAGGAAACGCACAGGAGTGACGCCGTAGTCCGCTTCGCCAGCATGGTAACCCTCCTTCCGATTGGAACGTGAGAACACCCAGTCCCGAGGTGACCATTGTCAGGAATTCGGCAATCGTCAAGACGGCACCCGGTGCGCGGGGAAGCGCTTTCCCGCGCCCCGGGCGGGCGGGGGGGTATCCGCGCACGTTACGCGATCGTATGATTGCGCTCAGACAGGGTAAAAAGACGGAGTAAAAGAACGGGGTAAAAAGAAGGGGTCGAGGGAGCCAATGGAGGGCCGGCGAGCGCTGGGGACGGTTCTGGGCATTCTCCTCGGGTGCGGTCTCCCCTCGGGCTGCGGGGACGAGAGTCCGACCCAGCCGAGCGACGAGAACGGCCCCGGGGACCCGACGGGAGCCGATACGACGGCGCCGGCGGCCGTGTCCGACCTCGCGCTGCGGAGAGTGGACCAATGGGCCGCCACGGTGGCGTGGACGGCCCCGGGGGATGACGGGGCGGTGGGTACGGCCACGGGATACGATGTCCGGCACTCCCTGGCGGCCATCACGGACGCGAGCTGGGACACCGCGATCCGGGTGAGAGCGGCGCCGAATCCGCAGGCGGCCGGCTCGACGGACTCCCTCTCCTTCCAGATCCCCAGCACCGACATCACCTTTTACGTCTCTCTGAAGACCGTCGACGACGCTGGGAACTGGTCGGATCTGTCCAACGTCCTGGCCGTGACGAGTCCGGACGTGCTGCCCCCGGGGCAGGTCCAGGACCTGGCCGTGGTGTCGAGAACCACCACCTCCGTTTCGCTCACCTGGACGGCCCCCGGGGACAATCTCGGTGCGGGCCGGGCGAGCGCATACGATCTCCGCTACTCGACGACGGCCCTCTCCGAGACCACATGGGACGACGCGGTGCCGGTGAGCGGGTTGCCGCTCCCCCGGCCCGCGGGAGCCACGGAGACGTTCGAGGTCACCGGCTTGACGGCGGGCACTTTCTACTACTTCGCCTTGCGGGTCGCGGACGAGGTGCCCCGCTGGTCGGGGCTGTCCAACGTGCTCTACACGCCCACCGTTCCGCTTCCCCGTCCACCGGAGACGATCCTCGTTCCGGCAGGGGCTTTCACGATGGGGGACGGCGTGTCCACCTGCGGAGAAGACCAGCGGTCGGTGACGCTCACCCGGGACGTGGATCTGGGCCGCTACGAGGTGACCAATCAGGAGTACCTGGAGGCGGTCTGGTGGGCGTACTCGAACGGATACGTGGCGGCCACCGCCACCTCGGTGATCGACAACCTCGACGGGAGCACCGTGGAGATTCTGGACCTCGATGATCCCGAAGGACAGAGTGAGATCGCCTTTCACGAGGGGATCTTCTATCTGCGGGACGCGGGCTGGGGGATCAACGGCGACCACCCGGTGAAGGAGGTGAGCTGGTACGGCGCCGCAGCCTACTGCGATTGGCTCTCGCTGATCGAAGGGCGGCCGCGCGCCTATGATCACTCGACGTGGGTGTGCAACGGAGGGGATCCCTACGGCGCGGCCGGATACCGCCTGCCCACGGAAGCCGAGTGGGAATACGCGGGGCAGTTCGACGACGAGCGGGCGTTTCCCTGGGGAAACGAGTCACCCGACGACGAGAGGGCGAACTACCGGCTGGCCGTCGGTTGGACGACGGTCGTCGGGAGCTATCCGGGCGGACCGAGCATCTTGGGTGAGCTTCCCCACGACTTGGCCGGAAACGTGATGGAGTGGTGCAACGACTGGCAAACGTGCCTGCTGGGGAATTCACCGAAGACCGATCCCCCCGGCCCGGCCGGCGGCACGAAGCGCGTGGCCCGCGGGGGCAGCCTGAGTGCCGGCGGGACCTACCTGCGCGTGGCGGACCGAGCCGGCTTCTACGAGCCGGAGAGAACGAGCCACACCATCGGTTTCCGGATCGTGCGCACTCGTTGAGCGCCCGGAACCGCCCTCCGGAGGCGTCTCGGGCTCGCGCGTCGCTCGAGTTGAGTCCGGACCGCCGGAGGAGTAACATATAGTCGCAAGGAGAACATCGGACGGCTGTTCAGACCCCCAGCGGGTGCCACGGGAATTCGGGCTTCCCTTGGCTCGTCATTATTGAATCCTGCGCCGATGACCCGGGCCCCTGCGACGCGCTTTCGCCGAGTGCCTTCCGTCGAGGGGGAAGATATGGATCTCGATCAGGAACAGAGAGTCAGACTCAAGAGCGGCACCGAAGTCCTCATACGCCACATGGTCCCCGACGATCTCGAGCGCTCCATCACCTTCTTCCACGAGCTGCCCGAGGACGATCGGGCGTTCCTTCGCGTCGACGTCACCCGACGAGATCACGTCGAGCGGAGGATCCGGGAGGCGGAGACCGGTCGGGTGAGGCGACTGGTCGCGCTCGACGGAGACCGCATCGTGGCGGACGGCGGGTTGGAGCTCTTCGGCCACGGTTGGAAGGAGCACGCGGCCGAGCTGAGGCTGATCGTGGCGCGCGACTTCCAGCGGCAGGGCCTCGGAATGTTGATGGCCCGCGAGCTCTTCGGGCTCGCCGCCCACGAAAAGGTCGAGGAGATCGTCGTCAAGATGATGCGCCCTCAGATTGCGGCTCGACGCATCTTCCGCAAGCTCGGATTTCGAGAGGAGTTCTCGCTCCCCAGGTGGGTGAAGGACTTGAGAGGGGTGAAGCAAGACCTCATCGTGATGCAGTGCGATCTGAACGCACTCTGGGAGGAGCTGGAGGAGCACTTCACCGGCCGGGACTGGCAGCGCACGCGCTAGTGTCCCGCGGCCGTCGATTCGGGTCGCGGAGCGCAGAGCGTGCGACGAGTGGTGTGAAGGAGCATGAGGGGGTCAAGAGACGGCATGGCTCGCGGGATCACGCGGTTCGCTCTCCTGGGTGCGGTCGCATTCGCGGCGGCCTGTGACCCGAATCCCTCCGAGAACCCGGTGGGGAACACTCCGGCGTCGGCATCTCCTCCGGTTCGGATCCACCCCGACGTTGGACCGCACTCCCTCCTCGACGCGACGACGATCTCGGCGGCCACGATCCAGGCCAACTTCCTCCGTCTCGAGCTCGAGTACTCGGGCGGGTGCCGAGAGCACGACTTCGCGGCCCTCTCCTCCGGCGCGTTCCTGGAGTCCTGGCCGGTGCAGCTGATCGTCTTCCTCCGTCATGACGCCCACGGCGACCCGTGCGAGGCTCTCGTTGACAACGAGGCCACGTTCGATCTCACTCCGGTCGCCCGGCTCTATCGATCCGAGTACCCCGGGGCGGAGGAGCCCGTGATCCTCCGGATCGTCGACATTCCGGGGCGATATGTCTTGGTTCCTTACCACCCGCCCGAAGCCAAGGTCTTTCCCGGCCGGACGGCAGATTCCCCGTAGCTGGCCCTCGGAAGACCGCGTATAATGCCCGTCTCTGGAAACCGATCCACCGTCTGTCTGCCCATCCGGGGGCACGATTGCGAACACCCGCCGAAGGGGGAGGTATCCGTCACTGGCTGAAGCACGCCTTCGCCGTGGACCCCCCCGGGCCGGCCGAACCGACCGAGGAGCAACGCCGGATCGCCGATCGGCTCTGTCAGTTGATCGTGCGTCGCCGGCTCACGTCTCCGGCCCTCCTCTATCTGGAGGTCGGGCGTCCCCTGAACTACGTCGGGGCGCAGGTGTTGCACTTCTTCCGGCCGATCCTCACCGCCCTCTTCGACGCTCGAGGGTGCGAGGAGTTCGCGTCCTTTTTGGAGCGGCGAGGATCGGTGGACTATTTGGTCGCTCGAATCGAATACTTCGAGGATGAGCGCGGGCGACGGGGATCGTAGGGCGAACACGCGGCCTGCGGGGCGGATCCACGCCCGCGGGGCGAAGAGGAGTGAGCCGGCGGCAGGTGCCCCGGTGCTTCACGGTAGGCTTCGAGGAGGTGCCATGCGGCCGTTTCAAGCGCGGATGACTATCCGCCTGCCCTCATCGGCGGGATCTTTGGCCCTCGCGACGGCCGCCCTTCTGCTCGCCACCGGCCTCTCCTCCGCCCAGATCCCGACGGCTCCGTCCGCCGAAGGCGGTCCGGCGCCTCCCACGAACCTGACCGTCCGGGACCATCCTTTCGACAACGGCCGCGTGATCGATCTGTCCTGGACGCCGTCGGTGGATGATCCCGGCCCGGTCGTCGAGTATGCGGTCTATCGCTCCCTCACGGAGAGCGAGGCCCGCAACGCGGACACGGAACTTCGGACCAAGGCGATCCGCAGCGCCAAGGAGGAGGCCACCGCGAGAACGAGGGCGAGCGCGGCGGCGGAGGGTCTGAGCTCCCGGGACACGTCGACTCGTATCCGATCCGCGCGAAGAGACGCGGCCCGGCGTGCCGCCGCGGAAGTGGCGGCTACGGTGGATGTGTTGAACGGCGAGACCCGGTTCAAACTCATCTCGCGGCTCGCTTCCGGGGAGCGGTCGTTCTCCGTCGGCAACCTGAGTCACGAGGAGGGCTATTTCTTCCGGGTCGAGGCCCTGACCGAAGACGGACGGACCTCCGCCCCGCTTCTCAGCTCGCAGCCGTTCATCCCGCGACGCCAGTGGTTCGACGGGGGTCGGTTCTATCTCTTCATCATCACCCTCATCTTCGGTGGCTCGGTGGTCTACTTCATCGCGAGGGCTTCGAGCGGGCAGACGATGAAGATCCGGAAGATCGCGGCCCTTGAGGCCGTGGACGAGGCCGTGGGGCGAGCCACGGAGATGGGACGCTCCTGCATCTACGTTCCGGGCATCCAGGACATGAACGACATCCAGACCATCGCCAGCATGACCATTCTCTCACGGGTGTCCCGGACCGCCGCCGGATACGACGTGAAGGTCCAGGTTCCCACCGCCCGGTCCCTCGTCATGACCACCGCCCGAGAGATCGTGGAGGCGGCGTTCCTGGCGGCGGGCCGTCCCGACTCCTACAATCGCGATCTGATCTACTACGTGACCGACGAGCAGTTCGGATACGTGGCCTACCTGTCCGGTCTGATGGTGCGCGAAAAGCCCGCCACTTGTTTCTACATGGGAACCTTCTTCGCGGAATCGCTCATCCTGGCCGAGACCGGAAACTCGATCGGCGCGATCCAGGTGGCCGGAACCGCGATGCCGGCCCAGCTGCCGTTCTTTGTCGCGGCCTGTGACTACACGCTGATCGGTGAGGAGTTCTTCGCCGCGTCCGCCTATCTGTCCGGATCCCCCGAAGAGCTCGGCAGCCTCAAGGGACAAGACGTCGGGAAGGTCATCGTCGGAGTCATACTGCTCACCGGAGTCGCGTTGGCGACTCTGGCCTCGATCACGGGGTCGGAAGCGCTCGCCGAGGCCGTTCACTACCTCAGGTACACCATCCTGACCTAGGAGCCCGACGGATGAGACGCACTATTCCGGGCCTCATTGCCACGATCGTCGGATTCGTGCTGATCGTCGCCTACTTCATTCCCCAGACACAGCAGTGGGGAGAAGTGACATCCATCTGGTTCGACATTCTGGCGGCAATCGCCTTCGTGCTCGGGGGCGGCAACCTGTTGAAGGTTCATCTCACCAAAGTATCGAGCCGGGTCAGCGGCTGGGGCTACTCCGTGATCACGGTCCTGGCCTTCGCGGTCACGTTGATCGTCGGGCTCTCGAAGTTCGGAATCAACCCGGCCGAGCTCTATCCCGACCGGCCCTGGTCGGGCAGTTACCGGGAGACGGGCAAACCGTTCTGGTGGCTCTACCAGTACGCCTTCGTGCCGCTCACCGCGACCATGTTCTCGATGCTCGCGTTCTACGTCGCGTCCGCCGCCTTCCGCGCGTTCCGGGCGAGAAACGTCGAAGCCGTCATGCTTCTCGGAACGGCCTTCATCATTCTCCTGGGCCGCACGTTCGCCGGCGTCTTTCTGACGAACTTCCTTCCCGACTTGCTGTCCGGACTGCGACTCGAGAACCTGACCGTGGACATAATGCGGGTGTTCAACACGGCGGGTAACCGGGCGATCATGATCGGCATCGCGCTGGGAACGGCGTCGGTGGCGCTCAAGATCCTCCTGGGAGTCGATCGTTCCTTCCTCGGTTCGGGAAAGGAGTAGATCGTGTACGAATTCCTCGTCCGTTTGGACCGCCGCTGGATCTTCCTCCTGATGTTCCTCGCCGTCGCCGTCCCCATCCTGCTCCAGGCCCAGTTCCCGGAGAAGCCGACCGGACTGGCGCGCGCCGTGTTCGACGAGATCGAAAAGCTGGAAGAGGGTTCTCGGGTGCTCCTTCCCTTCGACTTCGATCCGGCGAGCGAAGGCGAGCTCGGACCGATGGCCACGGCCTTCGTGCGGCACTGCTGCGAGAAGAAGCTGAAGATGTACTTCATGTCCCTCTGGCCGGTGGGGCCGCAGATGATCGACGACAACATCCAGAAGGTGATCCGGGAGGACTTCCCCCATCTGCAGTACGGGGAGGACTACGTGAACCTGGGCTACAAGTCCGGCATGGAGGGGGTCATCAAGGTCATCGTCACCGATCTGCGCCAGCTCTACACGACCGACTCCTTCGGCACCACGATCGACGCAATCCCGATGATGAAGGACATCGAGAACATTCAGCAGATGGACCTCGTCGTCAACGTCTCGGCCGGGTACGCGGGCACGAAGGAGTGGATCCAGTACGCGGCGACCCCGTTTCCGGACGAGATCCGGATCGTGGGCGGGTGCACGGGGGTCCAGGCTCCCCTCATGTACCCGTACATCCCCCAGCAGCTCCCCGGCCTCCTCGGCGCCATCAAGGGCGCGGCCGAGTACGAGAAGCTTGTCATGGACAAGTACGGAGGTGACCTGCCGGCCGGAAAGTACCTGGAGGGCCAGAGACGGATGGGACCGCAGCTCGTCGCACACGTCTTGATCCTCGTTCTCGTCGTCGTGGGCAACGCCGTCTACCTCACCGGTCGCAGGCGGGAGGCCGCCCGATGAAGCGCGAGAACCTCGTCTGGACGGCGTTGTTCCTCGTGGGCGGCCTGTTGCTCGTGATCCGGGCGGGCTTCACTCCCCAGGGAATGGGCAAGGACTACGTCCGGGCCCGGACGATGGAGTTCGTCCAGGTCGAGTCGTCCCCCGAGCTCGGGGAAGAGCCGGGATCCACCCGGTGGATTCGGGTCGAGTCCGACGACGCCCTGGATCACGACCTGACGGCCATTGGAGAGGATCGTCGGATCTCCTGGACCCGGTACGAGCCGGTCGAGGCCCGACTGTACTACGAGGCGGAGGCCGAGAATCCGGAACAGACGGAGTATCGGCTCAGCGTGTCCCGCTCGATCGGAATCTGGGTGGCCGCCTTCTTCACCCTGGCGATCTTCTCGTTTCTCATCCGGGACAACCCGTTCTACCGCGTGGCCGAGTCGGTGGCGGTGGGCGTAACGGCGGCCTACTGGATGGTCGTCGGGTGGTGGAACGTCATCGTGCCCAACCTGATCGGAAAGCTCCATCCCGAGATGATCCGAAACTGGGCCATGCCGGGGCTGGAAGCCGAGATGGAGTGGCCGTATGTCGTTCCGCTCGTCCTGGGCGGGATGCTGCTCTGGCGCCTTTCCCCGAAGGGGGGCTGGATCGCCCGCTGGCCCATGGCGTTCATCATCGGCGTCTTCTGCGGCCTGCGCCTCATCGGCTTCCTCCATGCCGACTTTCTCAGCCAGATCCGCAACAGTATTCAGCCCCTCTGGGCGGTGGGCGCGGGGGCTGAGTTCATGTTCTGGGACTCGCTCCGCAGCTTGACTCTCGTCGGCGGAGTGCTCGCCAGCATCGTCTACTTCTTCTTCTCGATCGAGCACAAGGGATTCGTCGGCCGAACGGCCCGGGTGGGTATCTGGGTCCTGATGATCACGTTCGGCGCCGCGTTCGGCTACACGGTGATGGGGCGAATCGCGCTACTCGCCATCCGCCTCGAGTTCCTCTTCGACGACTGGCTGTGGTTGATCGACCCGGCGGGGAGCCGTTTGCCGGAGGCCGCATCCCTCCTCGGTCCGTGACCGGCCGGGCGCGGGACGTTCGGCGCCCGACCTCGGCTCTCCCCCGGTGTCGACCCCGGGAGCGACGATGACCGAACCGACCGAAAGCCGAATCGATTCCCATCTCTCCCGAATGGTGGAGGAGCTCTCCGAGACGGCCTCCGCGTTTCGGCAGTCCATCCTGCTGCTGACCGCGAATCGATGCGCTCTCTTCGACCGCTTGGCCCCGGCACCCCTCAGCGCATCAGATGTCTCCCAGCGGATGGGATGGGACCTTCGGGCGGCGGAGGTCTTTCTGAACGCACTGACCGCGATGGGAATGCTCCGGAAGAGCGAGGGCCGCTTCTCGAACACCCCCCGCACCCAGCGGTTGCTCGTAAGAAGCTCGCCGGACTACCAGGGGGACATTCTCAACCACGACCTGAACACCTGGGAGCGGTGGTCCCGCGTGGGAGAGGTGTTGGAGACCGGTCAGCCCCTGAAGGGCACCGGGGAGCGGCGCTCGGGAGAAGAGCTCGGCCACTTCATCCGCGGCATGGCCAACATCGCGCGCCTCTCCGCGATCCGTCTCCTGGACGAGGTCGATCTGTCCGGCTGCCGGTGCCTCTTGGACGCGGGGGGAGGGCCGGGAACCTACGCCCTCACCGCGTGCGAGCGTCATCCCGGGCTCGAGGCGATCGTCTTCGATCTTCCCGAGGTCGAACCGATCTTCGAGGAGTACCGGGGGAAGTCGGACGCCGCCTCCCGAGTGCGATTCCACGCGGGAGATCTTCACGCGGATTCTGTTCCCCAGGGATTCGACGCCGCCCTTCTGTCCAACATCATCCATTCCTGGGGAGAGGACGAGAATCGCGCGATCGTGCACAAGATCGGCTCGACGCTGGCCCCGGGGGGACGCTTCCTCATCAAGGACTTCTTCGTCTCGGAAGACGGAACGGAGCCCACGTTTTCCGCGCTCTTCGCGGTCAACATGCTGCTGAGCACACGGGCGGGGGGTTGCTACTCCCAGAGCCGCGTGGAATCGTGGCTGCGCGAAGCAGGATGCCGACTGGACGACGTTCGCGGACTCACCGAGCGAACGAGCGTCCTGGTCGCGATCAAGGAGTCCCGCTAGCCTGAAGGGGGAGGCGTCGCCTCCCGCATCTCGAGATCCTCCCCCGGCAGCGTCGGGTCCGGCACGGCATCCACGGGGGCGGTGGCGTCCGCCAATGCCGCCGCTTCCACGGCGGCGAGCTCGGCCGCGAGCGCCTCTTCGTCGGTCATCTCTCCGGCCGAGACCGCCGCTTCCGCCGCGGCGAACTCGGCCTCGAGGGCCGCTCCCGCATCCAGAACGGAGTCGAGCGAGGTCGCCTCCTCCGGCGCCTCGCATCCCGGCTCACGATCCGTCTCGCCGGCCGGTAAGGAGTCGGCGGGCATTACGTCCTTCGTTCCGTCGGACCCGTCCGGGCGGGGCTCCCGGGCGGTCGGCGGCTCGGTCTCCGGCGTCGTGACGGGCGACACGGCCGTGGCCGGGTAGCGGACGACGCGATTCCGACCCGACTCCTTCGCCACGTAGAGGGCCTCGTCGGCGCGTTCGATGCACTCGGCCAGCGTGCACGCGTCGGTGGGGAACTCCGCGACCCCCACGCTGATGGTGCAGCGGATCACGGTGTCGCCGACCTGGAACGAATGCTCCTCCACGGCGGCACGAGATCGATCCGCGGCGGTGAGAATCCCGTCGTCCTGCGCGCCCTCCTGGAGCACGATGAGGAACTCTTCGCCGCCGTAGCGAACCATGATGTCGCACGCCCTCACGGACTGCTGGAGGACGTTGGCGAGCTCACTCAGGATCTGGTCTCCCACGTCGTGGCCGTACGTGTCGTTGATCCGCCCGAGGTGATCCACGTCGCACATCGCCAGACCCAGCGGGGTCATGCGACGGCGGGCGAGCGCGATCATCGACGCCTCGATCTCCTCGAGAAAGCGGCGATTGTACACCTGGGTCAGGTTGTCCCGGACCGATGATTCCCGCAGGCCCTCCGAGATCCGCTTTGCCGCAAGCACGGGTATCGCTTCCCGGATGTATCGCTGCGCCTGCTCGAGCCGGATCTCCAGGTCTACCGCTCTTCCGGGGCCGAACGGCTCGATCACCTGGACGACACCCGCGGCGGATCCATCGATGATCAGCGGGGTGCAGATGTGCTCGTGATTGGGGCGAGAGAACTGCTGGCAGATCCGCGGGTAGGTCGTCGAGGAGACGACCGCGCCCGTCTTGATCGCCCGGCACTGGCCGCAGTCGGCGAGCACCACCGGATTGCACCAATCCTGGCTGTCGTCCGTGCTCACGGCCAGGCGCATCTCGTGCGTCTCGCCGGTCGTCTGGTAGATCTGATGGTAGGGCAGTCCGAGGTCCGTCAGCACGCCGCTCAGGCGTTGGTAGACCTCACGCGTCGAGTCGTCCTCCTCGATCACTCTCTTGAAGCGGCTCACGTCCCTGAGGCTTTCCTGCAGTCGATTGATCCGCCCCGCCAGCTCACCGATCTCATCCTTCGAGGAGATGTCGACCTCGCCGAGGGTGTCCGGATCCGACTCGGTCAGCGAGCGGATCTGTCGAGAGATCGAGTCGATGGGATCGGTCAGCGACCGGGTCAGCGATCTCGTGAAGAGGAAGAGCAGCACGTGGGCGAGGGTCAGGCAGATCACGATCCCCAGGAGCTCGATCGCGTGGTACGCGTGGATCAGACCGATCCCACCGATCGCCAGGAACCAGAAGGAGACCCCGAGGGAGAAGAGAGCGAGTCTCCGGTTGATGGGCATGTTCCGGAGCATGAGTCCGTCCGTGACGCGTCGAATGAGCTCCACCAAGGCTTTGCCTCTCGTCCCGGTTCGTCGGACCGCCGGTCGCCCGCGGGACCCGGCGCGGGGCGGCGGCGGGGCATTCACCTCCTGTCAGTCGGATCGGCCGCATCGGCGCAGGCCCTTAGGGGGATCCCTCCCGCCGGGACGCCGGGCCCGGGGCGGCGCCGGGGCGAGAGGTTCGGCCGTGGCCCGGGGACCGGCGGGCCGCGGTCCGAGGCCCCTACGTCGGCTCCGGCAACTCGTTGTCCGAATTGGCGTTGTCTTCTCCTCTCGATTCCCGGCAGGATCGCGCCGCCGTCCGGGTTTCGGGCCTGGTATCGCGACGGCACGGGATCCCGCGACCTGTTCGCAGTGTCACAAGGGACCGGAGGGTTCCCGCGTACCCGGTCAACTCAGTCCGCAAGCACGGGAATCTCTACGACGCGCTCGGCGAGGAGTGGGACTTCGATTCCGTCCCGTGGGAGAGCAGACGATTCCGGAGAACTCTGCTATTCTGGAGTGGCTCCCGGGTCCGCCCGCGGCCCGGACGCTGGCCGGAGCAGAGGCGGATCCCCTCGCCGCAGGCGACGCGACGGATGCCCCCACCGGAGCCCACAGACCCGTGCGCCACTCCTCGACTCGCGTCGATCCCGTCTTCGTGCGCGACGGGCGCCGACACCATCGGCGCTCCTACTCTTGGACCGAGTTCCGCGTCGGCATCGCCGTTCTCGTCTTGCTGGCCGCCGTGCTCGCCTGGGTCGCATGGAGGGGAGCCCACCCCGATCCCGAGCTCTTCGCCACGGGCGGAGATCTCCTCACCCCGCCCCCGACGACCGCGTCCACGACGACCACGGACCGTGGACCCCTTCCCTCGGGGATCGCGGCGGAAGGCTGGAAGGAGGGTCCGGTCTCGACGTTCGACGCGGACAACCTCTACGAAAAGATCAACGGCCGGGAGGACTACTACAAGTCGTTCGGCTTCCGGCGCCTCTGGTTCGTCTCACTCGTCTCGGAGGCCGATCCGGAGGAAGTCGTCGACATCGAGATGTACGACCTCTCGGACGCCCCGAACGCGCTCGGGGCCTACGCCGGGGAGAGGGCGCCCGGAATCTCCCCCGTGGTCAACGAGCGGGGGCTGTCACACGTCGATCGCAACGCGCTCTACCTGACTCGAGGCTCCTACTACGTCCGGGCGATCGGCACCGGCGAGTCCCCCTCCGTGCGTGCGCAGCTCGCGCATCTCGAGCGCCGCTTCGACGACACGTTGGCCGGCGAGCCGCTCCCCTGGGCGTATGCGCTCTTCGTCGGCTGTCTCGGCCTCGATCCCGGTCGGGTTTCCTACCAGAGCGAGAACGCGTTCTCCTTCGGATTCGCCCGCGACGTGTACTCGGGGCTTCTCGCCGACGACGAGACGGAGGGGTTCGTGGTGGCAGCCGGATCGGCGGCGGCGGCCGAAAGCCTGGCGCTCCGCTTCACGGAGGGATTCCGGTCCTACGGAAGCCCGATCGGAGACTCCGACTCCATCGCGTGGACGCGGGATCGCTACCTCGGAAGCGTGGCGGGAGCGACGCCCTCCGGCGCATGGACCCTCGGTATCCGGGGAGCTCCCGATCTCGAACGGGCGGAGTCCTCTCTGCGCGCCCTCGAGGACGCGGTTCGCGCGTACTCCGGAGAGCGCCCATGACCGAGAGACGAAGGGGACGCCGCCGGACGGAGAACCGCACGCCCGGCAACGCACGTCTCGGAGGGGACCCGCGTCGGCAGGAGCGTCGCGTGTTCCTCCGGCAGGCGGGCGCCGCGACGCTGCTGGCCGTCGGATCGGGGTGGGCCGCCCTCGCTCCGCCCGACTGGCCGCTCTCGCTGCGCGATCCGGACGGCGAGCGGGGCAAGCCCCGCCACCCCGCCCGGAGGCTTCCCGAGGAAGGCTTCGCCGTCCCGCCGGCCCCGGCGGCGGCGGTGCTCGGCGTCGCGCGCGGAGAGAACGTCGACGCCATGGTCCGCGCCTCGATCGATGCGATCGGGGGAATCCGGCACTTCATCGGGCCCGACGACGTCGTCGTCATCAAACCGAACGTCGCGTTCGAGCGCGTGGCCGCCCTCGGAGCCACGACGAATCCCGAAGTTCTCGCCGCGCTCATCCGGGTGGTCCGCGAGGCCCGGCCCGCCGAGATCCGTGTCGCCGACAACCCCATCGAGTCGCCGGAGAGCTGCTTCTTCCGCACCGGCATCCGGCAGGCCGCGGTCGAGGCGGGGGCGCGGGTCTACCTTCCCGCACCCGGGGATTTCGGGACGCTGCACGTGCCCGGGGCGAAGTGGATCGAGCAGTGGCCCTTCTTCTGGACGCCGTTCCGGGGCGCGACGAAGGTGATCGGCGTCGCTCCGGTCAAGGACCACAATCTGTGCAAGGCGTCGATGACCACGAAGAACTGGTACGGGCTTCTCGGTGGCCGCCGCAACCAGTTCCATCAGGACATCCACGGGATCATCACCGACCTCGCCCTGATGATGCGGCCGACCTTCGTGCTGCTCGACGGCACGCGCGTCCTCTTCCGGAGCGGCCCCACGGGAGGCAGCCTGGGCGACGTGCGGCCGGGCCGGACGGTAGTCGCCTCGCGGGATTGCCTGGCGGCCGACTCCTTCGGGTGGGACGACCTTCTCGAGCGCGCCGGTCAGGAGCCGCCCGGCTACCTCGCGCAGGCGGCGGCGAAGGGTCTCGGGAATCCCGCGTGGCGGTCGCAGGCGCGAAAGGAGGTGCAGGTCGGATGACCCCGAGTTCCGGTAGTCACTCGGCCTTCCCCCTGTTTCGTCCGAATCGGGACGGATCGCCTTGGTTCCTGCGGGTCGTCCGGATCACCACGGTCCGCATCATCTCGCAGGCCGTCTTCTTCGGGCTCTTCGTCTTTCTGGTCTGGGTGACCTGGTTCAGTCGGCTCGGAGGCTACCCCGCCTCCCTCTTCCTCGAAGTCGATCCACTCGTCGGTCTCGCGACCGCGATCTCGACGCACACGATCTACCGAGGGCTCTGGAGAGCCCTGTTCGTGCTCGTGCCCACCCTGCTTCTCGGGCGCGCGTTCTGCAATTGGATGTGTCCGTACGGGACGCTCCACCATTTCTTCGGGTGGCTGTTCAACGTGCGGTCCAACCGGGCGAACCTCGACAAGAACCGCTATCGATCCGTCCAGCAGATCAAGTACGTGATCCTCGCGTTCTTCCTGGTTCTGGCGCTCTTCGGCTCCCTCCAGATCGGGCTCCTCGATCCCATCTGTCTGCTGGTCCGGACCCTGACCGTCACGCTGGCCCCGGGAGTCGATCTCGCCCACGCCGAGCTCACGGAATACCTGGTCCGCCACGGCCTCGACGCCCGGAGCCTCGGGTTCCTCACGTCGGCCCCCGGCGCCTCCGAGCAGAGGATCTTCGCGGGGGCGTGGTTCGTGGGGCTCCTCATCTTGGGACTGGTGGGAATGAATCTCGTTCTCCCCCGGTTCTTCTGCCGGGTGCTCTGTCCGCTCGGCGCCCTTCTCGGCGTGCTCTCCCGTCTCTCCCTCTGGCGGATCGACCGGGATCTCACGCGGTGCACGGACTGCGATCTCTGCTTGAAGCACTGCGAGGGCGCGTCCGATCCGCACGCGGCGCTCCGCAAGAGCGAGTGCTTCGTCTGCTTCAACTGCATCGACGACTGTCCGGAGGACGCTCTCCACTTCCGCTTCGCTCCCGCGGCCGTGAAGGATCGGATCACCGGCGAGAGGGACTCCATCCTGGGGAAGATCCGCGAGGGCACGGCGGAGCTCTTCGGGGTCCCGGTCATCTCGAAGCGGCACGAGACCGAGGTGAGGGCTCCGGCCGTACCGCGCCGGCGCTGGCTGTTCGCGGGAATCGCCGGAGTCCTCGGGTATCCGTTCCTGCGGCTGTCCGCCGCGGTGAATCGGAGAGGCTACCACGAGAAGGCGATCCGTCCCCCCGGTTCGGTCGAGGAGGGGGAGTTCCTCGAACGCTGCATCAAGTGCGATCAGTGCATCAACGTCTGCCCCACCAACGTGCTCCAGCCCTCGACCCTCTCCCCGGGCGGTCTCGAGGGACTCTGGACCCCGGTGATGGACTTCTCCATCGGTTTCTGTCAGTTGAACTGCACGCTCTGCAGCGAGGTCTGTCCCACCGGAGCGATCCAGAAGATCTCGCTGGCGCGCAAGCTCGGGCGAGGGGAATGGACCGAGGAAGGGCCCATCAAGCTGGGGACGGCGTTCTTTCACCGGGGCCGCTGTCTTCCCTGGGCGATGGAGACTCCCTGCGTCGTCTGCGAGGAGGTCTGTCCGGTCAGCCCCAAGGCGATCGGAACCTACGACGAGGAGATCAAGCGCTGGGACGGGACGCGCGTGGTTCTCAACCGGCCCTACATGCGACCGGAGCTCTGTATCGGATGCGGCATCTGCGAGCGAGAGTGCCCGGTGATGGATGATGCCGCCGTCTACGTCACCGCGATCGGCGAGTCCCGATCCGAGGATCGGTCCTTGCTTCTGAACCGCAACCGGCCGGCATGAGCCTCCGGAGGGCAAGGACATGAGATCGAACGACAAGCAGGTCACGCGCCGGGATCTACTCAAGCTGGGGATGGTGGCGGGCACGATCGGCTTCGTGGGCCGTCCCTTCTCCGCGGGCGCGGAGGAGAAACCGGTCCCGGAGGAGGGCGATGCCGGCGAGGACCTCAGCCTTCCTCAGGTGCCGCGCCGGATTCTCGGCAAGACGGGCAAGTCGATTCCCATTCTTCTCGTGGGAGGCGGCGTCAATCTCGACCCCCGTTTCGATCCCAAGCTGGCGGAGGCCCTGCGGTTCGGAGCGAACTACGTCGATGCCGCGGACTGCTACGGCGGCGGCTCGTGCGAGACCGCGGTCGGCAACTTTCACACGCGCGCGGACATCCGCAAGGAGCTCTGGATCACGAGCAAGAGCGACGCGCACGATCCCGAGGGGTTCGAGCGCACTCTCGAGACCAGCCTCGAGAAGATGCAGACCGACTACGTGGACATGTACTACTTGCACGCTCTCCAGAACGGCGACTACCTGAGCGACGAACTGCGCACCACGGTCGAGCGGCTCCGGAGCGGGGGGAAGATGCGCCACTTCGGCTTTTCCTGCCACCACGAGAACGTGGCCGAGCTCCTGCGGCTTGCCGCCGCGACGCCGTGGGTCGAGTCCGTGATGTTTCGCTACAACTTCCGGCAATACGGCGACAAGGAGCTGAACGACGCGATCGATGCGTGCGTGAAGGCCGGCGTGGGATTGATCGCCATGAAGACGCAGGGATCGGAGGCTTCCTTCCGAGAGGACTGGAGGAAGTTCGAACGGACCGGCAAGTGGACGAAGCACCAGGCGGTGCTCAAGGCGGTCTGGGCCGACGACCGGATCACCGCGGCCGTCTCCCACATGGACAACCTCGAGAAGCTGAAGCAGAACCTCGCCGCCGCCCTGGACCGCACCGAGCTCGGGAGGGCGGACTGGAACGCCCTGGAGAAGTACGCGGCCGCCACCCGCAATCATGCCTGCGACGGCTGCGATCATCTCTGCGGGGCCGGGATGTCGGCTCCGATTCCGATCGGGGCCGTGATGCGCTACCTGATGTACCACGACGTCTACGGCGAACGGGAGAGGGCGAGAGAGCTCTTCACGCGGCTGCCGGCCGAGGCGCGAAACCTGGCCACGGCGGACTTCGGTTCCGCCAGCGCGGCCTGTCCGCACGGGGTGGACCTCGCGCGGCACATGGAGAGGGCCGCGCGCGTGCTCGCCTGACGAGGGCGAGCGTCATCTCACCATCGCCGGTGCAGCCCACCCATGAGATAGAGGCCCCTCTCTCCGCGCTCCGGAAAGCGAGGCGCGAGATTGACCTCCGCCCGCCAGGGAATCGGGAGTGATCGCGGCAGATCGAGTCCGACCGAGCGCGATCGGATCTCGCGGGGCCCGGGGTTTCTCTCCGCCGGGTAGCTCTCGGAGCCGGCGCTCGCCGAAAGGCGCACCTCGGTCGGGGCGCGCCAGGATCCCACCCACGAGCGCGTCGAAGTTCCCGCCGGAGCGCTCGGCCAGCATGTCGGTGAGAGCTTCCCGGAGACGCGGACGACCCGTATCCAGCACGCGAATGAGCAACGGAATCGCCTCGCCGTCCTCCAGGGTCGCGGTCCGCCATCACGATCGCGGAGACTCCATTTGCGGGAGAGAGGCTGTCGACCAGAGCCAGAACGACCATCGCGTCATCCAGGCCTCCGTCCGCCCGAGGATGAGGTCGAGCCGGTTGTACGCGCCGAGCGTCCGCGCCGCCTGTGCCCGAAGAGATCCGTGCGGGGTGCTCGGGAAATCCGAGACCCCCTTCTCCACCTCCTCCCCCGGATGGAGTCGCTCCAGGAGTCGAAGCACGGCCTCCTGGATCTTCGGATTCTCCTGATCGAGGAGGGAGCGCAGCCGGGGCAGATCCCGCGACTTCGCGTCGCAGGCCAGATACCCGATGGCGGACTGGCGCACCACACGTCGTCGGATAGGAGAGGCTGCGGGTCAGGAAGTCCACCGAGTCCCGGGTCGGGAGCTTTCCCCGCGCCTCCGCCACCGCGGTACGGACGAAGAAGTCGGGATCGGTCACCAGGCCATCCAGGAGCATCCCGGAAGAGGAGGGGTCGCGCAGATTCCCGAGGGCTCGGGCGGCCCGGGCGCGCAGCTCGGGATCGACATCGGTCAGGGTCGTTTGGAGCGAGAGCAGCCCGCGGCGGTCGCCGACGGCACGGAGAACGGGGCCCGCCCAGCGCCGGCCACGATCGACCGCGCGGGGTCCACCAGAACGCGGATGAGATGCTCGACGGCGGGCGTTCCGATCTTGGAGAGGACGGTCGCGGCCAGGGAGGAGAGCCACGTCTCCGAACTGGAGAGTGCGTCGACGAGAGGGCCGACGGCCCCCGGGAAGAGAAACGAATGTCAAAATCGCATGAGATCCCGAGCTCGCAGCCTACTTGATGCTTCGACATCGTGAGTGATAGTCTGGTTTTCTCACCAGGAGGCTGCCGGGGCCCGCCCGGCGGCGTCGCGGGGAAGACTCGTGCGAACCGTCGCGATTCCCGGGTGGGACCTCGAGGAGCGGATCGGAGGGGGAGGGTCAGGAGAGGTATTCCGGGCCCGCCATAGGGAGAGCGGAGAGGTCGTCGCCCTCAAGCTCGGACACCCCTGTCCTCGGAGCAGTCCCGAGGACTTCGCCTTCAAGCTCGAGTACTCCCTGCACTCACGGCTCCGGCACCCCCACATCGTCCGCGCCCGTCAGTTCGGCGAGATCGACGGAGACCGCCGCTACTACACCATGGAGTTCGTCGAGGCCGTCCCCTTGACGGATCTCTTCCGGGACACGGGGCTCGAGGCCGCGGCCGAGATCGCGCTGGCCCTTCTGGCCGCGCTGGAGTACGCGCATTCCCAGAGAATTCTCCACGGGGACCTGAAGCCGGAAAACGTCCTCGTGTCGGTCGACTCCGCCGGCCGCCCGGATCGCATTCTGCTCGCCGACTTCGGCCATGCCCGGCGCCCGGGGCTCGGGACGCAATCGGAGATCCGCGGCTCACTGGCCTACCTGGCCCCCGAGCAGATGGCGGGGTGGCCGCTCGACGGGAGATCGGATCTTTACTCGCTCGGGGTCACCCTGTTCGAGGCCACCTCCGGCCGTCTCCCCTATCCGGTCTCGACCCCGGAGGAGCTCCTTCGCGCCTACGCCGAGTTCCGCCCCCCTTCGGTGCTCGAGCTCGTTCCCGACCTGGATTCCCGGTGGGCCTCCCTCGTCGACTCGCTGATCTCCCGAAATCGCGAGAACCGCCCGCCCTCCGCCGCCGCCGCGTACCGCAAGGTCGCCGAGATCCTCGAACGGGATCCGGATCTCGCGGACGTGACGGAGGAGACCGAGCGGCTGCTGGCGCCGACGTTGCTGCACGTGGGCCGTCGCGAGGCGCTCGACACGCTTGCCCGCCTACTTCGCGATCCGGGACCGATCCGCACCGTGGTCATCCAGGGAGAGGCCGGGGTCGGCAAGACCCGGTTGGTGGAGGAGTTCGCTCAAACGGTGGAGCTGGAGGGCGGTCTCGTCCGGCGATCCGACGCCGCGGAAGGAGCGGCCGCGGGGTTCCGCGTGCTGCGCCAGGTCTGGAACGAGGGAGAGGTCGTCGACCTGGCGGGACCGGAAGAGGTCGAACGGAAGGAGTCCCGGAGACCGGGAGCTTCCGCTCGGCCCGGATCGAAGATCCGCGCGGCGGAGCTCGGGCGTCTCGCCGACCGCTTCTTCGAGGGCGAGGAGTCGAGGACCCGCGAGAGGATCTTCCTCTTCGACTCGCTCGATCGCGCCGATCTCGACAGCCTTGCCTTCCTCGGAGCCCTGCAGGGACGAATCGCGGGATCCCGGGTCCTTCTCTGTCTGGTCACGCGGACCCCGGGAGAGGAATCGCTCCACCGATTCCTGGACGAGCGATTCACCCACACCGTTCGGCTGGAGCCCCTCGGAAAGGACGACGTCGCGACGTTTCTCGCGGCTCACCTCGGGGCCGGCACCGACGACTCGGGAACCGGTCTGCCGCCTCTCGACGAGGAGGAGATGGCGGAGCTCGTGGGCTGGATGTCCCGGAACACCGGCGGCAATCCGAGACGGATGGAGCTCGCTCTCCGGGGGTTGGTACGCGAGGGGCATCTTCAGCGGCTCGGCCCGGCGTGGCGCCTGGAGGCCCGGTCCCTGCCGAGCTCGATGCTCCGACGCGACGGGTCCGAGCGCGAGCTCGAGCGGCTCGACGGGGTCTCGATGGAGACGCGCTCGTTCCTGGAGACGGCGAGCGTCGCGGGGCCCGAGTTCGACGTCTCCGACGTCGCGGCCTGGGCCGAGCTCGACCCGCCGACCTCCGTCGACTCCCTCGCGGAGTCGCTGCTGGCCGGGGTGCTGGCGGCCGACCCTGGGGGATCCTCCCGGGTTCGCTTCCGGGATCCGGAGTTCGCGCGGGCGCTGCGCGAATCGCTGACCGAGGAGAGGAGCCGAGAGCTCCACCTCCGCCTCGCGGAGTACCTCTCCGCCCCGGAGCGGGAAGAGGGAGCCGCGGCCGATCTCGCGTTCCACCTGGAGAGGGCCGGCGAGAGAGCGCGGGCTCGAGAGGCGTACGTCCGGGCCGCGATTCGCGATCGGGACCGCGGGGCCCACCTCGAGGCGGCCCGGCACTTCCGGAAGGCCTGGGAGCTCCACTCCGCCCGGGAGCGGAGAAAGATCCCGGAGTTCGCCTCCGACTGGATCCTCGCGCTCCACACGAACGCTCACTTCGACGAGGCCGTCGAGACGATCGAGGAGATCTTGGGGGAAGCGAAGTCCGGGGAGGCGTCCCGTCCCGCGTCGGCGAGCCTCCTGCTCTGGAAGGGGATCTGCCTCGCCGCCGCCGGTCGCCGGGAAGAGGGACTGGAGTGCCTCCGAGCCCTGCTGGAAACCGGCCCGAAGATCGAGGATCCCCTCCTGGAGGCTCGGGCGCTTTTGGAGCACGGGTGGCTCAGGTATCTCGTCCACCGGGACAAGGACGCCCGAGCCGCCCTGGTCCGGGCTCGGGAGATCGGCCTTCGCGAGGGCGATCCCTACACGGCCGGAACGGCGGAGCTTCGTCTCGGAATCCTGTGCTGGCGGGGGGATGATCCGGTCACCGCACTGGAGTGGCACGCGCGCGCCCACGACCACCTCGTGGAGGCGGAGGGAGATGATCTCCTTCCCGCGGTCTGGGGTAACCAGGCGATCTGTCACTGGACGCTTCTCGAGACGCGCAAAGCGGTGAGATCCCATCGGCGGGCGGCCGAGGGGTTCTTGCGACTCCACCGGCGCGCGGAGGCGACCCGTTCCTACCAGAACCTCGCCTTCGTCCTCATCGAGATGGGTCACTGGGAAGAGGCGGAGGAGACGCTCACCACGGCCGAGCATCTCTTCCGCTCCCTGAGGGGTCCCCGAGAGGCGAGCTACTTCGAATACTGCCGCGCCCGCCTCGCCCTTCACCGGGGTCGCTACCGGGAGGCCCTCGATCGCGTCGATCTGGCGATCGGAATGGCGTCCGAGCTCGAGGACCCGCTGGTCTCCGTCGGGCATCACTCTCTCCGGGGGCTGATCGAACTCTCTTCGGGGCGCTCATCGGAGGCGGGACGGACCGCGATGCAGTGTCTCGACTCGGCGCGGCGCATCGACTACCGGTGGGGAATCGCCAAGAGCCTTTTCCTTCTCGGTCGGGCGGCGGGTGAGGAGAAGAACACGAACCGGGCGCTCGAGCATCTCGACGACGCCCGGAGGGTGGCGACCGACTCGAGCCAGGCGGTGCTGGAGCTCCACATCGAGTTGGCGCGGGCGGAGATCCTCGCGCACCGGGGCGATTCGCAGGAAGCCCATCGCGTCCTCGCCCGGTGCCAGACTCTGTTGGAGCCTGCCGAGTCCCTCTTCTGGAACGCGCTCCTCGCTCTGACGACCGGGAAAGTCCGCGCGCGTCTGGGGACTGCCGAGAAGGCGTGTCAATCCCTCACGGATGCCTATGACGCGTTTGCCAAGCTCGGGGCGGAGCACCTGCGGGCGGAGACGCTCTCGCTTCTCGCCGGTCTCCGCGCGGACATGGGAAACGTGAGCGCCGCCCGGGCGGCCTGGCGCCAGGCCCGCGTTCTCCTCGAGCATTTGGACCTACCGCTCCCGACGCCGCCGATTCCGGACGACCTCGAGGGGCGGGCCAGTTCGGCCCCGACGGTGCAACGGGTTCTCGAGGCGGCGACCTCCGTCTCCCGGGAGGTCACGACGGCTCAGAGCGTCGACTCGGCCCTGGAGCGAATCCTCGACGTCGCCATCACCCATCTCGGCGCCGAGCGCGGGGTCATCGCCCTCGAGGGCGAAGGGAGCCGCGAGCTGAAGGTCCGATTCGCCCGGAACATGGATCCCGATCCGTTCCTCGACAGTCTGGAGGTCAGTCGATCCGCCATCTCCCGGGTCGGGAAGGAGGGAGAGGCGATCCACTCCCGGGACGCCCTCGCGGATCCCCTCCTCGGTCTCAAGGAGAGCGTGCAGAGAAGCCGCATCCGGTCCCTGGTCTCCGTCCCGATCCGCTGGGGGGATCGCGTTCTCGGCGCCATCTACATGGATCACCGGGAGCTCACGGATCTCTTCGGTCGGGAAGAGCGGCTCTTCCTCCAGTTCATCGCCGACATGGCCGCGATCGGGATTCGCAACGCCCAGCGGTTCGAGTTCGCCCAGGAACAGGTCCACATCCTGCGCGGCGAGCTGCAGGAGGAGACGCTCCACTTCCCGGGAACGGTCATCGGTCGCAGCAAGCGCATGCGGAGTCTGATTCACAGAGGCATCCGGGCCGCCAAGGCGGGAAAGGTCATCCTGCTCACGGGACCGAGCGGCGCCGGTAAGGACCACTTGGCCAAGGTGCTTCACGACGCGTCGGGGAGGACGGGCGATTTCGTGAACTGCCCTCTTCCCACGCTCTCCGAGACTCTGATCGAGAGCGAGCTCTTCGGCATCGCCCGAGGAACCGCGACGCAGGTCGAGCCCCGACCCGGCTTCGCCGAGGTGGCCAGGGGCGGGACCCTGTTCCTCAACGAGATCGGAGACCTTCCGTTGGGCCTGCAACCCATCCTCCTGAGCTTTCTGGAGAACCGGACCTTCCGCAGAGTCGGGGGGCGGGAGTTGCTCGAGCTCGACGGCCTCATCATCTGCGCGACGAACCTGGACCTCGCCCGGCGGACGGCCGAGAGAGCCTTCCGGGAGGATCTCTACTACCGCCTGATGGAGTGCGTGCTGGAGGTTCCCCCTCTTCGCGAGCGATCCGAGGACATCCCCGAGCTCGTGGATCTCCTGCTCCGCGATCTGGAGCGAAGCGCCGGACGGGAAGGCCTCATCGTGAGTCGCCGGGCCATGGATATCCTGATGGAGTGCCCTTGGGACGGGAATATCCGGGAACTGAAAAGCTGTCTCGGGCGCGCGGTCGACAGCTGCCCCTCGGGGATCATCGACCCGCAGCACTTGGAGAGTCCGAGCTTGCAGACGACGCGGCACCCCGTGGCCGTCGTCGATACGAGAGACGTGCGGGAGGAGATGGAGGGGGTCGAGATCCGCCGGATCCACGAGGCCATGCGGAAGACGGGCGGGATCATCACCCGTTCCGCCGAGCTGCTTGGCCTCACGGAGGCGGCCCTGAGACGGCGGATCAAGAGGTACCACCTCGAGCACCTGGTGTTGCACCGGAAACCCCGTGCGAAGAAATAAGTTAGGGCATTCGGCGTTCCCGTCGAATGGTTCGCCGAAATCGTCGAATGACCGACGGGAACGGCCTGCGCTCTCCAGGTAGGTAGGAGCCCCGCAACTCGGCAGGGGCCTTCTGGAGGGCGTTTGCCGATTCGACGAAATCGTCGAATGGCGCAGGCGAAGCCCCGGCGGGTTCATCTCCTCCGCCCGTCGCCTTCCCCGCGCCGGTCGTAACGGACGATTCGACAGGGCCTTGGACCGGCCGGGCCCGGAGAGGGGGGAACGTGTCTCCAAGAGGCACGCGTTTTGCGATCCATAACCATCAGCCCCGGGTGACAGCGTCGGAATGTGCCGACTCCGTCCCTTCAGGGGAACGAGGGAAGGATGACCGTCATGAAGCACAAGCCCTTGTTGAAGCTCGCAACTCTGCTCCTGGCTCTAGGACTTGCGATCCAACTCGGTGGGGTACCCGCCCTGGCAGGCACTACCGCGGACCCGACCGGAGGTGGTCAGGATCCTCCTTACCCTCCCGCCCCTCCTGGCGAAGGAGACGAGAGCGTGCCGATCGAGACCGACTCGATGGACGGCGGCGACGTCATCGCGGGAATGGTGGGGGTTCTGATCCAGATCACCCGACTCTGATCCGACCCGTCGCCGGGGTGACACGTGGGGGAGGTCGGTGGGCCGATGTCCCCGAGGGAGCTCACCACAAGGGGGAAGGCGATGCTCGATCTGAACGTGGTTGTCGAGAACATCTACGATCTGGAGCCCCTTCCTCCCAGCGTTCCCGTCCTCGCGGCGCTCGTCGAGCACGAGGATTCCGATCTCGGAGAGATCGCCGACGTCATCTCCCTCGATCCCCCGCTGACGGCGAAGCTGCTGCGCGCGGCCAACTCGGCGGCGAACGCTGCGCGCTCTCCCATCACGTCGGTCCGGGGCGCGGTCGTCCGTATGGGGCTCGACGTGACGCTGTCGCTCGCGGTGGGGGCGGTGGCCCACCCTCGGCTGAACCGGTCGCTCCCGCAGTACGGCTATTCCGAGGGGCAGCTCTGGAACCATTCCGTGGCCGCATCCCTGGCGGCCGAGCTCGTCGCGAAGCGGTGCGAGGCCCCGTCCGGATCCGTGGCCGCCGCCCTTCTGCACGATATCGGCAAGCTGATCATCTCGCGATATCTCGAGCCCGAGATCCTGGAGCGCCTGGCCCGAGTTCGGGAGGAGCAGGGCTGCAGCCCGTGCGAGGCCGAGGGAGAGGTCCTCGGGGTCCACTCGGGAGAGGTGGGAGGACTGCTCGCCCAGCACTGGAAGCTCCCGGAGACCATCGTCCAGGGCATCACCCACCATGACAATCCGAACGAGGCGGAGTCCCTCTCCGCCGACGTCGTGCACATGGCGAATCTCGTGGCGATCGGGGTGGGCGCCGGTCTCGGGGACGAAGAGGAGGGCCTTCGACCCCAGGTCTGGTCCCTGGAGCGCTTGGGGTTGGTGCCGTCCGTGTTCGAGGTCCTCCGCGAGGACACGACCGCGAATCTCGAGAAGGTGCTCGAGACCTACGCCGCCTGCCAGTCGGCCTAGGCCGTTCTGCCGCGGGTCCCGGACCTCACAGATCCTGCACGCCCGAATCCTGTCTAAATGCTAGTTTTTCTCTCAGGAAGGCAGCTCCCCTCCCTCCGAAGGTGACTTGCAGCGCCCCCCTGCCTGCATTCCTCTCCAGGCTCGTCGCGAGGCCGTGGATCGCCGTGTCTGGCTCCTTCGCGCCGTGCGTTCAGGGCCCCGATGTGGTATGTCATTCTGGCCGCGCTGCCCCCGGAGGACGGGGGGCTCGAAACGCGTCCCCCCGGACGAACACCACGAAGGAGAACGGAAGATGGCGTACAAGATCGACGAGATCGAGGGCATCGGTCCCGCGTACAGGGAGAAGCTCTCCGTGGCCAAGATCGCGACGACCGATGACCTGTTGAACCTTTGCTCCAAGCCATCCGGCCGTAAGGAAGTTGCCGAGAAGACCGGTCTGAGCCAGACGCACTTGCTCAAGTGGTCCAATCTCGCCGATCTCATGCGGGTTTCCGGCCTCGGTCCTCAGTATTCCGAGCTACTCGAGGCATCCGGTGTCGATACGATCAAGGAGCTCCGGAACCGGAACGCCGAGAACCTCGCGGAGAAGATGAAAGAGGTCAACGAGGCGAAGAACCTCGCCAAGGCCACCCCGTCGGCGACGGTCGTTCAGGGATGGATCGATGCGGCCAAGAAGCTGGAGCCGATGATCAGTTACTGATCCGCCCCCCATTGACGAAGCCGCCACGGAGACACGGCCCTCGCTCCCGATCTCGAGCGGAGGCCGTTCTCTTGCCTGCGTCGCTCACCGGCCTCTGCCGGGGCGACCCTTTTTCGGCGGGAAGACCGACCGGCCGCGCACGGAGGAGTATCCACCCGTCCGCGGCCGGCGAGTCCGATTCGCCCGCCGTCAGTCGTCGCCTCTCCCGGAGGCTCCCGCAGACCCCGAGGAACCGAGCCACGACCGCAGCTGCTGGGCGGCGAGGTCCCGGCCGCCGATGCCGAAGGCGATCGCGGCGGCCACGGCGATGGCGCCGAGGAGCAGACCGAAGGCGAGGTTGATGATGTCGTTCGCCAGACCCATCCGCCGCAGGCCGATCGCGGCGGAGAAGAGGACGATCGCCAGCCAGGCGGCCCGGGAGAGGAGGATCGACTGGTCCGATCCCGCGCTCCGCAGCGCCGAGGAAGCCAGGTTGGCGAGCCAGAAGCCGAGGGCGAAGATCAGGAGGCCGGTGAGGATTCGAGTGGCGAACGCGAGGAACTGGCCGGCGAACTCCGTCAGCATGTCGAAGCCCAGCAGACTCGAGGCCTCGATCGTGGCGAAGAGCATCACGCCCCAGAGAACGATCGTGCCGGCGATCACGGACGGCGTGCGGCTCTCCGGCCGCGCCTCGCCTGTCTGCTTCGAGAGTCCCATCCGGACGAGGATTGCGTCGAACCCGGCGGCGTGGAGAAGGTTGACCAGGAATCCCGCGAGGATCTTCCCGATGACGAAGGCGATGATGAGGACCACACCGGCGCCGAGGATCATGGGCACCGCGTCGAACGCGGTGTAGAGCATTTCGGTGGCGGGACCCGTGATCGCGTCGATCTCGAGCGCGTTCAGGGCGGAGATCAGAACGGGCACCAGGATGAGCACGTAGACGGCGAGTCCGAGAATCCCCGAGATCGAGTGGCGGCTCTCGCTGCCGGCGATCCCGATCCGGTCCCCGAGGCGATCCACACCGGCCGCCGCCAGCAGATTCGTGACGATGCGGCGCACGATGCCGGCGACGAACCACCCGACGAACCCGATGAGTGCGCCGGCCAAGAGCTTGGGCAGGTAACCGATCACGTCGTCGAACATGTTCTGGACCGGGCGCAGAAGCCCCTCGAGCTCGAGCGCGCCGAGGATGGCGGGAAGGAAGAGGAGGAAGACGAACCAGTAGACTGCCTCCCCAACCGACTTCGCGAGGGGCACGCGCTGGTCCGGCCCGGGGTCCCCGGAGATGCGCTCGTCGATCCGAGCCGCCGACAGCGCGCCGCTCACGATCCGGCGCAGGATCGTCGCCGCCACCCAGGCGACGAGGGTGAGCACGACGGCCCCGATGATCTTCGGGAGGAACTCGAAGATCTGAAGGAGAAGACCGTTCAAGGGCGCGGTGGCCAGATTCAGGTTCAGCGCCTGAAACACGGCGATGACCACGAACAGCATGATGATGTAGAACAAGGCCCGGGAGATCCAACCCCCCACGTCGACGGCCGAGTCCCGCTCCCGCCCGGTCGCCAGCCGGGCGAGCCGATCGTCAAGCGTGGTGCGCCGGAGCGCGCTACGCACGCCCTTCGCGATGAGGGTGGCCACGAGCCATCCCACGACGAGGATCCCGAGGGCGGCCAGCAGGTTGGGCAGGGTTCCTCCGAGCTCCGCCTTCAATTGTTCCCACATCTCCAGCATGACGATCCCTCCCGGATGGGGTGAGGTTCCACGACCGAGGCCTGTCTCACTCCCCCGACCACCGGCGAGGGCAAGAAGTCACACGGGTTCGCCTTCCCCGCCCCGTGACCGCTGGGGTCGTGCCGCCGGCGCCGTTCCCGGGCGCGAAGCGTCTTCCCGCGCCGACGCCGGTTTCCCTTGGACCGGGAGTATACGCGGATCGAATAGGAGGGACACCCCGGATTGGATGCAACGCCGCCCCGGGGTCCGGCCCGCCTCGCCCGCCGGTCCCTCTCCAACCTCTTGGAGGGCAGCCGGTTCGGCACTTCTCCACCGACGCGGACGGGTCGCCGGACCCGCCCGCGACGACGGCCGACCTCGGCCGTTCACCCCCTTCTAAAGCAGGCCGCAAGCCCCACCGAAATCGAGGATTAGGAGGTTCGCGCCCGAAGCTCGCGCACGCCCGAATCGCCTCTTCCGAGGAGGCGTCGTCGCGGCGTGCCCGATCGTACGGGCCGAGGTGCGGCGGCACCACTTCGCCTCGGTCGCGCGGCGTGGGCGGCCGGATCGCATTTCCTGAGCGCGACACCAGAGTCGCGGTGAGAAAGCTACGGTATGGAAGATCCCCGCATTCTCGTCGTTGATGACGAGATCACTCTGTGCGTCTTCATTCAGGAGATCCTCGAAGAGAACGGCTGCCGGGTCGAAACCGCGAACTCCGCCGAAGAGGGGCTCGAGCTGCTCGACCGGAACCGTTTCGACGTGGCCCTCCTCGACATCGTCCTCCCGAACATGAACGGTCTGCGCATGCTGGCCGAGATCAAGAAGCGCTCTCCGGAGACGGAAGTGCTGATGATGACGAGCCATACGTCGGTGGAGACCGTGCTCGAGGCCATAAAGCACGGAGCCTACGACTACCTGCAGAAGCCCTTCGAAGAGATCGAAGAGGTTTGGATCAACGTGAAGCGGGCTCTCGAGAAGACGGAGCTCGCGGAGAGCAACAAGAGACTCCTCGAGGAGAAGGACGAGAGGAACCGGGCCCTCTCGGCCGCGGTGATGAGGCTCACGTCGTTCATCGACGCGGGCCGGGCCATGAGTGACTTCCAATCCCTGCCGCAGCTGCTGGACTTCTTCACCGGACTCGTGGCCAACGAGCTCGGCGTCGACCGTGCCTCCCTCATGCTCCTCGACGAAAGCTCCCAGGAGCTCAGGATCGTCGCGCACCGGGGGATCGAGGGGATCGATCCCGCTACGGTTCGCGTCCCCGTCGGGCAGGGGATCGCCGGAACGGTCGCGAAGACGGGTCGGCACATTCTCGTGACGGATGCGGACCCACCGCAGGGGACCAGCCCCGACGGATTGCCGAACCTGTCCAGCTCCTTCATCTCCGCACCGATCGTGCTGTCGATCCCCATCAAGTCACGGACCGAGGTGCTCGGGGTGATCAACGTCACGAACCGCCGCAGCTCCATCCCCTTCTCGGACGAAGACCTCGACTATCTGACCGGCATGACCGGTCAGCTCGCCGTTGCCGTCGAGCGGGCGAAGCACCTGCAGGACCTGCAAGAGGCCTACGAGTCTCTCAAAGCGACCCAGTACCAGCTGATTCTGTCCGAGCGTCTCAAGGCGGTCGGACAGATGGCGACCGGGGTCGCCCACGATTTCAACAACGACCTCAGTGTGATTCTGGGCAAGACCCAAATGGCCCTGCAGCGCCTGCAGAGCTCGGACCGGGCGGCTGTGGAGAAGGTCCGGGAGGATCTCGAGACGATCCGGAAGATCTCCATGCGGGGCGCGGAGATGATCAAGCGCGTCCAAAACTACACGCGGATCCGAAGGGACCGACCGCACAAGGGGGTCAATCTCAACACCGTCGTACGCGAGTCGGTGGAGATGTCCCGTCCGCGGTGGCGAGACGGTGCCGAGGCACGCGGTGTCAACATCGATCTCCGGTGCGAGTTCCGGAAGATCCCGCTCGTGGACGGCAACTTCCACGAGCTCACCCAGGTAGTGAGCAATCTCACCTTCAACGCCATCGAGGCGATGCCGGACGGAGGTTGTCTGACGTTCCGGACGTTTTCGGAGGAGGGCGACGTCGTCCTCGAGATCGAGGACACCGGCGTGGGAATGGACGAGACGACGAAGGAAAACCTCTTCCAACCGTTCCTGACGAACAAGGAGACCGGCAACGGGTTGGGGACGAGCATCGTCTACGGAATCGTGACCCGTCACAAGGGGAAGATCGAGGTCGAGACCGAACTCGGACGGGGCACAACCTTCCGCATCCGACTGCCCGTGGCCGAGACCCTCTCCCCCCGGGCCACGGCGGCGCCGGCCGTCGAGCGGTCGCCCGAGCGGTCGCCCGAGCGGTCGCCCGAGTGGTCGCCCGAGGGCTCCCGTCCCGCGAGGATTCTGCTCGTCGAGGACGAGAAGCTGGTGCGGGAGACCCTCGCCGAGATGCTCGATGCGGATGGTCACACGGTGAAGGACTTCGCCGAGGGTCGGGAGGCGGTGTCCGGACTGCAGAGGAATACATTCGACCTGGTGATCACCGATCTGAATATGCCCGAGATGTCGGGCCTCGATGTGGCCCGGGCCGTGAGAAGCGTGGACCCCGACGTCCCGATCGTCCTTCTCAGCGGATGGGCCGTGCAAATGGAAGAGGAGCGACTCCGCGAATCGGGGATCGAACTCATGCTGACGAAGCCGTGCTCGTTCGAAACGCTCTCCAGCACGGTTCGGCGGGCCATTCGGCCTCGCGCCGGAGTCTGACGCCATGAGAGATGGCGAGGAGGTGTCATCCGCCAGGAGATCACGCACGGCCCGGCCGATCGATGAAAGGCTTTCCGCAAGAACCCGCCCCGCCGTGAGGCGGCGCTCCGCGAACGACGCCACAACCACCGCTCATCCGAGTGAAGGAGGAAAACTGTAGTGAGAGTGAAACTCGCTCACCCGGAGTCCTGGATCCCGCTGGGGATGGCGCTGCTCATCGGCGCCGGAGGGCTCTCCCCCGGATCGGCGTACGCCGCCGACAACACCGCGACCGGTGACATCGCCGGTGTGGGCGCCGACCTCACGGACTCGAACATCTTCACGGTGAATCTGAGTACGTTGGCGCTGGTGAAGACCGCATTTCTGACCGACGGGACTCAGCTCACCTCCGGCGATGCGGTGCCCTCCGGCACGCTCGTCCGCTTCATGATCTACATCGACAACCCGACGGCCGTGGACGTCAGCGACGTCAACGTGCAGGACGTCCTGGATCCGACGTTCACCTACCAGGCCGGCACGATCAAGGTGGACAACTCACAGGCGACCGGGGCGACCGAGGCGGCGATCTACGCGGCCGTGAACGCGACCGGAGCCCTGGACGACGCCGTCGATCTCGTCGACGTGGCCGGAATCACCGGCGCGACGGTCAGTGCCGGCAGCAGTGCGGGCAACCAGCAGCTCGACATTCTCGCCAGCCGTGTGTGGGCGATGCTGATCGAGGTGCGCGTCCAGTAGCGATCGATTCGCGAATCGAGCGATCGGTCGGAGGGCGAGATCGTCTCGCCACGTGACTCGAGCGCTCGTGGGTACGCAGAGTACGGGACGGCGCGGGAGACGATGAACCTTCGTCATTGCGTTCTGATCGTCCCGATCCTCTTGTTCGGATCGCTGATCGCATGGACGCCACCTCCCGCCGGTGCCGCGACGAACGCGGCCGTGGGCGGAATCGGTGGCGTCAACAACGGCACGATCCAGAACGGGGACGGGACCGGACCTGCTCAGTTCACGGTCGATTCGGTGGATCTCGCACTGGTGAAACAGGCGCGTGATCTGAACGGTGTCGTGTTGCCACCCGGCGCCGGCGTGAGACCGGGTCAGCAGATCTACTTCGTCCTCTACGTCGACAACCCGACCGTCTACCCGTCCGACGACCTCCGCATCTCGGACGTCCTCAACGAGGCCCAGTTCACCTACGTCCCCGGAACTCTGGAGACGACCCAGGTCACCGACGGTTCGCCGGATGCGACGATCTGGGCGGGAACTTGGACTCCGCTGACGGACTCCATCGGCATTCCCGACGACACCGCATCGTTCATCGACACGGTGGCGCCGACCGGGCCGAATCTCCTCAGCATCGGCGCGGTGCCCGGGCAGTCCAACATGGTTGTGACGTTGCCCGGCAGTACCCTCGTTGCCTTCCGCTTCCTGGTCACGGTGAACTGATGAGAACACGTCGGAACACACGGGCCGCGAGGATGCGGATACTCGGCCGGAGCGGGGTCATCGTTCTGCTCTGGCTCATCGCGGCGGCGGGGACTTCCGATCCCGCGCACGCGCAAAATCTCCAGAACGCCGCCACCGGAAGCCTGGGAGGGCACGCACTCGATCCCACCCGGGCGATCGTCACGCTGACCCGCGTGGGAACCGTTGCCACCTCCGCCGCGGCGGAGATCAACCCCGGGGTCGTCCTCGCGGACGGTCCTGCATCCCTGACCTATGATCTCCTGCCGTCCATCGGATCGGAAGATGTGGGCCTGACCCAGCTGTCGATCACGATTCCGGCCGGCTTCACCAACGCCACCGTGACCGATGTGATCGTGGGCGGCACGCCCCTGATCGCGGAATGCCCGGTTCCGGGACCGGGCGGCTACTGCGCCCAGGTCGTGGACTCCTTGCTGACCGTGGACCTCGGATCGGGAATCACGACGAACCTGACGAACATCCGGGTGGAGATCGACGCCCGTGCGCCCTCCGTGGCCGGCTCGGGCCGCTTCTCCTCGGTCCTCGCCAACGGAGACCTCACGTTGGCGGCCACGCCGGGAGATGCGGACGGCGTCGCCGACAACACGAACAACGTCGTGGTCGAGGTCGTCGAGTCCCAGGGGATCGTCCTGGAGCTCGACCATCTCGCCCGGAAATCCACCGCGCTCGTCGGCGAGATCGTTCCCTACACCGTGGCCATCCGGAACACGGTGGCCTCCGACGTGGACTCCGTGAACATCGAAGTCCGGATTCCGCCCGGGTTCAAGTACGTCGACGAGAGCGCCCGGCTCAATGGAGGCGCGGCCGCGGCCACGGTCGACGCGGACGGGTTGCGCGTCCCGATCGGAGACGTTCCTGCCCTCACCGATGACAACGGCAACGGAACCGCGGACCCGGGCGAGGCCGGTCACCGGTCGTTGACGTACCAGCTCGTCATCGGCGCCGGAGCGCACCCCGGAATCTACGTGGGCCGGGCGATCGCCAGGGACTACTGCGACGTCTGCGTCATTTCCAACGAGGCGGAAGCGGGCGTCGAGGTCGCCGTCGATCCCGACTTCGACCTGGGAACGATCATCGGAAAGGTCTTCCACGATCGGAACGACGACGGATGGCAGGATCCCGGCGAGGACGGTGTCGCCGGGGCGGTGGTTGCGTTGGACGACGGGTCCTACGCGATCACCGACGAGCACGGCCGATACCATTTCCCCGTTGTCGAGCCCGGCCATCGACTCCTGAAGATCGACCACGGGCGCACTGCCGGAGTGAGCGAGTCCACGACCGATGAGAGCCTGATCATCCGGGTCACCCCGGGACTTCTCGCGAAGGCGAACTTTGGAATCCACATCCGACGCGAGACCGAATCGATCGGGAAGGCCGAGACCGAGGGAGTGGCGATCGTGCGCGAGACTGGCGACAACGCGATCGAGGTCTACGGCAACGCACGCATGCCGTCCCTCGTGATCAACGGGAGAGCGGTTCCGCTTCCCTCGAGTGAAGTCCTGATGCGTCAGGGGGACCGGGAAGACGTCCTGGAGATCAACGGCTCCGAGCTCGAAGAGCCCGTGAGGTTCGAGCTCACCCTGGACTCCCGGGAAGAGACCGACCGCTGGACCCTGAGGATCCACGGATCGACGGGCGAGGTGATGCGCACGATGGAGGGGGACGGTCCGCTCCCGAAAGCCCTCTCTTGGGACGGCAGGGCGGACGACGGGTATCTGCCGAGGCCGGGCGACATCGGAACGTACCAGCTCCACGTCGAGTTCGCGGACGGCACGCGGATCACGAGCCCCCGCCGGTTCTTCGGAGTCGACCGGACGTCGGTGATCTCCTTCCGCCTCACCGGGGACGCATTCGAGTCGAACCGCACGCAGCTCAGCCGGGCGGCCATGACTTCGTTGACGGAGGCGGCTCCGATCCTCCGGGAGCACCCGGACGAGAGGATCGTGATCGAGGGACACACGGACAACGTGGGATCACGCGAGCACAACTTGGAGCTCTCGTACGGACGGGCCAAGGCCGCATACGACTTTCTCACGGGGGAAATGGGACTCCCCACCGATCAGTTCGTCATCCGCGGTCGGGGACCGGATCGCCCGGTCGCCTCCAATGAGCTTCCGGACGGACGAGCGCTCAACCGGCGCGTCGAGATCAAGGCCGAGCTCGCCGAGGTCGAGAACGCGCAGGTGCGCGACCAGTTCCGCACCGAGGCCCGCGTCGAAATCAACGACAGTCCCATCGAGATCGGATCCCTCGGTCGGTTCACCGCCCGGATCGACGACATCTCGGTGCGAGAGCTCACGGTCGTCATGTCCGATTCCCGAGGACAATCCGTCGAGACGAGGATTCCGATCCCCCACTTCGAGATCCTGGAGCCCGCGGGGATTCGCATGCTGCCGCAGGACGCGGTCGACACTTCCTGGATCCGACAGGCGTCGACCGGAGAGGCCGAGCCCGGGCCGAGTCCCATCGCCCTCATGACGGGCCTGGCGGGAAGGACCGATCCCGGGAACGTAGTGGAGATCGACGGCGTCGAGGTGCCCCTTTCGGAGGACGGATCCATCGAAACCGTCTTCCCGCTGACCGGTCTTAGGAACACGTTCACGATCCAGATCCGCAACGCGGAGGGTTATTCCCGGATCGTCGATCTGATCGTCGATGTCACGACCGAGGACGAGTTCGGAGAGAAGTGGATCCACAGCGACGCCATCCCCGATCTCGAGATCGACCTGCCGCCAGCCGGCGAGCCGTTGCGCTCGGCCCAACTCCTCTTGACCGGATCCACCGACCCCTCGAACCGCGTCAAGGCGAACGGACAGACGATCGCGGTCGATGAGCAGGGACGGCTCCAGGGAACCGTCGACCTGCCGCACGGCAAGAGCAGACTGCTCGTCGAGGTCACGGATCCGCGGGGTCGAACGGGCACCGTCGAGCGGGAGGTAGAAGTGCTCGAGACCGAGATCTTCCTGCTGGCCTTTGCCGACGGCACGATCGGCCACATGAAGGGCGACGGAAGGTTTGAAGCCGCGGGCTTGGACGAGGCCGACGACTTCTACACCGAGGGTCGTCTGGCCTACTACCTGAAGGGAAGGGTGGCCGGACGATACCTGATCACCTCCGCCCTGGACACCGGCCGGGAGGAGTTCGATTCCCTCTTCAAGGACTTCGGGGCCGACGAGACGCGCCGACTGCTGCGCAATCTCGACCCGGACAAGCTCTACCCCGTCTACGGAGACGCCAGCACGGTCGTCTACGACACGGAGACGCAGGGCGAGTTCTTCCTCGCCGTGCAGAGCGAGGACATTGATGCGCTTCTCGGGAACTACGCCCTGAACCTGTCCGACACGGAGCTCTCGGCCTACCACCGGACGCTCTACGGCGGCAGGATCGCCTACGAGTCCCTCTCGCGGACCCGTTACGGCGCGCCTGATTCGCGGGTCGTCCTCTTCGGGGCGGAGCAGAGACACGTCCACGCCCGCAACGAGCTGCGAGCGGTTGGAGGATCCATCTACTACCTGCGCCACCGGGACGTGATCGAGGGAAGCGAGCAGATCGCCCTGGTCGTTCGCGACAAGAACACCGGCCTGATTCTCAGCCGGGACCCGCAGCGCCGGAACCGCGACTACACGATCAAGTATCCCGAGGGTCGGGTCGTCTTCCGCCGTCCGATCACGAGTGTCGTCCTCGATGGAACGCTCGTGGATCAGGACCTTCTGTCGGGGAACCCGGTCTACATCCAGGTCGACTACGAGGCCCGAATGGGGTCCTTCGAGAAGAACGGGGGCGGCGCGCGGGCCCGTCAGCAGATCGGTGACCACGTGGCGGTGGGAGGAACCTGGATCGACGACGAGCAGGCGGCGGCGTCCTACGAGCTGCACGGCGTGGATTCCGAGATACGGATCGGGGAGGGAAACCGCCTGACGGCCGAGTACGCCGAGAGCGAGGGAAGCGACGCTCTGACCTGGATCAGCGAGGACGGGGGGCTCACGTATGCCGAGGCCTCGATCGACGATGCCATCGACGGGTCGGCCTGGAAGGTCGCCCTCGAGCTCGACGTCGGCGAGTGGTTCGACCGGCCCGACCGATTCCACCTGACCGGGTACTACAAGGACCTGGAGCCCGGCTTCGCCTCCAGCGGGAACCTCCTGGAACGGGGAACGGAGAAGGCCGGCGGGACGGCACGGGTCCGGATGACCGAGGCCAACACCTTGGCGCTCCGGGTCGCCCACGACCGCCTGAAGGACGGGTCCGCCTCCCCGGGCACCCCCGGGCGCTCTTCGACGGCCTCTGTTCAGTGGGATCACCGCCGGGAGCGTTGGGAGGCCTCCGCGGAGTACTTCGAGAAGAGGCTCGAGGATTCCTCCGGCCGGTCTCTGGAGGACATTCGATACGCGGCGGCCCGGATCGCCGCGAACGCGACCGACGACCTGCGCGGTCACCTGGAGCACCAGCAGACGCTGTCGGGACCGGACAACGACCAGACGACGCTCGGCGTGCAGTACCGAATCCTCTCCACCCTCTCGCTCGACTTGCAGGGCACGGAGGGCGCGCGGGGTCGGTCCGCGCAGGCGGGCGCGATCCTCGAGGCGGACGGGAGCCGTGTCTACGTCTCGGAACGAATGCTCGAGGACCGGACCGGCGCCACCGGGGCCATGACCGTCCTGGGGGCCGAGACGCGCCCGGACCCGTCGAGCCGCGTGTACACGGAGTACCAGTGGGATCACTCCGGTCCCCGAGACCGGACGATTTCCCTCTTGGGTGCCCAGAGGGAGTGGAACGTTCGCAGGGGATTCCGCTTCGTCACCGGCGGAGAGCTGTCCGAGATCGACGCGGGCCCTCAGAACTCCAAGCGCGCGAGCCTGGCGGCCAGCGCGGCGCACTCGGGGATTCGAGGCGTCTCGGCGGTCTCTCGTCACGAGATTCGCTACGAAACGGGTTCCACCGAGCGCGTTCAGTACTTCACGTCGAGCCGCCTCGAGCTCCGTGTCACTCCCGATTTCACCCTCCTCGGGAGCTACCGCTACAGCCGCACGCGGGACCGAGACATGGCGCTCGTCGAGGCACGACTCAACGAGGGGAGCGTCGGTATCGCGTATCGCCCGGTCCGGGACGACCGATTGAACGGCATGGTGCGCTACACTCACCTGGCTGACCGTCGTCCCGATCTCGCGGGTGACGCCCCCCCGGCGAATCGACGGATGGACGTGGTGTCCCTGGAGGGCATCTACGAAGTGCACCCCCGCATCCAGTGGTCGGCCAAGGGCGCCACCCGGATACTGGACGAGGCGTTCGTCGCCGTTCCCTCCGTTCGAACCCGCACGTATCTCGGAATCCAGCGGGCGGACTTCACCCTCTACGATCCGATCGACTTGGGTGTCGAGTACCGACTCCTTCACCAGAGAGAGGCGGACGACACCCGTCAGGGGTGGGTGTTCGAGCTCTCTCGTCGCTTCGGCGATCGTCTCCGGCTCGGAGCGGGATACAACTTCAGCGACCTCTCGGACAACGAGTTCTCGACCAACGACTACTCGGTCCGTGGCGCGTACGTCCGCGTCCAGGGGAAGTACTAGCCATGAGGGTCTTGCCTCACAAGCTCTTCAGGCACGGCATGGAGGCCGTCTTCTCCCTCTCTCTCGTGCTGATCTGCTTCGTGGCCATCCTGGGACTTCTGAGTCTCAGCTTTCCCCAGGGGATGAATCTCCGTGACCTGATCGCCCGGGGGGAGGCGGCCTCCCTGCGGGGAAGCTTCCCATCGGACGGTCGGGACGTCGCGATTACGGGCTCGCTGAAGCGACGAGATCAGATCGCCCGTCTCTCCCGGATCTCCCGGAAGGTGAAGGACAAAGCATCCGACGACATCGCCTGGGAGGACTCCGAGACGGGGATGTCTCTCGGCTCCCGTCACGCCATCCAGACGTTCGACGATGCCAGTGCCACGATCGCGTTCGACGAGAAGAACGTGCTCGATCTCGCCGAGAACTCACTCATCGTACTGAAGGGATTCGAGAGCGCGCCAGACGGATCGGATCGGAAGGCCTCGTTGATCGTTCTCGGAGGTGAGCTGAGAGGATCGATCTCCGGACGAGGCAAGGACTCGCTGCACGTCGAAGTCCAGGTGGCGAACGGTGTCGCCCGGATCCGGTCGACGCCCGATCGCAAGACCCCGACCAGCTTCCGGGTGAAGGTGAACGAGGACCAGACCTCGACCCTGTCGGTCCACGACGGAGAGGCGGAGGTCGTCTCGGGCGGGGAGTCCGTCGTCGTGAAGCCCAATCAGGTGATCGAGGTCCCCTCGACCGGACGGCCCTCGGCTCCCCGGAGTCTCCCGAACGCCCCCGCTCTTCTTTCGCCGTCCTCCGGAGCCCGCTACCTCTACCGGTCGCTGCCCCCACGAGTCACGTTCTCATGGCGCGACGTTCCGGGAGCCAATGGCTACCGATTCGCCCTGGCCACCGACCGGGGGTTCCAGGAGGTCGTCTACGAGACCGACGTCTCGGAGGCGGAGCTCGCGTTCGGAAACCTGAGCGCTGGCGAGTTCTACTGGAGAGTATCGACGATCATGGGCGACCTCGAAGGGACCCCGAGCCGGGCGCGACGGTTCCACATGCAGCAGGACGCGCGGCCTCCGGCTCTTTCCGTGGTCTGGCCGGAGGGGCCCCTGACGGAAGAGAAGATCGTGATCCGGGGAACCACGGATCCGGGATCGCGCGTGTTCGTGTCGAACCTCGAGGTCGATGTTTCGGCGACAGGTCAGTTCTCGGGCGAGATCGTCCTGAAGCGGGGAACGAATCTCGTGGTGGTGGAAGCCGTCGACGAGGCGGGGAACACCACTTACGAATCCCAGACGATCAAAGTCGAATAGCTCCCAACGGGTGAGTGTCCCATGAAACCCAAACTCTCGTTTCCGCTGCGTCTGAGGATTCTCGCGACCCTGCTCCTCTTGGTCACGACGGTGGTCAGCCTCATCACGTTCGTCATGGCAAACCTGTTCCATGACGACAAGAAGACGTACATCAACGACCTCACCTCGATCGTCGCTCTCAGCACGGCGGAGGAATGCCGTTCGCTGCTGAACGGGTACTCGGAGAAGCTTCGAATCTTCGGCCAGATCGTCCACGGGACGAGCCTTCCGCGGCAACGTCGGGACGCACTGCTCGAGGAGTTCTTCAAGGATTTCCGAGACCTGGTGGGGATCATCGTTTACGACCGGGGAACCGAGATCGCTTCCGTCCTGGACTCCAACGTGTTGGATCAAGCCGATCTCACTTCCGAGGACGTGAGACGGAGCCTCGAGGAGTCCCCCCCGCCCTTCGACCGCCTGACGGCCGACGATTTCCTCGTCGAGAACTCGACGCTGTCACCGAAGCTGCGAACCCTCAATCTCGTCGTGCCGTCCGCGCAGGACGGGTCCCCGGGTCAGGTGATCCTCGGGATTATCCGGCTCGACGGCCTCCAGCGTCTCGCGATGCGATCCGGCGTCTTCCGGGTGTTCCTGGTCGACTCGCACGGCATTCTGCTGGCGGAGCCGAGCGTCGACATGTCGCAGACGAGGAAGCTGTTCCGGCTCCCGGCCGGTCTGGATGCGGGTGGCGGGTACAGCGCGGGTATGACGCTGGAGTACGACCGGGACGGAACGAGAATGATGGGCGGCTACGCGAGCACCGACACGGGCGGGGTCATCGCCGCCGTGGAGATCCCGGTGGCGGCCGCGTACATCGCCTCCCGGGAGATCCTCAACCGTCTGCTCCTGCTGGCCCTCTGCTTGCTGATCTTGGCGGCACTGACCGGCCAGCTCGGCTCCCTGAGGATCACCCGCCCGATCGAGAAGCTCGTCGCGGCCACTCAACAGGTCGGTAAGGGGCGGTTCGACATCTCGGTGCCGGTCCAGTCGGGGGACGAGATCGGCAAGCTGAGCAACTCCTTCAATCAGATGGCCAGGGAGCTGAAGACGCGCGACCAGGCGCTCAACGAGGCGCAGGCCCAGTTGATCCAGTCCGAGAAGCTGGCCGCGTTCGGACAGCTCGGCGCCGGAGTCGCGCACGAGGTCAAGAACCCTCTCGCGGGCATTCTCGGATGCGCCCAGCTCTGCCTGCGAAAGGTGGGCGAGAGCTCTCCTATGCACCGCAATCTCGCGCTGATCGAGAAGGAGACGAAGCGGTGCAAGACGATCGTGGAGAACCTGCTCCGGTTCGCCCGCCAGGAGAAGGCCCTTCTCGAGCCGATCGAGGTGAATCCCGTTATCGAGGATGCCATGTCGATCGTGAACCACCAGCTCGAACTGAATAACGTGAAGTTGAGTGCAGACCTGGAGCCCGATCTGCCGAAGATCAAGGGAACGGCCAACCAGCTCCAGCAGGTCTTGCTGAATTTGATCATGAATGCACAGCAGGCCATGGATGGGGCGGCCGGAAACGTCCTGGTGACCACCCGGGCAACCCAAGACGGCGGAATCGAAATCAGAGTTCAAGATGATGGCCCCGGGATTCCGAATGAAATAAAGGACAAAATTTTGGAGCCCTTCTTCACGACGAAACCGGGCGGGAAGGGCACGGGGTTGGGACTCTCCGTGAGCTACGGAATCATCACCGACCACGGGGGGACGATCTCCATCCGGGACAGCCCGGGAGGAGGGGCGACGTTCATTCTGTTGTTCCCGCCTCTCGAGAAGGCGCCGGTGCAGGACTCGTCGACCTCGCCCTCCGCGGCGAGGCCGGAGGTGAAGAGGCGAACGAGCAGTTCGGCTCAGGAAGTCCACGGATAGACATCCGCGCTCACGATCGTAGGAACGGGGACCCATGACCGGCGCGAATGACGAGAAGATCCGCGTCCTGGTGGCGGACGACGAGGACACCCTTCGGGCCGTAATCTGCGAGGTGCTCGAGGATGAGGGGTACGAGGTGACCTCGGCGTCGAGCGGGGAGGCGGCCCTCGAGCAGTTCCGGAAGCGGCACCACCCGATCGTGATCGCGGACATCGTCATGGATGGGATGAACGGCCTTCAGCTCCTGGAGAAGATCAAGGCGATCGACTCCGATACCGTCGTTCTGATCATGACCAGCCACGGATCTCTCGACACGGCCACCCGGGCGCTCCGCGCGGGCGCCTACGACTTCATGATCAAGCCGTTCGAAGCTCTGGACGTGATCTCCGCCACCGTCAGTCGTGCCGCGGAAAAGGTCGCGATGATCTGGATGAACCGTCGACTGACGGAGGATCTGATCGTCAAGGCGTCCGACCTGAACCTGGCGAACTCGGCCCTCGTGAAGTTGGCGGACAATCTGAAGGATCACGCCGACAAGGACGGGCTCACCGGGCTTTACAACCACCGTCTGTTCTGGGATTCCCTCATCCGAGAAATCAACACGGCCAAGAGCGACAAGAAGCCGATCTCCATCATCTTCATGGATGTGGACCACTTCAAACAGTTCAACGACACGAACGGCCATCTGGCGGGAGACGAGGTACTCAAGAGACTCGCGAATCTGGCCCGGGAACGAATCCCCGAGCCCGGATTCGTCGCCCGCTACGGAGGTGAGGAGCTGGTGGCGTTGGTGCCCGGAATGGTGAAAGAGACCGCTCAAGAGCTCGCCGAGTCGATCCGCGTGGCGGTCGAGAGTCACCCCTTCCCGGGTCGCGAGACCCAACCTCTGGGCAGGGTCACGCTGAGCCTGGGGGTCGCCACCTACCCCGAGGACGGAGAAGAGCCCGCCATTCTCGTGGCTCACGCCGACAAGGCCGTGTACGACGCGAAGGACAGGGGCCGAAACGCCGTCTGCGGCTGAAGCGGTCCGAGCTCCGATTTCCACCCTCCGAAGAATCGCCTCACCGACGGGTCCCCGCCGACCGCACTCCTCCCCGTTCGGGCTTCTCCCCTTGATCCCCCCCGAGCGCGCCGCTAAGGTGGACCGCGCAGTCACGAAGGGCTTGCGCTTGGGCGAGGGCCGGCCGGGGGGCCGGGTCACCCGCCCAGCCGACGAAACGGGCGACTCAGGGGTGATCCGAAATGAATCCTGACCAGCACTCACGCGACGGAGCACGTCACCATTCCGAGAGACCTCGCAGTTGCGACCGGCGTCTCGGGTTCTGGAGCCGTTGGTTTCTGGCCAACACCCTGATCAGCGGGACTCTCGCCCTGGGTTGGCTGATTCTCCGGAGCGGCCCGAGGCCCAGCCGCCTGGCCTACCCCTGCCAGCAGGCCGCGATCTCGGCGGCCACGCTCGCGTTCGGCGGGCCTCTGGTGGCCGCCGTGATCGCCGCCCGCAGCCGGATTCTCGGATGGGCGAGGACGCCGGTCGGCCTGGGGGTCGCCGCGGTCGGCCTGCTCCTGACCGCCGGTACGGGAGGTTATCTGCTGTGGGCCGGCGAGTCCGGGGGGTCTGCGCCCGACGCTCCACCCGACTACCGGGCCGAGCTCTTCCACGTGACGGATTGCCCTCGCGACCCCACGGCCGACCGATTTGTGGGTGTCGACAACCTCTTCGCCCTCATGGGCCGGGGTGGGCTGAAGCTCTACGAGTCCACGACCGAGTCGCTCGTGAGCGGACCGGACGGACTCATCGCCACGAACGACGTCGTCGTCATCAAGATCAACTACCAGTGGGACCAACGGGGCGGCACGAACACGGATCTCCTGCGCGGTCTGATTCGTCGCATCCTCGATCATCCCGACGTCTTCTCGGGAGAGATCGTCGTCTGCGAGAACGCGCAGTTCAACCCGATTCAGAACTTCGACCGGCCGCAGAACAACGCTCAGGACCACAGCCTGTCCCCGCACGATGTCGTCGTTGCGTTTCAGGGAGCGGGACACAACGTCTCGCACTACGACTGGACGTCGATTCGGTACAACCTGGTCACCGAGTACTCCGACGGAAACATGGCCGACGGCTATATCCGCTATCCCTACGACTCGAGCATTCAAGGCCGCGTATCCTATCCCAAGTTCCGGACCGACGCCGGGACGTACGTCAGCCTGAAGTACGGCATCTGGGACTTCTTCACCGGGACCTACAATCGCGATCGCCTCGTGTTCGTCAATGTTCCGGTGCTCAAGTCGCACCACGCGACCTACGGGGCGACCGCGGCCGTGAAGCACTACATGGGCGTGGTCACCGACGAGCTCAACACGAACTCCCACGACGCCATCCGCTACGGTATCCTGGGGGCGCTTCTGGGCGAGATCCAGCTCGCGGACCTGAACGTCCTCGACGCCATCTGGATCAACGCCAATCCCTATGACGGCCCCTGGACGTCCTACGCCGCGGCCACGCGCCGCGACGAGTTGGTCGCGAGCGTCGACCCGGTCGCGTTGGACATTTGGGCCGTCAAGAACATCCTCATCCCCGCCTTTCTCGCCAACGGCTACACGCCACCGTGGCCGTATCCGAGCGCGGATCCCGACCTCCCGTCGAGCGCCTTCCGGCAGTATCTGGACAACTCCATGACCAAGATCCAGCTCGCGGGATACCAGGTCACGAACAGTTACGACGAGATCGACGTAACGGCCGGAATCGGCGGCGCGGGAGACTTCGACGGAGACAGCGACGTCGACGCGAGCGACTTCACCCAGTTCGCCGCCTGCTTCACCGGTCCGGGAGGCGGGCCGATCGGTCCCGGGTGCACGGCCGGGGACTTCGACGGCGACGACGACGTGGACTGCGACGACTGGGAGAGCTTCCGGTACGTATGGACCGATCCGGGCGACCCATCGGCGCTGGAGCAGTGCGGTGCGACGGACGTCGAACACCCGGCGAGCTCTCCTCCGTCTCTCGCCACTTCGTTGACCCGTGCGTTCCCGAATCCGATGAGCCCCCGTACGAGGATCGAGTTCGCCATCGGCATGCCGGGTCGGGTGAGCCTGAGGATCGTCGACGTGACGGGGCACGTCGTGAGGACGCTCGTGGACGACACCCTCGGAGTGGGCCGATACGACGCCGTCTGGGACGGGAGAACCGATTCCGGCGAGCGCGTCGCGAGCGGCGTGTTCTTCTGCCAGCTCCGGGCTCCCAGCTTCAACGGCGTGAAGAAGATCGTGCTCGTGGACTGAGCTCGCCGGACACCTTCGAGAACACGAAGGGCCCGGATCGGGGGAGATTCCATCCCCCGGCTCCGGGCCCTTTTTCGAATCGGATGATCGACCGCGCGCTAGCCTGCCCTTCTTCTCCCCGTTGACGCCCAGCCGTGCGTAGTAGAAGCTGGAGAGCCCCTACTGGACGAGGACCATCTTGACGGAGTCGACGCGATCTCCGGCCTCGAGCTTGGCGAAGTAGACTCCGGGCGCGACCCGCCGCCCGTGGCGGTCGCGACCGTCCCAATGGGCCTCGTGGTTCCCGGCCACGGTGTCGCGACTGAAGACCTCCCGCACGAAACGACCGGAGACGTCGTAAAGGGCCAGTCGCACCCTGCCGGCACGGCCGAGCTCGTACCCGATCGTCACCCGCGAGGCCGCTCTTGCCGGATTCGGCCAGATCGTGTGGATCGCCGTCGTCTTCACGGCACGCGGCGCGGCCGCATCGACCCCGGTCTCGGGGCTCGACAAGAACGAGAAGCTGTCCCGGATGATGCCCATGCCGCCCGTCGGATAGGTCTGGATGTACGAGTATTTGGCGGTCGTGTCGTCGACCACGATCGAGTAGAACCCCGAGTTGGATTGCACGAACGTGTACTGTTCCGGGTAGTGGCTGACCCACCGCCAGCCCCAGAGATCGCCGGTGTGATCGCCCGCGTCGTCGGGCTTGGCCATCGTCAGGTAGATCATCCCGTTGAGAGTCTGGCGGGCGTGGAAGTGGTCGTGCCCCTTTATCACCGCCTGGCCTCCGAGAGAGACGATCATGTCGTGAGGAGCTCCGTAGACGAAGTCCGGCCGTTTGGTCGAGATCACGTTCGCCCCGGTGCTGTCCTCACCCCCCCACTCGAACGTGGGCCTCGAGTCGATCGAGTAGTCCACGATCTCGATTCCGCCCCTTCCGTAGTAATGCCCGGGACCGGCATAGCAGGATGTCAGATGGTGGATCGTCGAGAGGTTGAACAAGGACGGCTGGCTCACGAAGTCGTCGTGTAACCAGTTGTACTGCATGGTTCCGATCGTCCAGTCCCACCCGTCAAGCGACCCACCGGTCTCGCCGTGCCCGTTGTGCGGTCGGGTGTTCGTGAAGAGGAAGGGATCGAGACACCGGATCCGCAGATCGCCCACGTCGAAGGCAAAGTAGTCGCCGGGGATCCCCAGATCGGGGTACGTGGAGTCGTTGCCCGCATAGAACTCGTCGGGCATCGGCGGCGGAAAGTACTTCAAGAGGGACTTGCCGGACCAGGTCATCGTGTTGTTCGGGGTGCTGTCGTAGTCCCAGCCGTTCACCTCCTCGTGGTTTCCGCGTACGAGAATGAAGGGAAGCGAGTGGCCGACTCGGTCGATGTACTCCCGCCCCGTGCGGTATCGCTGCTCCACCTCCTCCTCGTCGAAGGCAATGCGCATCGCGCGGATGACCACGACGTCTCCGAGGTCCATCCACAGGTGGTACTTCTGAGGGGAAAGGTAGTCCTTCATGTAGTCAAGCGTGGTCTCCAGGAGCTCCATGTGCGTATCCAGCCCCAGCGCCAGCTGATTCGTCACGTGGATGTCCGAGGTGACGCAGATCCGGCCTTCCTGGCCCGGAACCGGCATCGTCAGAAACGACCGGGTCGGGCCCGTCTCGAAGGGCCCGGTCCCCGACGGCCGAACCAGGATGCGGTAGAAGTACTCCGAGTCCGGACTCAGACCATCCATGGTGAACTCCTGGGCTTGGCCGCCCGGGACGAACGTGCCGGTGGAGAACGGAAACGTGATGCCGTTTGTGCCCCACTCCACGATGACATCGGCGTTCACGTGGGGAACCACGTTGACCTGCATGGACGTCGGTTTGGGCCGGCAGAGGAGCTCCTTTCCCCAGAAGGCGTCGCGGAAGTTCTCACTCACGCGCAGCCGGGCCGGCCGGATGCCGGGATTGCCCTCGTCCCAATAGGGGCCGTGCGTGTCGTCGTAGCGAACGACGACGTCACCGCCGTTGGCGAATAAGAGCTCGAGGAAGAGGAGCATGTCCTTGGGTCCGTCGTCCCACCCCGTCTGAGCCACGACCTCGTTCACGATGGCGGAGAGATCCGGCGTCTCCGCGTATTTCGCGATCTGCTGCCCACTCGAGTCCCACGGTGTCGAGATGGTCCAGTAGACTCTCGCGGCCGTTCGAGGAAGACCGAACCGGGCGGCTCCCGCGGTGGCGCGTGGATCCAAATCGAGGGCGGCGCTGATCTCCACGGTCAAGTCGTTCGTGATCTCTCCGCCCTGCTGGTTCAGGCGGAGACGTGCATCGGCAACGGTCTGTCCCTCGACGAGGTCGGACAGATGGAACCCGAGAGCGTTGTCGTAGGTCGACGTACCCTCTTGACCGAGATTGACCAGGAGATCGGAAACCGTCGCCTCATTCGGGAGCCAATCCCACGTGCTCCCGTCGATGAGATGACCGTCGTCCCCGTCGGAGGCCGGCTCGTAGACATACGTCCCCGTCTGGGCCGGCTCGGCGGAAAGGACCGATAGTGCGACGAACCAAACGACCTTCGGCGTTTTGCTCATACCCGTCTTGTTTGGCTGGTCCGGCGTGGGTAGGTAGCAGTCGACGACCCCGCGAGATCCGGCGTCGGGAACGGTCGGTACATCAAAACTCCACGAACACCGGGGGTCGTTCTTCGGTCCGGACCCCCTCTTCCGAGCGCGACTCCGAGGCAGAAAACCGGGTCGCCAGGAATCGGGTCGCCGAGCTGTCCTGAGAGCTTCCCCTCTGTATTGTGCCCGAACCGGTCCCCCAAGTCCAAGGGCTGATTTCAATCTCGGGGCCTTCCGCGGGGAGCCCCGACAGAATCCTCTGTCACACAAGGGGTTCGGGCGATCGCGCCGCCCCGGAGGTCGATTTCGGCGAAAGCCCGGATCCGGGGCCCGGCCGACCCTCAACCCTGCTCCTTTGCAGGCTTTGCAGAACCTGGACGGGGCCGACGGGAGGGGTCCGGACGGCGCTCCGGAGCCCGCGATCCACCGCCGGGCCGGGTCGTACTCGGGCCGGAACTCAGCCCCGATGGGGCTCGGGCGCCTTTCCCCAGGTGGTTCCGGGACGCTCCACGGAGTAGTAGACGCGGATGTCCGGTGTGTCGTCGAAGATGCGAGGGACCACCTGCACCTCCATGCCTATCTTGACGTCCCCGGGGCGGATGGTCTCCCCGATCCAGCCGAGGAGACGACCGCGTTCCTCCAGCTCGACCACGGCCACGGTGTACGGCACGTCGTCGTCGAAGCCGGTCGGCGCGGCGTCGATCGTGGTGTAGGTGTAGATGCTGCCCCGGCCGCTGTATTCCTTGAATTCGAAGTCGCCCGACATGCACTCGGGGCAGTCCGCCCGGGGCGGAAACGTGGTGAAGCCGCATCCGCGGCACTTCGACCCCATGAGGCGGCCGTTCTTGAGGTGTACCGCGAAATCCGAGACCTTCGAATACGGTACGAAGCTCACTCTGCCGAACCAGCTGAACATGCTCAGTCCCTCCGGAAGACGTGCACGAAGGTGTACTGACCGATGCCGCCCACATTGTGGGTCAGGCCCACGTCGGCGTCCGGAACCTGACGCTCGCCGCACTCCCCGCGGAGCTGTCCCACGATCTCGCAGGCCATCGAGACGCCGGTCGCGCCGATCGGGTGACCCTTGGCCTTGAGCCCCCCGTCCACGTTGACGGCCACGTCCCCCCCGATGTAGGAGCGTCTCTCCCCGATGAATCGGCCGCCGTGGCCCTTCTCGCAGAATCCGAGGTCCTCGTACGCCATGAGCTCGGCGATGGTGAAGCAGTCGTGCACCTCCGCCACCTTGACGTCCCGAGCGGTGACTCCCGCCATCTCGTACGCCTGCCGGGCCGCCTCGGAGGCCGAGGGCAGGCCCACCAGGTTCGGGCGGCGGAGAACGGACATGGGCGAGGTGGCGCTCCCCACGCCGTCGAGCCAGACCACCTTGCCGTCTCGGCCCGAAACCCGGCTCTCGTCGGCCAGGATCAGGCAGGCCGCCCCGTCGGCGTTCGCGCAGCAGTCGTACACGCAGAAGGGAGACGCCACCGGATCCGAGGCCAGGGCCTTCTCTATGGTGATCTCCTTCTGAAACAGCGCATTCGGGTTCATGGCCCCGTAATGGTGGTTCTTCACCGCGACCTCGAGAAGCTGCTCGCGCGTCGTGCCGAACTCGTGCATGTGGCGCGTGGCGAACATGGCGTAATAGCCCGGAAACGTGGTTCCGAACACCGACTCCCACTGCACCTCGCCCACGCGGCCCATGAGCGCCAGAATCTCGGCGGTGCCCAGCTCGGTCATCTTCTGACATCCGATGACCGCCACCACTCGATGGAGGCCCGACTTGATGGCCATGTAGGCCGTGCGAATGGCCGCGCTCCCCGAGGCACAGGCGACCTCGGTGAGCCAAGTGGGCAGCGGATTGAGGTTGAGATACTCCTGCACGACGCCGGCCACCGAGCGCTGCTTGTGGTACTCGGGGACCGCCGCGATCACCGACGCGTCGAGCTCACCGCGCTCGATTCCCGCATCGGTCATGGCGTCACGGAAAGCCTCGAAGGCCAGTTCCTGCACGGTGGCGTCGCTGCGCCGGCCGAATACGCCGTGTCCGATTCCGATCACTCCGACTCGTGACATTTCTCCTCCTCTCTCGGATCTCGGACGAGAGGTGCGGGTCAGATGTACTGGCCGCCGTCGATCTTGATGACCTCGCCGGTGATGTGCCTCGACAGGTCCGAACACAGGAACGCGACCAGATGACTGACGTCTTCCGGCGTGGCGAAGCGACCGACCACGGTTTCGGCCATCGCGATGTTTTGGAACTCGGGCGGGATGTTCTTCATCATGTCGGTAAGAACCATTCCCGGCGCCACCACGTTGACGTTGATGTTGAACCGGCCCAGCTCCTTGGCCAGCGTCTTGGATAGAGCGATCTCGCCGCCCTTGGAGGCGGCGTAATTCGCCTGGGCGAACTTCCCGCGCATTCCGTTGATCGAGGAGATGTTGACGATCTTGCCGTACTTCCGCTCCTTGAAGAAGAGGGCGGCGGCGCGGTTGTAGTTGAAGTAGCCCTTGAGGTTGACCCCGATGACCTGGTCCCACTGCTGCTCGGTCATCTTCCAGATCACACCGTCCCACGTGATCCCCGCGTTGCAAACCAGGATGTCGAAGTGGCCGAACTTCTCCACGACTTCGGCCACCATCTTCTCCGCGTCCGCGTAGGAGGAGACGTCCGCCTTCACGGCCAGCCCCCTGCAACCCATCTTCTCGATCTCGGCGACGACCTCCTTCGCCTCGGCGTCATGGCGCCGGTAATTGACCGCTACGTCAACCCCCTCTCTCGCCAGACCGAGAGCGATGGCCCGCCCGATTCCGAGGCTGCCACCCGTGACGATGGCGCCCTTTCGCTTCAATCCCAGATCCACATTCGACCTTCCTTTCCGGATCACCGCTGGTGCGGAGGATGGGCGAAAGATATCAGCGGTGAAAGAGCTGTCAATCGGTGTCCGCGGGGGGAGCTCCCGCGATCCCCTCGAGAGGCGCGGCCTCGTCCTCTGCCGCAGCGACCAGCTCCTCCTCGAAAAGCCCCTCGTCGGCCCAGTCGCGATGACAGAACATGCAGTTTCCACGGCTTCGGGGACTGGCGGGATCCTCCTTCTTCTCCTGCTCCCGCAACCGGTGGCAGGTCAGGCAACTGCCGTGCATGGCGTTCTTGAAGCCCGGTGCACGGTGGTCGAAGCCCTTCTTGTCGTAGGCGGCCAAACCGTTCATGTTCTCGTTGTGGCACTTCATGCACGCCGCAAAGGTGTCGAACCGGTCCGTAAGGTCTCTCGCCAGGAACTCCTGATAGTCCTCCTCCGTCTTGAATCGATCGAGATGGTTCTCGATGCGGAACATCGCGGTCTCGATCTCCATGTCCCGGTGGCAGCGCCGGCAGCTCGTGTTCTTGTCGTTCGGCAGGTTCAGGTGGTGGCACTTGATGCAGGTGTCCTTCTCTTCCAGCTCGTAGACCTTCTGGAACTCCTCGTGGTGCTTCTTGTGCGGAAACGTGGTGGACATGCCGTTCCGGTTGCCGTCGATGTGGAGCACGGTGCGCATCTCGTCGGTCGATAGGACCGCGGCATCGACGGGTTGGGGAATCGGCGTGAAGGCGCTCGTGGCCTGGTCGCGCAGAACGATCCAGGTCAGAGGGATGAAGATCACCATGATCCGCAGAGCCCGCATCGCCCCGGCGCCGGTCAACAAGGATCGTGTCTCGCGGGGCGACCAGAGATCGGTCGCGACCTCGTGGCCGAGCTCGTCGTGACGGAGCTCGGGCTCGTCGAGCACGTGGAATCGCTCGATCAGGACGAAGAAGACGAGACCGGCCGCGGAGAGGACCCCGAAGCTCAGGACGAACTCGCTCAGGTTCGGGATGTAGATCGCCTCGGAGCTCCGGAAGTAGCCCACGATTCCGGTGTCGATCCGGTGCATCACGAGCCCCAGGAACGCGCTGGCCGCTCCCAGGGAGAGGCCGAGCAGACTGCGGCGAAACCTCGGGACCGAGAAGATGGCGACGGGAAGGATGGCCTGCAAAAGAATCTCGACCCAGAAGACCCGACTCTCCCAGGTGAGGTCCGGGCCGAAGACGAAGTTCCACTTCTGGTTCGCGGTGAAGTCGAGCCCTTTCACGACGAGGTAGATCGCCAAGAGCACGGCGGAGCCTCGGGCGAGCCCGTTCAGGACGGTCGGGTCCCGCTTTCTTCCGTAGAGCGCGGACGAGACGAGAATGAGAAGCACGATCACCGAGAGCCCCGCGCCCATCGCCGAGACGAAAAACTCGGGAGGGATCCACAGGCTGTGCCAGAGGGGGTAGAGCCGCGTCGGCGACGCCATGAAGAGCGACCCCAGCGAGCTGTGGTGCATCGTGGAGAGCGTGATTCCCAGCACCACGAACGGAAGCATTTTCTCGTGCATCCAGTGCGTGATTTTCTGGAGTGGGAAACGCTCGGTCAGAATGGGGATGAGCTCAAGGGCGGTCACGCCCCAGTACAGGGAGACGCACCAGAAGACCTCGAACAGGAACGAGTGCGGATTCCACATGAAGAAAGGGTGCCATCCGCGGTGGGGGAGCCCGATGTCGAACAGCAGCGCGGCCAGGCTCGACCCGTAGCCCAAGAATCCGACGAGGACGCTGAGACGCGCGACGTCGCGATACCGATCGATCTGGAAGATGTAGATGATCGACGCGACGACGAAGCCGCTCGTGGCCAGCGCCGCCCCCGCGACCATGTTGAAGATCTTCCACCATCCCCACGGCAGGGAATCCATCATGTTGGTGGACGCGCCGAGGCCGAAGGCGAACCGACCCGCGCCGGCGGCCAGGCCAGCGAACGTCAAGGCCCAGAGGACGTCCTTGATCGGGTTGAGTACCCTGCTCCGACCTTCGATCATATCCTCAACCCTCGGTTCCGGGATCCGGGCCGCCCTGCGGAGGTGCTTTGCGTTCCGCCATGAGCTTCTGTCGCCGGCGAAGGAACCAGAGCCCCGCGAGACCGGTCGAGACGGTGAGAAACTGGAACGGCGTCACCAGCACCCAGCTGTGGAGCAGGTGCGGGATGGACTCCTCCCGGAGCTGGGACACCCTCATCCGGTCGAATTGCTCCCCGGTCGGAACCCGGAGGGTCTCGTACAGCGGCACGTCCCCGATGTAGATCACCGAGGTGCCTCCGAACTCGTGCTCACCGTAGATGTGATTCACGTAGAGGTCGGGCTTCTCCGCGATGCGGCGCCGCGCCTCTTTCAGGAGCTGCTCGCGCGGACCGAATACGGTGGCCTGCGTCGGACAGGCCGCGACGCAGGCGGGCAGGCCCCCCTCCACCCGGCACTCCTTGTTCATCTTGCACTTGCGCACGTAGGGCAGCTTCTGATCGTACTCGTAACGCGGGATCATGAAGGGACACGCCAGCATGCAGTAGCGGCAGCCGATACACTTCGCGTCGTCGTAGACCACGGCGCCGTCCGGCGTCTTCGTGAACGCTCCAACGAGACAAGCCGCCGCGCAGGAGGGCTCCAGACAGTGCATGCACTGGCGACGGACGTTGCTCCAGGTGCCCTTCTTCTTTCCCGGGATTCGCACGATGGAGGTATAGCGACGTCCCGACAGGCCGTCCGCAGCCCGGTAGCGCGTGGAGATCTCCGTTGGGAGCTTGTTCTGTCGCACGCATCCCTCGACGCACCGTTCGCAGCCGATGCACTTGGTCACGTCGGTGAGGATTGCCTTGCGGGGATCCTTGGTCTCGGGTTGGGCGGCGCTCATCTCTCCACGCTCCTCACAGTGGGGGTCGTCAGAGCCCCTCGACCGGCTCTACCGGCTCGATCTTGAAGAAGTCTTCCCAGTTCTGCGGGCCACCTCCGAGCCGGGCGTGGCACTCGACGCAGATCTTCTTGAAGGCGTCGTCGAATCGCGGTGCTTTCGAGCCCTCGGCCGGACTGCCGGCCACCGGCCCCTCCGGACCATGGCAGTTGCGGCACGTTTGAACGTGGGTCGCCTCGCCGGTCCAGGCGGCCTGGGCCTTGGCGGCGGTCACGTACTGTCCGTCCTTGCGCAACGTGCCGTGGTGGCAGTTTCGACAGGAGAACGACCAGGCGACGGCGTGATCGCGGTGATCCCACCAGAAGGTACCCATCTCCCCTTCGTACTTGTAGATGTCGACCTCTTTGCGCTCGGTATCGATCTGCTCCCAGGCGAGGAGACCGTTCTCTTTTTCCTTGTGACAACCGAGGCAGCGCTTCCGCAGGGCCTCGGCCACCTGTGGGTTCTCATACAGCCCCGTGCCGTGGCAGCGACTGCAGGCCATGTGGGGCTGCTCGATATCGTCGGTGTGGTGGCAGTTCCGGCAGGTCACGCCCTCGCCGTAGCGGGCGTGCCGGTCGTGATCCCAAAGAACGAGCCCCACGTCGAGGTCCGCGATCAGGGACGGATCCGGCTCGTGACAGTCATCGCAGCGGATCGGCATGGAGGGGGTGAGATCTTCGTAGTCCTCGTGGTGGCACTCCGCGCAGCGCTGGTGGACGGCCTGCTCGATGGCGGGCCGCTGGACCTCCTTGTCGACGTCCCAACCTTTGTGACAGTCTTTGCAGGTCCGGCGGTCCTCCTCGGGATTGTTCACGGTGTGACAGCGCCGGCACTCGCCGTGCTTGACCTTTTCGTGGAACTTGACTCCGGTCGCCAGTGACAGCTCCTGGGACACGGCCGGCTTGTGACAGGCACCGCACGGTCGGTAGTCGGCCTCCGTCGCGGCCTTCTTGTCCTGATGGTGGCATGTCACGCAGTTGTCTTCCCCATCCTCCGCGGAGCTCAGGTCGAATCGCCGGGCGTGGGCGTGGTGGTCCCAGCGCACCACTCCGTGCGCCCCGGAGAACTCCTGAGCGTGGCAATCGCGGCACGCCACGGGACCGGCGCTCATCGCCCGGTGGCAGCCCACACATCGGCCGTGGAAGGCCGTCATGGGCGGAGGGCCTTTGTCGTCTTCGTACTCCGGCTGGGCCACCTCCATGTGCAGATCGGCGACCACCATCGCGTCCCGGTTGCCCTGCGGCTCGTGGCAAGCCCGGCAGGGCCGCGGCTCGAGAGTTCCCGCCCGCTCCTTGTGGTGGCAAACCTGGCAGTTGACGATGTCCTTCATCCGGACGTGCATTTCGTGGTTCCAAACCACGTCGCCGAAGCGGGCGGGCATCACCGTGTCCGGCCCGAGCTCGGGACGCACGAAGTCACCGATGGCGCCCACCCCGATCGCGGCCAGGATTCCCGCCACGAGCAAGCCGAATTGGATTCGTCTCTTTCGCACCGCCTCTACCCTTTTCCGGAGCGCGCGAGCGCCATAAGATCGGAGCGGACGTCACAGGGAATCGCGGAGGGAAGCGAAGGATGTCCCCGATCGGAACCGTCCTGGAGACCGACGGCAACCGCGCCGAGGTCTCGACGTCCCGCGAGGACCCCTGCGGCGGTTGCTCCGAGCGGTCCGCCTGCGGGATGGGCCTCTTCGCCAAACCGCGGGAGGTGCTCCTCACCGCTGAGAACCGCGTGAACGCCCGCCCCGGAGACACCGTCGAGCTCGCTCTGTCCGCGCCGACGGCGCTCCGCCTCTCCCTTCTCGTCTGGATCCTGCCTCTCGCCGGACTGATCGCGGGTGCGGTTCTCGGGGTCGCGCTTCACGAGCGCCTGCGTATCGGCGAAGACCCGGCGGCCCTCCTCGGCGCCGCAGTCGGGGTCGTCGCATCGGCCCTGCTGCTCGTCCGCTACGATCGCCGGGCGGCGCGGGACCGGCGGCTGGTGCCCCGCATCGTCAAGGTCGTGAGCCGCGGGGCGATCCCGGACCGGCCGCACGTCGACGCGAGCCCGATTCGACGGCACGTCGGGGCGGGCGGGAACTCCTGCGCGCATCCTGACTGAGCTCTCCATCGGGCTCTCCATCAGCGCTCCATCACGGGTCGTCACGGATTCGGTGAGATCTGCGCGAGGTCGTCCAACTTGTCGCGCATCGGTTTGCCTTTCACGTGCACGTCCCGTTCGTCGTCTTTGAAGAAGCAGAGCGTGCCGCATCGCATGCACCGCTCCGCCTCGGCCCGCATCTGCTCCGGAGTGACGACCAGATCCACCTCGTCGAAGGTCTTGATCCGCTCCTCCACCGGGAGCTCCGGCTGCGGCACCTTGGACAGAGGCGTCACGCCCTGGATCACGACCTCGTGCGACTCGGGGACGCGCTCGGGACCCCTGTAGGTGCCGGGCGCGTGACGGAGATCCTGCCCCAGCAGGAAGCGATGGATCGAGCGCGCGGCCCGCCGCCCGGTGCCCACGGCATCGACGAGAAGCGCCGGTCCGCTCCACAGGTCCCCGCCGGTGAAGACGTGCGGGATGTCCGACTGGAGAGTCTCCTCGTCGGCCACGATCGTGTTCCACTTCGTGACCTTCAGACCCCGGTCCTTCAGGTCGTCCGTGTACCAGCCACCGAGGGGCTTCTGCCCGATGGCCGCGATCACTACGTCCGCGTCCATCACCGTCTCCGACCCCTCGATGGGCACGGGGCGCCTCCGCCCCGAAGAGTCCGGCTCGCCCAGCTCCATCCGGAGGAACTCGATGCTCTTCAGCTTGCCGTTCTCGTCTCCGAGAAGCCGGGTGGGCGCGGCCAGGAAGTGGTATTTCACCCCCTCGTGCTCTCCCGCGACGATCTCGACCGTGTTCGCGGGCATCTCCTTGCGGGTCCTGCGATACAGCAGGGTGACCTCCTTGGCTCCCATGCGCAGTGCCGAGCGGCAGGCGTCCATCGCCGTGTTGCCTCCGCCGACCACGATGACCCGTTGCCCCTCGAGATCGACCTCGATGCCGAGCTCCCGTTTCTCCAGGAACTCCGTGCCTTTCCAGACTCCTTCCAGATCCTCTCCCTCGCAGCGCAGGGACGAGTTGTCCCACGCCCCCAGAGCCACGAGGATCGCTTCGAACTCCCGCTCCAGATCGGCGATGCCGAAATCCTTGCCGAAGGCGACCTCGAGTCGCGTCTCCACCCCGAGGTCGAGAATCTCCTGAATCTCGAAGTCCAGGACCCTCTTGGGAAGTCGGTACTCGGGGATGCCGTAGCGCATCATGCCGCCGAGGGCGGGCTTGGAGTCGAAGATCGTGGGATGGTGCCCGAGGCGCCGCAGGTAGTACGCCGCGGAGAGGCCACAGGGGCCACCGCCCACGATCGCGACCCTCTTCCCCGAGTCGGGCATCACGTACGGCTTGATCGGCTTCTCCAGCCCCATTTCCCAGTCGGCGATGAACCGCTTGATGTAGTTGTGGTGGACCGGCTCCTCCTCGAGCGCGGAGCGCCGACAGCCGGCCTCGCACGGCGCCGGGCAAACCCGGCCGCAGATGAGCGGCAAGGGGTTCCGCTCCTTCACGACCTCCACCGCCTCCGCGTACAGCCCCTTGGCGGCGAGATCCACGTACCGGGGGATGTCGATCTGCGCCGGGCAGAGCTGCGAACAGGGCGCCATGCACTGGTTCACGTGGTGGTGGTGGAGCAGTCGGTCCGTCAGGGTGTGGACCTTGATGATGTTCGTCGGACAGACGCGCTCGCAGATGCCGCACCCCGTGCACTTTCCGGGATTGACCTCGGGGAAGCCCTCGGGGCCCGTCCTGAGGGCTCCGAAGGGACATTCCCGCACGCACGTTCCCAGAGCGAGGCAGCCGATCCGGCAGCGGAGATCGCCCCCGGCGTGGTCGACCATGGCGCGGCAGTCGAGAGCGCCCTCGTAGACGTACTTGCGCTCGGCCCGATCCCCTCCGGTGCACTGATGCAGGGCGATTCGGGGCTCGGCGCTGCCGGCTTCCCCTCCCATGATCGCGGCCACCTTCGCGGTCACCTCCGCGCCGCCCGCGATGCACGCGTCGACCGGAGCCTTCCCCTGAACGATCGCCTCGGCGCACGCGCCGCAGCCGGTGTAGCCGCAGCCTCCGCAGTTGGCTCCGGGCAAGGTGTCTTCGACCTCGGTGATCCGGGGGTCCACGTCCACGTGGAAGATCCGGGCGGCGGCGGCCAGGACCGCGGCGGCGCCCGTTCCGATTCCCAACATCACCATTGCTGGTACCAACATCAGATCATTCCCTTGAAGGCGAAGAACGAGAGGGCCATGAGGCCCGCCGTCACGAGTCCGATCCCGGTCCCCTTGAGCGGCGCCGGCACCCGGATGATCTCGAAGCGCTCGCGCAAGCCGGCGAAGAGGACCAGGGCCAGACCGAAGCCGGCGGCCGAGGCCGCGGAGAAGACGATCGCTTCCAGGAGGGTCATCTCCTCCTGGACGTTGATGATCGCTACCCCCAGCACGGCGCAGTTCGTGGTGATCAGCGGCAGGAAGATGCCCAGCGACTTGTAGAGCGCGGGGATCGACTTGCGGAGAAAGAGCTCCACGAACTGCACGAGGGACGCGATGACGAGGATGAAGGCGAGGGTCCGGATGTAGTCGATTCCCATGGGGGTCAGAAGGAAACGATCCACGACCCACGTGATGACCCCCGCGAGCGTGAGCACGAAGACGACGGCGCCGGACATGCCGACCGCCGTGTCCATCTTCTTGGAGACGCCGAGGAACGGGCAGTTCCCCAGAAACTTCGCCAGGAGGATGTTGTTGATGAACACCGCGCCGATGACGAGCTCCAGATAGTGTTCCATCGCGCGCCCCCTAGCTCGACTTCGTTCCGAACAGGTTCATGACGCCGAGCAGGAGACCCAGTGCGACGAAGGCGCCGGGGGCCTGCTGGAGGAACGCGAGCGGTTCCCCGAGGAACACCCTCTCCCCGAAGAAGAGGCCCAGAGTCCCCGCGCCGAAGAGCTCGCGGACGGCCCCGAGCACGGTGAGGGCCAACGTGAACCCCAGCCCCATTCCCAGGCCGTCGGCGATCGAGGGCACGACCCCGTTCTTCTTGGCGAAGCCCTCCGCGCGACCCAGGATGATGCAGTTGACCACGATGAGCGGAATGAAGAGACCCAGGCTCTCGGAGAGCTGGAAGAAGTAGGCCTTCGTGACCATCTCCACGCAGACCACGAACGTCGCGATGATCACGATGTAGCAGGCGACGCGCACCTCGTTGGGAATGACCTTGCGAAGCAGAGAGATGAGAGTGTTGGAGCACAGGAGCACGAACGTGGCCGACAGCCCCATCCCGAAACCGTTCTCCGCGGTCGTGGTCACCGCGAGCGCCGGGCAGAGGCCGAGCACCAGACGGAACGGGGGGATCTCGTCCCAGAGCCCCTTGGTGAACTCGCGCGTGAGGGTCTGAGCGCTCATCACACGTCTCCCGGCGGCGAGTCGACCGCGGCGCGGATCGTGGACCGGTGCTCCGCGTACGTGGCCCGGGCCCGACCCACGGCATCGGCCACGGCCCGGCAGGAGATCGTGGCCCCCGTGATCGCGTCGATCTCGCCGCCGTCCTTCTTCACCTTGAACACGGCCTCCCCGCCCATCCCGGCGAACTGGCCGGTGAAGTCCTTCTCCTTGACCCGCGTCCCCACGCCGGGAGTCTCGCTCATGGTGGTGACGCCGATCGCGACGAGGTCTTCGGTCTCGAGGTCGACCCCGACCATGACTCCGAGCTTTCCTCCGAACCCCTGCCCGTAGCTCTCGAGGGCCACGGCAAAGGGCTCGTTCTCCCTCCGGACCACGAAGAACAGGAGCGGCTTCTTGGCGCCGACGTCGACGTAGCGCTTCTCGGCCAGCATGCTCTCCTCGAACGCGATTCGATCTTCGAGTGCGAGCGGACCGCTGACCGTCTCGTAGATGTCCACGACCGCCGGGATCTTCTTGAACTTGAGGATGTTGTTCTCGGCGAGCTCGTGAGTGATCTCGAAGAGACCCCCGAGGGACGTGCCGCTCACGAGCGAGATTCCCGCCAGGACCACGAGCATGCGAACCGACTTCATCTCGGACTCACCGCCTCCCGAACCCGAGGCCGCAGGTGGTCCAGCAACGGACTGAGGATGTTCATCAGGAGGATCGCGAACGGCACCGCGTCGTGCCAGATGCCGAAGGCGCGGATCAACATGATCAGGAATCCGACGCCGAAGCCGTAGACCCACATCGCCCTTCGATTCGCGGGGGAGCACGTGGCGTCGGTGGCGAGGAAGAACGCTCCCAGAAACACGTGCCCGGTGAGGAACTGATCGGCGAATCCGCCGTTCAGACGGCCGTGGAAGAGGAGCGCGAACAGGGCGACCCCGAGGAGAACGCCGAGCGTGATCTGGGGACGGATGTGACCCCTCACCCAGAGGAGCACGCCTCCGGCGAGGGTGGCGATGACGGCCGCCTGCGTCGGCGCGGCCACGCTCTCCGCGCCCACCGGATAGAGGAAGTTCGGCCACGAGAGCAGAAGGACCAACCACGCCACGAGGGCGGGATGGAGGGGATATCCCCCGATGCCCCCGAAGATCTGCTTGCCCACGACGATCGCGATCGCGACGCCGAGCAGGAGCACCCACCAGGGAACCGTCGGGGGCATGAGCAGGGTCAGGAGCATGCCCATCAGTGCACCGTGGCCGTCCATGGCCCGGTACGGCTGGCGCATGGCCACCTGGCAGAGGTACTCGACCAGGACGCCGAATCCCATGGCGAGCGCCAGGGTCCCCAGGATCCCGAGCAGCCAGAGGGCGCCCGCGTCCAGACCCATCTCGACCGTGAGGACCTTGACCACTCGGTTCAGGGGCCCGACGGAGGCGTCGAGGCGGACCGCGTGGTCTCCGAACGCGTGGCCGACGGCGCCCGCCAGCGCGGTGGGAACGAGCGCCAGGATGAACGCGTGGTTCAGCCGGGTGATGCTGCTCCGGGAGCGCCAGTGGGGAGCCGTTCCCACCGTGTAGGTCGAGGTCGGGGAAGCCACGGTCTCGCTCCCTAGTCCGCGGGGTTGCCGCCGTTCGAGTCGGAGGACGCTCGGACCTCGCGCTTCGCCAGCCGGATGAGCTGAAGCAGCGGCCGGCGAGCGACGCAGATCGCCGCGCAGAGTCCGCACTCGATGCAGCGGTCGATGTGGAACTCCTCGGTCCGGTCGAAGAGCCCGAACTCGCTGTAGCGTCCGATGAGCTGCACTTGCAGGTCGATCGGGCAGACGTCGATGCACGAGCCGCAGTTGATGCAGGGCTCGTCGCTCCACGGCCTGACCGATGCGGCGCGGACGAGCATGAGTCCGTCCACGCTCGTGTCGAGGGCGGCGTCGAGCGAGTACTGGGCGACGCCGCGCATCGGTCCCCCGGCGACGACCTTGTCGAGCCCCCGGGGAGCGAGACCGATCTCCAGGAACAGGTCGACCAGGCGGGCGCCGAGGGGGGCGCGGTAGTTTCCGAGCGCCTCGCCTGTCGGTCCGATCAGTGTGAATACCTTCCGGTCCTGGACCTTGCCCTCCCGGACGGCGTCGAGGGCGGCCAGCGCGGTCTCGAGGGTGACGACCGCGGCGCCGTTCGCGCCGGCCCGGGCCGCCACGAACGGCTCCAGGCTCTCCGGATACTCCGGGGGGAGGCCCAGGACCTCCACGCCCTCGGGCCGGCCGGCGGGCCGCCCGGCCTCCGCCTGAGACGCGGGCATCGCGAGCACCGTCTTCACCGCGCCGGTGATTCGGCCGAGCAGCCGGGCCGCGGCTGCGGCGTCTTCCGAGCGATCAGTGAATAGACCGAGAGAAGAGCTGATCCCGGGCTCCCGATCCGCGGTCAGGACGACGAGAGGGCCCCCCTCCCACGCGCCGAGAACGTCCGCGAGCCGCCGGGGAAAGGGCTGGTTCGTGAGGATGTCGAACTCCCGGATCCTCTCGAGCAGGACCTCCACCGCCTCCGACTGCGGATCCAGGGGGGAGCCGGCCACCGGGGAGGACTCCGGGGCGGGCTCGATCGCCACGGCCAGGCCCTGCTTCCCTCCCCGGACGTCGGGAGCGTTTTGGATCGCGGCGACCTTGCCCTGGATCGGGCTCGGCCGAAACCGCCCGTTGCCGTCGGTGGCCAGCGGCTGCCCGGCGCGGATCTCGTCCCCGATCTGGACGGCCGGGGCGAGGCGGGTCTCGGATCGGGTCCCGAGGAAGAAGCTGAGCGAGGCGGGGTTC
>JALGZR010000071.1 GCA_025774805.1 bacterium
CCGGCGGGGTGGAGGAGGGCGAAGTCCCGCGAGTCGAGGCCGCGTCGGCGGTAGAGTGCGATCGCGACGGCGTCTCCCAGGGCGAGCGTCGCCGTCGACGAGACGGACGGGATGAGGTCCTCCGGGTCCGCCTCGGGACCCACGTCGAGGACGATTGCGAGGTCCGCCTCGCGGGCCAGGGGAGAGTCGGCGACCGTCGTCCAGGCAAGTATCGGGATTCCCAGACGCTCCGCGGCGGAGACCACCGAGCCCAGGAACTCCAGAGCGCCGCTGCGGGAGATGGCGATGAGGAGATCGGAGGCAGTGATCAGTCCCAGATCGCCGTGGGCGGCCTCCGAAGGATGGACGAAGATCGCCGGCGCCCCGGTGCTGCAAAACGTGGAGGCGATCTTGCGGGCGATGTTGCCGGACTTGCCCATGCCGGTGAGGAGAACGCGACCCCTTCGATCCAACACCTCCTCGAGAAGTCGCACCGTCTCGTCGAACCGTACGTCGAGCTGCCGGGCGAGGACACGGAGTGCCTCGGCCTCCCGCTCGATCACGTCCCGGCCGATGCCGACCAGGTCGCCCGCCTCCGTCCGGGTTCCTTCGCGCGTCCGGCTCATCGCGCCTCGCTCGCCTCGGGGGAGAGGCCCGGACGGGGGGAAGGCGCCCGCTCCCCTTCCCACCCGGAAAGGGCGGCCCGGACCGACGAGAGGCTTCGGAGGATTCCCTCCAGGCGGTCGAGGCGGGTCATGCTCATGGCGTCGCAGAGCCCTTTCCTCGGCTCCGGGTGGGTCTCCAGGAACACCGCGTCGGCCCCCGCCGCGACCCCGGCCCGCGCGAGCAGTTCGATGTGCTCCGGCTCCCCGCCGGCCGGATCGTCGGAGCGCACTCCATAGATGCGCACGGCGTGCGTCGCGTCCATCACGACGGGGACCCCGAGCGCCTGCAACTTCGCGATCGAGCGCATGTCCACGACGAGGTTGCGGTACCCGAAGCAGCTTCCCCGCTCCGTGAGCAGGACCCGCGAGTTCCCCGCGCGCCGGATCTTGCCGAGGGCGGCGCCCATGTCCTCGGGGGCCATGAACTGGCCCTTCTTCACGTTGAGGGCCCTGCCGGTCCGGGCGGCGGCGAGCACGAGGCGGGTCTGCTGGCAGAGGTAGGCGGGAATCTGGATGACGTCGAGCACTTCCGCGGCCGGCCCGACGTCGGAGAGATCGTGCACGTCGGACAGCACGGGCAACCCCGTCCGCTCTCGCACCCGCCTCAGGATCCGCATGCCCTCCTCGACTCCGGGTCCCTGGAAAGAGCGCTCCGAGGAGCGGTTGTCCTTGAGAAACGAGCTCTTGAAGATGATCGGAACGCCGGTGCGTTCGGAGATGCCCGCGAGCTCGGTCCCCACCTCAAGGCAGAGCTCCTCGCTCTCGATGACGCAGGGTCCCGCGATCGCCGCGAGGGGCTCTCCCGGTCCGATCCGGATTCCGGCGATCTCGACGGCGGCGCTCAAGAAGTCTTCCCCGCGCCCAATCGATCGCCGATCGGATCCGTCGCCTCGGAGGGCTCTCCGTCTCCCGGGTCGAGGGACGAGAGATCCTCCCCGGAGCCGTACCCGCAGGCGGCGCGAACGAAACCGTGGAAGAGGGGGTGCGGCTTCCCGGGGCGGGAACGGAATTCGGGGTGGAACTGGCAGGCCACGAACCAGGGATGATCGGGAATCTCGAGAATCTCGACGAGTCCCTTCTCCGGCCATCGGCCGCTGAACACGATGCCCTTCTCCTCGAACATCTTCTCGTACCGCTTGTTGAACTCGTACCGGTGCCGGTGCCGCTCGAACACGGTGGACTCGCCGTACGCGCGCGCGGCCGCCGACCCCGGCTTCAGGGCGCACTCGTAGGCTCCGAGCCGCATCGTCGCGCCCTTGTCGACGATCCGCTTCTGCTCCGGAAGGAGGTCGATCACGGGGTCGGCCACGTCCGGATCGAACTCGGACGATCCGGCCTCGGGCAGCCCCACGACGTTCCGGCCGATCTCCATGGCGGCGACCTGCATGCCCAGACAGAGCCCCAGATAGGGGACACCGTTCTCCCGGGCGTAGCGCACCGCGGACATCTTTCCCTCGATGCCCCTGGACCCGAACCCTCCCGGGACGAGGACTCCGTCCACCGACCCGAGGACGTTCTCGACAACGTCCGCGGAGAGGTTCTCCGCGTCGACCCACCGGACGTCGACCCGGGCGCCGCACTCCACTCCGGCGATCATCAGCGACTCGTTGATCGACTTGTAGGCATCCTTCAGATCGACGTACTTCCCGCAGATCGCGATCCGCACGGAGCGGTGGACCCGGGCGCAGCGATCGAGAAACCCTCCCCACACCTCGGTGTCGAGCTCCCTCGCCTCCAGTCCCAGCTTCGCCCCCACGATGTGGTGGAGCCCGGCCCGCCCCAGGTTGCGGGGGACCTCGTAGATGCTTTCGACGTCGGGGGCGGGAATCACCGCCGCGGGCTCGACGTTGCAGTAGAGGGAGATCTTCTCCTTGATCGCGTCGGGGATGTCCCGGTCGGTGCGGCAGAGCAGCACGTCGGGTTGAATCCCGATCTGCCGCAGATCCCGCACAGAGTGTTGTGTCGGCTTCGTCTTCAGCTCGTCGGCCGCGGCGATGAACGGGAGCAAGGTCACGTGTAGGAACAGGAGATTCTGCGGACCCATGTCGAGACGGAGCTGTCGCACGGCCTCCAGGAAGGGCAGGCTCTCGATGTCACCGATCGTCCCCCCGACCTCCACGATCACGACGTCCCGGCGGTCCCCGTCGGAGACATGCCGTATGCGATCCTTGATCTCGTCGGTGATGTGGGGGATCACCTGGACCGTTCCTCCGAGGTAGTCCCCCCGCCGCTCCATGGAGATGACGCGGTGGTAGATCTGCCCCGAGGTGACGTTGTTGTCCTGGCCGAAGGACTGGTCCATGAACCGCTCGTAGTGTCCGAGGTCCAGATCGGTCTCCGCGCCGTCATCGGTCACGAAGACCTCCCCGTGCTGGAACGGGTTCATCGTTCCCGGATCGACGTTGATGTAGGGGTCGAGCTTGAGAAGCGTCACGTCGAAGCCCTGGTCCTTCAGGAGCCTACCCAGGGAGGCGGCGGCCACCCCCTTCCCGAGAGAGGAGACCACCCCGCCGGTCACGATCACGTACTTGGTCATCGAAGCACTCCCTCTCCCCGTGATCGCAGAACCGTCTCGACGTGCCCCACGTCTTGGGGAACGTCGACGCAGATCGGCTCGTCCTCGATCTCCACTACCCGGATGCTCCATCCGGACTCGAGAGCCCGCAACTGCTCCAGATCCTCGATCGCCTCCAGACCCCCTCGCGGCCGGCCGACCAGATCGGCGAGGACCTCCGGCCGGAACCCGTAGGAGCCGACGTGCCTCCAGGCCTCCTCTTCGATTCCGTCCGCTCCGAGCTCGGCGACCCCGGACCCGAGATGCCGGTACGGTATCGGCGCCCGTGAGAAGTAGAGCGCGTCCCCCCGGGCGTTCACGACGATCTTCGCCTTCATCGGGTCGAGACGGTCCGCCTCCGTGACGCCTCGCACCCCCAGCGTCGCCATCCGAACCTCCGGATCGTCGAACGCGGCGACGAGTCGATCCACCGACTGCGGGCGCAGCATCGGCTCGTCCCCCTGGAGGTTCAGAATCACGTCCGCCGTCTCCCCCCGGACCGCTTCCGCGACCCGATCCGTTCCGGTCGCGTGATCGGACCGGGTCAGCCTGGTCTCCGCTCCCGCCGCCCGGGCGGCCCGGACGATGCGCTCGTCGTCGGTGGCCACGAGAACCCGATCGACCCGCTCGGCCCGCCGCGCCGCCTCGACGACCCAGGCGATCATCGGCCGGCCCAGAATCGGGGCCAGGGGCTTCCCGGGAAACCGGCGGCTCGCGTACCGCGCCGGGATCACCGCGAGAGCCGTGGTCATCGGCCCTCCCCTTCCCGCCGGCCGCGCCCGGCCCCTCCCCCGAAAGAGGAGAGGCCACCCCGTCCCCGCCGGAAGACCGGCGGATGGGAGGTGGCCTCGCGGGCCCGCGGGCGCCGGGAACAGCCCGGCGGCGTCTTCGGCGGGCGGCTCAGGGCCCCGGTCCCTCGGCGGACACCGGCTCGATACGGACCTTTCTCCGATTCCGGCCGAACCGCTCGAAAGCGACCCTGCCGTCGACCAAAGCGAAGAGCGTATGGTCGTTGCCGACGCCGACATTTCGGCTGGGATGGGTCCGAGTTCCGCGCTGGCGGATCAGAATCGAGCCGGCGGTGACGAACTGACCGTCACCGACCTTCACGCCCAGCCGCTTGGAATTGCTGTCCCGGCCGTTGCGCGAGCTTCCGCCGGCCTTCTTGTGTGCCATGGTGTCCGACCTCCGGACCGTTCCGCCTCAGGCGGTGAGGATCTCCCTGACGCGGATCTCGGTGAAGGGCTGACGGTGTCCGTTCGTCTTCTGGTACCGCTTGCGCCGCTTCTTGTGGAACACGATGACCTTCGGATCCCGTCCCTGGTCCAGGACCTCGACGAGGACCTTCGCCCCCTCGATCCGGGGCTTCCCCACGGTCACCCCCGCCTCGCCCCCGACCAGGAGGACCCGATCCAGCTCGACGGTCTCCCCCACCTCGGAGCTCAACTTGGGAATGCGGAGGGTCTCGTCGGGCTCCACGCGGAACTGGAGGCCCCCCGTCTGGACAATCGCGTACAAAGGACACACCCCTCGAAATCGGGATCCACACAAACAGCCCGTATTGAACGGTATTCCCAACCGCGTGTCAAGGGGGAGGTTGCCCGGTTCTTCCCCCTTTCGGGCGGGTCGGCGTCGGCCTTCCCCGACCGGGGTCTCTCCTCCGGCTCGTCGGACGAGTCGTCGGGCGGTTCATCGGGCCGGGCGAGGAGAAGGGGTGATTTCGCCCGAGGCGAGGCCGGACACCCCCGCCGCCGTGCGGAGGTGAGTCATCGACGCAGCCGGGCGCGGCGTTGCCGCGGCCGCAGCGGGGCGTGGCGAGAGACGCCGACTACGGAAACCGGTCCGTGATGTCCCGGCCGAGGTGGTCGATCACCCGCAGGTCATCCCGCCGCATCTCCCGATCCTCCCGGACGTCCACCGCCGCATCGTAGCGGTTCTCGAGGGCCGCGATCCGGTCGAACCCCTCTGCCAGCAGGTAGTCCGCACGGTCGGGGTGGACGCGCACCTCGACTCGCGCCAGGAGCGAGTTCCTCCCCACCCGGCAGATCGCCCGCTCCACCTTCGCGAACATCGCCTCCTCGTCGAGGATCCTCCCGGTTCCCTGGCACTCCGGACAGCTTACCGAGTGATAGTGCGACATCGCCGGCCGCACGCGCTGCCGCGTCATCTCCACGATACCGAGGTCGGAGACAGGAAACGTCTTCGACCGGGCCCGGTCCTTTCGGAGATGTCGCCGGAGCTCCTCCAGAACGGCGGCACGATTCTCCTCGCTCCCCATGTCGATGAAGTCGATCACGATCAACCCGCCGATGTCACGGAGGCGAAGCTGGCGGGGAATCTCGCGCGCCGCTTCCAGGTTGCAATTGAAGATGGTCTCTTCCTGATCCGACTTCCCCTTGAAGCGGCCGGTGTTGATGTCGATCGCGATGAGCGCCTCCGCCTGATCGATGCAAATGTAGCCGCCCTTCCTCAGCCAGACCTTCCGGTGCAGCGTCTTTTCGATCTCGGGCTCCACCTCGAAGGCGTCGAAGATCGGAATCTCGTCCTCGTAGAGCTCGATCCTCCCGGCCAAATCGGGGGAGACCGACTCCACGTACTCCAGAATCTGATCGCGCTCGTCCGGGTCATCGACGACGAGGCGATCGAATTTCTCGGAGAATACGTCCCGGATCAGTCCGGTGGTCAAGGTCATGTCCTGATGCACGAGGGCGGGGGCCTTCATCCGCTCCGAGTCCCGCCGAATCTTCTCCCAGAGACCGTCCAGGTGGCGAATGTCGGAGGCGAAGGACTCCTCGGGCTCTCCGGATCCCACGGTTCGCGTGATGACGCCGGCGCCGGCCGGCCGGTGCTTCTGGATGATCTGGCGCAGGCGGGACCGCTCCGAGCGGTCCTCGATCCGCCGTGAGACCCCGAGGTGATCCATCCCCGGCATGAGCACCACGAATCGTCCCGGGAGCGTCACCTGGGCCGTCACGCGAGGTCCCTTGGTGCCGATGGGCTCCTTCATGACCTGCACCAGGAGCTCGTCGCCCTTCTTCAACTGCTGCTCGATGGGGACGCGGCGCTGGGCCTCCCGCCGGGAGCGGTCGTTGCCCCTTCCGCCGTTGTCGTCGTCGGAATCGAGCTCGAGTTGCTCGGGATCGGGGTGCAGATCGGAGACGTGGAGGAACGCCCCCTTGTCCAGACCGATGTCGAGAAACGCGGCCTGGATCCCGGGGAGGACGGCCGTGACCCTCCCCTTGAAGACGTCTCCGACGATCTGTCGCCGCTCGGGGCGCTCGATCGTGTACTCGACGAGCTCTCCGTTCTCGAGGAGCGCGACTCGGGTCTGACCCGGTCGCACGGAGACCACGATTTCCCGGTAGACGTCGTCCGGACCGCCTCCTCGACGCTTCGTCGCCGACCTTCCCGCGCCGCGCGCGCGCCGGCGGCCGCTTCCTCGCGTCCGGGGCCGCTTGCGCCTCTCTTCGCCTCTCTCGCTCTTCCGGGTCTCCTGGGTCCTGGTCCTCAGTTCTCTCGCCACGGGGTACCCCTTCAGGAGAGGTACAGCCCCTGCGACCGTATGAATCGCTCCACCGGATCCGTGACCATGTATCGAATCGACTCCCCGGCCCGTACGAGCCGGCGGATCTCGGTCGACGAGATCTCGACCGAGGGGGTGGGCAGTCTCGTGGCGCGTGTCTCGAGGGAGGGAGGCAGATCGGACTCCCCTACCCCCGGTCTCTCGAGGATCACCACGGTCGATTCATCGAGAAGGTCCTCGTGGGCCTTCCAGCTTTCGAGGTCGCGGGCTGAGTCCGCTCCCATCATCAGGAAATGCTCCGTGTCGGGTGGACTCGCCTCCCTCAGAGCACGGAGCGTTTCGATTGTGTACGAAGGACCGTCCCGGCGCAGCTCCACGTCCGACACCGCGAAGTGCGGGTTGTCGGCGCAGGCCAGATCGGTCATGCGGAATCGTTGCTCCGGAGAGGTGGGAACGCCCTCCTTGTGAGGAGGGACCCGGGCGGGCACGAAGAGGACTCGATCGAGGCGCAACAGACGATGCACGATCTCGGCCAAGAGAAGATGGCCGAGGTGTACGGGATCGAATGTTCCCCCGAAGATCCCGAGACGCAGGCTCATGTACCCTCCGTCTCCTTCTCCGCGATCCGGGCGAGGGCGTCCCGGGCCAGCGCGGCTTCCTCGCTGTCCGGGTAGTCCTCCATGACGCGCCGGTAGTGAGCGGCCGCGTCGTCCCATCTCTTCCGAGCCAAGTAAACCTCCCCGAGTCCGAGCCGGGCCTTCGGTGCCCAGCGCGTAGCGGGATGCTCTTTCAAGACGAACTCGAACTGGATCTTGGCGGATCGGTTCCGGCGCTGCTTCTGATAGAAGCGGCCGGCCTCGTACTCCCGACGGGCGAGGCGGTCGCTGCACTCGGCCAGCATCTCCTCGACCTCGGGCACGAACGAACTCGCGGGATAGTCCCGCTGGAAATCGGTGAGGGACCGGACCGCCTTCTCGGTCTCCGATTGGTCCCGGTTGTAGGGGTGGATCAGCGCGAACCGACAGCGCGTGACCTTGAACTTCGCCTCCTCCACGTAGGGTGAGGCGGCGTAGTCTTCCACCACGTCCTGGTACTCCCCCTCGGCCAGGATGTACTCCTCCAGTCCGTAGCGGGCGTCTCCGAGACGCAGCTTCGCATAGGGGACGCGGGAGTTCCCCGGTTCCGAGCGAAGGAAGTGCTCGAGGACCTCGACCGCGTCGAAGTAGTCGTGCTCGGCCAACCGCGTGTCGGCGAAGGCCAACATGTCGTCCGGGGACGCGTCGGCGGGCAGATCGTTCCCGGCGCAACCGAGCGGGAATCGGACCAGGAGAACGAGGAGCGCGGCTCTCCCGGCAAAGGAACGGTGTCTCATCAGGCCTCGTCGGGCCGGCTATTCGCCGACGTCTCGATTCGAAAAAAAGATCAAGGCGAGCCCGGCGACGATTCCCCCGACGATGGCAGGTTCTACGAGAGGATGAAGCTTGCGCTTCCCGGAGGCCAGCGGCGCTCCCGGCTGCGGGTAGCTCGAGGACTTCGGGACCCGGGCCGCGGCCACCGTCTCGGTGTCCTCGGCCGCGCCGGCCCCCGTCCACGCGGGCGAATCTTCGCCCGGCCGGAGCAGTCGAAAACCGAGATCGACGGTGGACCGTCGCTCGACGCTCACCGGTCCGACCCAGCGGGCACGGGTGCGCCGGAGGATCTCGTGCTTCGAGGAGCGGATCTCGACCTCGAGAACGGGATGGACCCCCTCCCGCTCCGGTTCCGGGGCGGCTGCCGGCGCTTCCGTCTCGGGATCGATGCCGGAAGCCGTCGGCGCCGGGTCGCGGGTCTCCACGACCAGGCCCCATCCTCTCAAGCGGTCCGCGACCGCCGCCGTCACCGTCTTGGCGGCTTCGTGAGCGGCCGTGCATCGAACCACCACCGTGTCTCCCCCATCGCGGGGAAAGCTCGCCAAGCCCTGATCGATGGCTTGGTTCGCGACGTTCAGGTAATGCTCGCGGGGACTCCGGACCATGGTCCCGTCCGAATCGTCCGGCGACCGGTCGGGGGCCCAGCGGACCCCCAGCCGGTGGCTGGCGTCAAAGATCCCGTTGCGAAAAGAGTAATCGAGCTCCCATCCCGCTTTCACTCGGATTCCGATCCCGGCCGTCCACGGATCCATCGCGTCGTCCGCATCGGTGCCGAACAGGGCCCCCGATCGCAGAAAGAGACGCTCCCGGATTCCGTACTCGGCTCCCACCACCGCGCCCCACTCCGGTCCGTTTTCCCAGAGAACCTCGGAATCCACGCGAAGTTCCCCCAAGGTCGCCCCCAGGCCGGCCGCCGCCCGCGTGGGGAGTTCCTCGTCGGGGCCGTCCCCGTAGGGAAACGAGGGTCCCATGTTCCGAATCGCGCCGGACAGCCTCCAGCCCTCCACGATCCGATAGGTCAGGCCGGCGTCCGCGGACCAGCCGCTCGCGTCCTCCTCCCCCACCGAGCTCCGGATCCAGCGAAGTCCGACCCCTCCGTCGAACGGGCCCAGGGCCCGGCCGTACGCGGCGGAGACCGCCAGATCGGACTGACCGACCTCGGCCTCGCCGGGCACGTTGCCGAAATCCCCCACCGTGAGTGAGCGCACCGCGACTCCCGCCGCGGACCGTCCCGCGAGCGGGAGCACGGCGCCGAGAGTGCCCGTCTGCACGTCCGGCATCCAGGTGACGTAGGAGAGCGAGACGTCCCGGCCCCGCGTGCCGGCGAGAAGCGACGGATTGAGGAAGAGGGCGTCACTCCCGGAGGCCATGGCCGTCCCGGCGCCCGCCATCGCGTCGATCCGCGTGGACCCGCCCAAGTTCAGGAACTGGTAGGCCGCCGTACCGGTGTCGCCGCCCGCCGCCGCCGGCCCGGCGCCGGCGCCGGCGCCGAGAAGCGAGGCGATACCCACGGCGAGAAGGAGCGATCGGTTCACGATCCCCCTCTCCGGATGACCGCGACCTTTCGAACCTCTTCGGCACCTTCGACCTGGATCCGGAGCAGATAGACTCCGGAGGCGACGCCCCGGCCGGCGTCGTTCCTCCCGTCCCACGCGGCGAGCCCTTGCCCCTCGAGGGTTCTCACCTGGTGCCCGGCGAGATTGTAGATCTCCACGCGCACCGACGCCGAGGACGACTCCGCGACGATCGAGACCTCGTCGCCCGCGTCCGGATCGAACCGGTTGCGATCGACGATCACGAGCTCGTTCTCGTGCGCGTTCACGAGGTTCAGCGAGATCGTCGTGGTGCCGGAGAGAACCGTGGCGGTCGCCCGGATCTCGACGTCCTTCGTCCCTCCACTCCTCGAGTTCGTGGGAGAGATCCGGTACTCGATCCGGTAGTCCCCGTCGTCCAGAGGGATCACCTCCTCGTCGCCCCGCGAGTACTCCGAGTCGAGGTTCGAGAAATCGGCCTCCAGGCTCAGTCCCGACGTGTTCCATGCGCTCAGGAGACGCACGAGATCTCCGTCCCGGTACGTTCCGTCTCCGTCGATCGGGGTCGTGGCACCCGCCATCGGGCGAGACGTGTCGTAGGCCACGATCCGGGAGCTCACCTCGGTGTGCCCGAACTCGTCGATCGCCCTCACCCGGATCGACCGGCGACCGGGCGATGGAGCGGCGTCGGCCACCACGACGCTCCAGGACACGGAGTCGGAGGGGGCCGAGACCGTGTCGGCGGGCACCCAAGTCCCGCCGCTGTCGAAGCTCGCCTCCACGGTCGCGACGAGGTGGTCGTCGAGCGCGGCGCCCCGCAGCGTCACCGGAAACGCCGTGGTCTCGAGGGTGTCCGATCCTGTCGTCACGAAGGTCGGCGCGTCGCGATCGAGACGAACCGTCTGGCGCTCCTCGTCGCGATTCCCGGCCAAGTCCTGCGCGATCGCCGCGACCTCGTACGCGCCCGAGGGGGCGTTCGAGCTGTCCGAGGCCAGGCCGTCCCAGACGAACTCGTGCTCGCCCGGCCCCGGCAGCACCCCGAGCACGTTCACCGCCGCCGAGTCCTGCCAGATCTGGACGGTCGTGGCCGTGGTGGAGTCGCCCGTGACCCGGATCGGCACGAGCAGCCGGTTGAACGGATCGAGAGCCGCCGGATCGAAGGGGCTCGGCCCCACCGGATTCCCCGCGTAACCCAGCTCGACGACCGGGGGCTCCGTGTCGACGACCACGTCCACCGTCGCGCTCGCGGTGTCGAAGGCCGACCCGTCGACTGCGAACAGCTCGAGGCGATAGGAGCCGTCGGGGGCCGTTCCGGGGGCGGGGCCCCATCCCTGTCGAAGGGGGACGTCGATCGGGAAGAGGGCGGGCCCGAGCGGCGTGGCCCACGTCGAGTCGTCCGAGGCCCGAACGACGGTCACGGTCACCTCGACCGAGTCGACCGTCCCTCCGGGTGTGAAGAGCACCGTCGTCGAGTCGCGCACCCCGTCTCCGTTCGGGGAGAAGCGGGCGGCGAGCACGTCGTCGACGGTGATCTCCGCGGACGCCTCCGCGCGCTCGAACGCCCCCGCCCCGACGATCGAGATCAGCGCGGCGAGAACGATCGCCCCCCGGGCGTAGGCGTCAAGTCGCGCGACCCCCGGGCCGATACCCCTTCGAGAGCGCGGGAGTTCCAGCCGGAGGATGCGACACCCCATGCCGAATACGCGCGACATCCTGGACCAGATGTTCGTCAACTTGGTCAAAGTCAAGCTCGACGCGGATATCCTGGAAAAAATAGTGCCGGTGATCGACGGTCTGCTGGAGCGTCTGAGAGGCGGGCTCAATCTCGAGACCGAGCAGGGCTGGAACCGCCTGCGGATCGCTCTCGCCGGCATGCTGGCCCACGGATGGGCGCTGGGCATGAACCCCTTCAACAGTCCCAATCGCCACTCCGACGGCGATCGCGTCGACGTGCGGGTGTCTCGGGACATCCTGGTCCCAATCGAAGTGCTCAAGTCTCTCCGTTACGTCAAGAGGGACGACATGGGGCGTATCGAAAAGGCTCTTTTCGAGCCGAGCGCCGAGGTCCGAATCAAGGAGCAGATCGACCTGATACTCCGGGAGATCGAGCACAAGCACTGGAAAGAGTGATTCGGCCCGCTCCTGCCCCGCTCCCCCCCGGCCTCACCAGCTCGGATCCCCGGTGTTGATGCTGTACTCGGTCCCGGGCGCGATGATCTTGTAGCGATCCCCCTGCGTCCGGACCATGAAACGGTTTCCGGTGATGGGACAGACGAAGGGCATCCTCTCCTGACCCTCTTCCAGAAAGGGCCTGAGCGCTTCGAGGTCCGCCGCGAACTTCTTGTTCTTCACGAGGTAGAGCTGTTGCGCTTGGGCCAGAGCCAGCAGCCGATACTGGCACTGGTCCTCCAAACGGGCGGCCTCCGTCCGAATCCCCATCGTGATCAGGAGAAAGGCCACCAGAACGAAGGCCAGAAGGCCGACCAGGAAGTCCAGTAGAGGATATCGGCCGCTTTCTTCCTGCTCTGCCATCTCTCTCCGCCGGTTTCCCAGAGCTGGGGATTTCGACGATTCGATCCTAGGATCCCCCCCCGGGAGCGTCAAGAGGCGAATTCTCTCCCGGTCGGGCCATCCCTCGTCTTGACAAGGGTTTGGGGCCTACGTAAGGTCCGAGAATCTCCCCCAACCTCACGGAAAGGGACGTGGATATGACTCGATCGAGAGCCGTCGTATTGCCCGCCCTGCTCTTTCTCCTGGCCCCCGTCGCGGCGGCCGGGGCACCTCCCGGGGGAGGGAGCGGAGGAGGAGGCTCGACCATTCCCGACAGCCGCCGGATCTCCCGGGACGTCATGGGAGGGACCGATGCGATTCAGCGCGGTCTGTCTCTCGGGGTCGTGATCTCCGGGAGGGTGAAGGACGGCGCGGGCCGCCCGCTCGGCGGAGTCAGGGTAAAGATGTTCTCCAACGGCGTGATGATCGCCTCGGACGCCTCCGACGACGACGGGAGCTTCTCCGTCGACGCGAACCCCCCGGTGGAGGACACGAGCACGACCGTCCTCTGGTTCGAGAGCCCCGATCCCGGACGGTTGCTCGACGCGAGCCTCCTGGTTCACGGCGGGGTTGTGGCGCTCGAGCAGAACCTCTTCCCCCCCTGCACGGACCGGGTCGAGCTCATCGGGGGGAACGCCCAGATCGAGGTCGCGATGCTGACCGCCGACGAGAGGAAGGAAGTTCTCGAGAGGTCGAGGTGTCTGGAGGCGGGATCGGCCCCGTAGTCCGCTTCGGCTCCGAAGCGGAGTCCGGACGGCCCGCCTTCAGAATCGTCTCTCCGGTCAGGGCGCGCATGGCCCCGAGTCGCGCTTCCGCGAGATCCCGCCACTGGCTGTCCGGGAACGACTCGAGGTAGAACCCGTACGTCTCCTGAGCCTCCTCGTACTGACCGAGATCCTCCCAGAGGATCTCCGCCCGGCGAATGAGGGCGAGCTCCGATTTCGGATCGGCGGAGAAGCGGGTGGCGATCTCCTGGAAGACGTCCGCTGCCGGTGCGGAGTGGCCCGCCCGGCGGAACCGGAAGGCGAGCTTGAACAGCCCCGGTTGACTCATGTTCGAGCCGATTCCGTAGCGGTGCATCTCCCGGTAGAGGTGCGCCACCTCGTCGAGGTCCCCCGCCTGTTTCGCCTCGCGAAAAACCGTCAGGTAGTCCGTGGCAGCCTCGCCGCCGCGGCCGAGGATGATCGCGCAGCGAGCCCGCATCGCCCGGGCCTCCCGGTCGTGGGGACAGATGTCGAGATGGGTGGTGAGCTCGCCCGCGGCGGCATACCAGTTCGCCTTCTCGAAGTAGCGGCGCCCGCGCTCTCGGTGCACCTCCCGCTTCGCCTCCTGCGGTAGACGGAGCGCGATTCCGAGCACGATCCCGGCCAGGAATCCGCCCGCATGGGCACTGTAGGCGATCGACCCACCCCCGCCCTCCCGGGCGACGAGCACCTGTACGACCTGGAAGACGAACCAGAAGAGACAGGCCGGAACGGTGTTCACATGGATCACCCCTCCGCGTGTCATTCCTCCCAAGAACGCGAACAGCAAGTATAGAACCCGCACCCGCTGGTGGGAAAAGCGGAGGATCGTTGCCCCCAGGAGGGCGGCCACCGAACCCGAGGCACCGATCACGGGTAGGGTGTAGTTTCCCGACGTCTCCGGAGTGAAGAACGACTGGACATAGTTGGAGGCGATCCCGCCGGCAAAGAAGATCAGAACGAGCGAGAGGAGGCCGTGCCGACTCTCGAGCTGCCGGCCGAAGATGTACAGGTAGAGGCCGTTTCCGAGGAGGTGGCCCCAGCCGCCGTGAAGGAGCAGGGAGAGGAAGGCCCCGTCCAGAGAGGGAGCGGACGGTCGGAAAGACACCTCGACCAGCGCCCAGTAGAGGTCGGGAGACAGGTGGCGGAGGGAGAAGAGCGCCAGAATGGTCGCCACCAGGAGAGCGGTTCCGATCGGGGGGTACCCCGGCTTCGAGTCGGTGCCGACCGGGAAGAAGAAAAAGAAGTACACCGCGGCTTCCGCACCCTCAGCCCTCTCGCGACTCGTCCTCCTCCTCGACTTCCGACCAGGAGGTGCGCACCTCCCGGCGGGGGTCGAGTCGTCCCGACGCGGATCGCGGGCCACGAACGCCCGAACGCTTCGGTCGGTAGAGACTCCGCAAGATGCGCGTCGCGATGTAGGCGAGGACAGCCCAGAGGAGAATCTTCAGGAGCAAGCTGTGCCCCCGCTCCATCGGTTCATCGGTCGGATTCCGCGGGCGCTTGATCGGAGGGCGGGGCCTCTCTCTCCCCGCTCGCGGGGCCCGGCCCGGCGGCGGGCGCGGCGGTCGGGGCCGGAGGTCCCTCCCGGGGCGGATCGGCGGGCGGCGGGTCGGGGGGGACCGGAGCCCCCTCCCGGGGCGGGTCGGGGGGGGAAGGAGACGGCGGCCCCTCGGGGGCGATCGGTTCGACGGGCGGCAGAACCACTTCTTCCTCCGGCAGGATCAGGATCAAGAGCAGATAGACCGGGATGGCGAGGCCGGAGGTGAGGGTCGTTGCCAGGACGAAGCCGATCCGCACGAGGTTCGGATCGGTTTCGGTGGCCTGGGCGAGACCCCCCGCCACGCCCGCGAAGACCCGGTTCCCAACGGAGCGTCGGATCTTCGTCTTCGACGGGATGCCGGCCATGCTCCTCAGCTTCGGCCAGACCAGGAGCGCCCCGCCGACGAACAGGATCACCGGCAGGATCAGCTGCCACGTCCAGAGCGTGAAGATCCCGAGGCCGAACCCCGGCACGTCGAGCAGGCGGAGGAAGAGCAACGCCGCGAGGGCGATGAGCACGAGCCCCAGATAGCGACCCGCCCCCTCGCCTTCGGATGCCCGTTCTTCCGCGTCGCTCTCGGGCATCAACAGTATGGCCGCCACGTAGGGCAGGATGCCGATCCCGCCCAGCAGGATCGACACGATCCAGAGGACGCGCACGACGTCGGCATCGAGGTCGAAGTACTCCCCGAATCCGCCGCACACCCCGAACAGGACTCGGCTCGAACGAGATCGTTCCAGACGCTTCACGGAACTCCTCCCGAGCGGGTCGTGCATCGAGCGGGAACCCCTTCCGGGTCGGCCCCGGTCCGCCCCGCCTCAGCACCGCGCGTGCGGAGACCCTCAGGGTCGTTCACCGCCTCGGGAAAGGCAAGCGTTTCTCCTTGACCTGCATCTCTCACCAGGCTCGTTGCGAGGCTCAAGGATCGTCGTGTCTGACGAGGAGATGGGGAGCTTTCGTCCGAGGCGGGGCCGTAGCCCCGTCGCAGGGCGGACGCGCCGCAACGACGAAGTCAGGCGCGGCGAGCCGCTACCGCAGCAGGGGCCGGTGAGAGATGCAGGTCAAGCCCGCGTCCGGCGGCGCGGAACGAACGAGGAGCGCCCCGCCCACCGCGGATCGAGAGCGTCGCGCAGCGAGTCGCCCAACAGGTTCAACGAGAGGACGACCGCGGCGAGAAACGCCCCGGGAAAGATCGAGATCCAGGGCGCGGTGCGGAGGAACTCCTTTCCCGCGGACACCATGGCCCCCCAGCTCGGCGTGGGAGGTTGGGCGCCGAGTCCGAGGAAGGAGAGACTCGCTTCGGCGAGGATCATCGTCGCGACTCCCAGCGTGAACGAGATCACGACCGGGTTGAGGCAGTTCGGGGTGACATGACGGGAGAGGATCCGCATCTCGCTCAGGCCCAGCGCCCGCGCGGCAGTAACGAACTCGAGCTCCCGTACGCGGAGCGCCTCCGAGCGCACGAGGCGCGCGACCTCCGCCCACCCGACGACGCCCAGCGCGACGAAAGTCACGCGGAGCCCCGGCTCGAACGCGGCCGTGATCCCGATCAGAAGAAGGAGTGAGGGGAACGCGAAGAACACGTCGGCAGATCGCATGACGACCGTATCCACGCGTCCTCCCCAGTATCCGGCGAGGAGTCCCAGAGCTCCCCCGAGGAGGAGGGACACGGTGCGGGCCCCGAGGCCGATCGCGAGGGAGAGCCGGGCGCCGTGCAGCGTTCGGGCGAGCACGTCCCGTCCCTGGTGATCGGTTCCGAAGGGGTGGGCGGCCGAAGGGGGAAGCAGCCGCTCCTCGAGTCGCCCTTCCAGCGGTCCCGCGGGAGCGATTACGTCGGCCAGCGCGGCCCCCCCGACGATCGTCAGAAGAAGCACGCCCCCGACCCAGGCCACGGGATCGCGGTGAAGGCGGCCGAGGCCCCGGCGGGCGGGCTTGTCCCGGCCCCCCCCGATCCCGGAGGCCTGCCCGGGGGAGCTCTCCCGTACACCGGTCATCCCGCCCTCCCCGTGCTCAGCGACCGGCGGATTCTGGGGTCCAGCACCCCGTACAGCAGGTCGACCGTCAGGTTCACGAGCACGAACACGACGGAGAGGAACAGCACCGTTCCCTGAATCGCCGGGAAGTCACGGCGAAGGATCGCCTGCAGCGCGTATTGACCCACTCCGGGCCAGGCGAAGATGGACTCCGTGAGGACGGAACCCGAGAGGTAGCTCCCGAAGTCGAGTCCGATGAGCGTCAAGACGGGGACGAGCGCGTTTCGGAGCCCGTGGCCGAGCACCACGGAGCGCTCGCGCAATCCCTTCGCGCGCCCGGTCCGGATGAAATCCTGCCCCATGACCTCGAGCAGCGAGGCCCGCGTCATGCGGGCCAGGACGGCCGCGGAACGAACGCCGAGGGTCACCGCGGGAAGGACGAGGGCGCGCGGATCGGTGTCCACGTATCCGGAGGGCGGCAGCGCGCGCAACACGAGAGCGAAGAACCAGAGCAGGAGCAGCGCGGACCAGAAGACGGGCATCGACAGCCCGCCCAGAGCGAGCGTCATCGAGACGCGATCCGCGACCCCGCCCGGACGCACGGCGGCCACGGTTCCCAGCCCGAGGCCGAGCACCGTGGCCAACCCCATCGCGGCCGCCGCGAGCAAGAGCGTGCGCGGAAACCGCTCGGCGAGCTCATGGGCCACCGGCCGTCCGGTCGCGAACGACTCCCCGAGATCTCCCCGCGTGAGACGCGCGACGTAGGCCGCGTACTGGACCGGGAGCGGACGATCGAGTCCCAGCTCGTGGCGAATCCGACCGAGATCCTGCTCCCGGTATCTCTCCCCGGCCAGGGCGCGCGCCGGATCGCCGGGAAGAAGGTAGGTCAGCACGTAGGCCACGAGCGTGACGCCGAGCAGGACGGGCAGCGTCGTGACCAGACGGCGAAGCACGTAGGGAGTCACGGCGCGGGAGCTCTCTCTCCGGCCGCGGGGGCCACGTCGAGCCAGCGCTCGCCCGCCGGCACGGGGTGGGGCGCGTATCCCGCCACCCGGTCGGACAGCGCCACCTCGAGGACCGGATGCCAAAGGTAGATCCACGGCGCCCGGGCGTGGATGCGCGTGTCCATTTCGCCACAGAGCTCGGCGCGCTCCCCGGGATCGGCCACTCGATCGACGCGATCGAGAAGGCGATCCACCTCCGGGTCGGAGAATCGCGCTCGATTGCCTCCCCCTCCGATGTTGCGCGAGTGGAAGAGCGGAACGAGGAAGTTCTCGGGATCGGGATAGTCCGCGTACCAGTTGATGAAGAACCCCCGGGTCTCCCCCCGATCGACGGCCGCCTTCAGCGCGCTCCAGTCGCGAAGGCGAATCTTGGCGGTCACGCCGACCCGGCGCAGATCCGCCTGAATCGCCTCGAGAACCTGGGAGGCGAGCGGGCTCGGGCGCTGCCAGAGGTCGAGTGTCCAACCGGCCGGGATCGCCGCCGCCGCCAACAGGCGGCGGGCTTCCTCGGGGTCGTGGGGATACGGCGCGCCGCGCCCTCCGCCGGGCAGGCTCGGCGGGATCGCCCCCGCCGAGAGAACGCCGCGCCCGGAGAGCACCCGCTCGAGGATCAGCCTCCGGTCGACGGCGAGATTGAGCGCGCGCCGGACGCGAGCGTCGGACAGGACCGGGTCCTCGTTGTTCAGGCCCACGTACTCGGTCACGAGCGCCACCTGCCGGTGGACGCGATCCCGCAGTGCGGGGTCGTCCCGAAAGCGTCGCGACTCCGCCGCGGGCACCTCCAACACGTCGAGGTTGCCGACCTCGAACTCCGCGACGCGAGTGAACTCCTCGGGGAGAATGCGGACGAGAATCTCCTCGAATCCCGAGGCGCGCCCGCGCCAGTGCGGATTCCGGGTGAAGCGCAGGTGGGAGTCGCGAACGCGCTCCTCCAGCCGCCAGGGTCCGGTGGCGACTCTTCCCGTCGCGTCCCCGGAGGCGGGCAGGATCGCCGCGTTGGGCATGGCCAGGAGCCCGAGGAAGGACACGGACGGCGTCTCGAGCTCGATCTCCAGGCGATCGCCCCCGAGCGCCCGGAGCCCCTCGATCGTGTCGGCCTCCCCACGTCGAAAGGCCCCGGCGCCGCGGATTCTCTCCAGGACCCAGGCGCGGGACGACGCCGTTCGGGGGTCGAGAAGACGGCGGAAGGACGCGATCACCTCCGGACCCCCGATCGGCGTTCCGTCGGAGGCGCGGGCGGCCGGATCGAGCGAGAAACGATAGAGGAGACCGTCGCCCTCGACCGTCCACGCGCGCGCGATCCCCGGCGCCGGGCGCCCCTCGCGATCGAGCGTCACCAGCCCCTCGTAGACGAGCGCGACCGCCACCCCTCCCACCACGTCCACGGCGAGCGCGGGGTCCAGGGAGGCGGGATCGGAGGACCAGGCGAGACGGAGCCGACCGGGGAAGGCGTCCCCCGCCCCCGGGTCGCACGCCCCGAGGGAGATCCCCGACAGGGTCAGCAGAAGGGCGCTCAGCCGCGCAGCCAGAACTCGCCCGAGCCCCGCTCGTCCACGAAGACGAAAACCCGATTCGTGACGTCGTACTCCCAGATCTCGGTCGGGGGCCCTTCGAAACCGCCGCCTCGCAGCGTACGCCGGCTGGGAGGACCGAACTTCAGGAGGATCCGACCCCGGTCGGTCCTCCACCCGGGACGCAAGAAGGGCTCCCGGAAGAGACGCGCCGCCATCTGCATGCGCGATTGGATCTCCTCCAGGTACTCGTTCCCGGACCGGTCGGGGTCGAGGTCGTGGCGCGTCCAGAACTCCTTCACGCGCCCGGCCCACTCGTCGTCCGAGGCCTCCTCGAGGAGCGCGATCTCCTCGGGCGTCCCGAGGATCTCGAAGACCTCGAAGGCGTCGGTACGGCGAAGAAAGAACCATTCGGGCGTCAGCTTGGCGTTGAAGGTGGCGTTTCGGGTCTCCTCGCGTTCGCCGCCGGAGTCGAACAGCCGCAGAGTCAGCGAGTGCTTCCCCAGAGCGAGGCGCTCCGAGGGAATCGGGATCTCCAGGGCACGGTGCCCGCCGTCGAGCGCGAGCAACGTATCCCGCTCGGCCAACACGCGGCCGTCCGGATCCTCGAAGCGCCACTCCAAGCGGCAGGCTCCGCGGACCCCGGAATCGGGATGAAGCGTGAACCGGACGACGTGTCCCTCCGCCCCGATCGGTATCTCTTGGCTCGGGTTCGGGACGGGACCGCTCTTCGTGTAGCGCACGAACCTCGGATCGCTCAACCCAATTCGCACTCCGCGAAAGTCGGCGCGCATGCGCCCTTCGACCCACGCGGACGCGTTCGAGATCCGATCGGTCACCGAGATCCGTCCGAGAAACTCCCCACGAGGCAGCCGGAGGAGGCGGCGCCCCTTGGAGAACCGTTTCGGGCTCCGGGTCTCGTCGTAGCCCCGGCTCCGGACTCTCCGCTCCCAGACGTCTCCCGCGACCTGCCGACCGTCCCACCACGGACACGTCGTAGCGCGCCCGGTAGTAACCGTCGCGGTGCCGGAACGTGAGCTCGGAATGGGGGATCTCCCAGTACACGTCGACCCGGATCGAGTCCGGACCGGAGGGGAGCGCGACCACGTTCGCGACGAAGCGCGGTCGCTCCGTGGAGCGCACCGGAAAGTCGGGGGCGGGAAACGCCGCGGCCGGGGCGAGCGCCGTGAGGACGACTGTCCCGCCGAGAATGCGGCGCACCCTCACGGTCGCTCGGCCGAACCGGGTCCCGGAGCGATGGAGGACGGCTCTCCCCTCGTCTCGTCCGCCTCGATCCGGCCGTCCAGGAGCCGCACGATGCGCTGCGCGCGCCGGGCGATGCTCCCCTCGTGGGTCACGACGATCAGCGTCTGCCCCCGGTCGTGAAGCCGACGAAAGAGCTCCATGATCTCCTTTCCGGTCTTCGTGTCCAGATTGCCGGTGGGCTCGTCGGCGAGCAGAATCGAGGGGGAGTTCACGAGCGCACGGGCCACGGCCACCCGCTGGCGCTGCCCTCCCGACAGCTCGCTGGGCCGGTGCGCCGCGCGATCCGCCAGTCCCACCCTCTCGAGGGCCTCCAGCGCCCGTTGCCGGCGGCGCGACGCCGGCTCACCCGCGTAGATCAGGGGGAGCTCCACGTTTCGCAGTGCGTCGGAGCGAGGCATCAGATTGAACGTCTGAAAGACGAAGCCGATCTCCTCGTTCCGGATCCGGGCCAACTCGTCGTCCGAGAGCTGGGCGACCGACCGGTCGCGCAGGCGATACTCGCCCGAGGTCGGGCGGTCGAGACACCCCACGATGTTCATCAGGGTCGATTTCCCCGACCCCGACGGCCCCATGATCGCGACGTACTGGTTCGCGTCGATCGAGAGCGAAACGTCATCGAGAGCGAAGATGGACTCCTTGCCCATGTCGTACCGCTTCGTGACGTTCTCGACCTCGATCAGGCTCATGGGGCGGGCTCCGGCACCGGGGTGTCCCCGATCGCGTTGCGCAGAGCCGACTGGGCCAGCCGCGCGTCGTAGATGGTCGTGATCCGGTCGGTCTTGGATCGGGTCAGGTTTACCTGTGCGTCGATGACGTCGAGAATCGTGCCCTCCCCGATCTTGTACCGCTCCTGGGCGAGCCGGAGATCCTCCTCCGAGGATCGCACCGCCTCCTCGGCCACCTCGATGGACTGGCGCGCGATCTCGAGGTCGAGGTACGCCTGCCGGACTGCCAGCAGGACGTCGCGCCGCGTGCTCTCCACGGTCCGGCGCGCCGCCAAAAGGTCGGCCTCGGCCCGGCGGATGCGCGACTTCGTCAGGAGTCCGTCGAAGATCGTGAGGTTGACCTGCGCTCCGTAGCTCCACTGGATGTGCTCGTCGTCGAAGTCCTTCAGCTCCACGTTGTAGTAGTTGGAGGCGTAGAAGAGGTCGAGGGAGGGATAGCGACCGGACTTCGCGAAACTGACCCCGGAGCGACCCGCGTCCAGGCCCGCCTCCGAGGAGAGCAGGGCCGGGTTCACCTCCAACGCCCGGCGCGAGGCATCGTCGAGCCCCATCGCCTCCGTGATCGCGAGGTCTTCGTCGGCCAGCTCGATCTCCTCGAGGGGATCGAGTCCGAGGGAGGCCGCGAGGATCGCCTTGCCGATCGCGAGATCCCGGTCGGCCCGGAGCTCGGCGAGCCGGTTGTTCGAGTGGTCCACCTCGGCCTTGTAGACGTCGGCCTGGGTCGCGGCGCCGAGGTCCTTCATCGTCCGCGTCTTCTTGAGCTGCTCAGCCGACAGGCGGACCGCCTCTCGCTGCACGTCGACGAGCGCCTTCCGCTTCCCGACCTCGAAGAACCGGCGCTGCGTCTCCAGCATGACGTCCTGCATCGCCTTGCGGTGGCTCGCGCGCGCCGACTTCCGCCCGTGCGAGGCCTGCCGGTAGCCGGACACGTTTCCGAGCCCGTCGAAGAGGGTGAGGCCCGCGCTCAGGTTCGCGCTCCAGGTCTCTCCGAAAAAGGCCGCGCGGTCGGGGACGAAGACGGGCTCCTCCGGGTGAGACCAGGTTCCGGAGACCCGGGCGCTCGGCAGAAACCCCGACCAGGCTCCCAAGACGTCGGCGTCGGCCCGCTTCAGTCGGGCCTCCGACTCGATCACCACCGGGTTGTTCTTCAGCGCCAGTCCGATGCAGGCCTCGAGGGTGAGACGCTCGGCGAAGGCGGGCGCCGACGCGACGGCGACCAGCGCCCCCGCGAGGACCACGCCTGCTCCCCCGCCCCCGCGGACAGGTACCATCCTCATGAAACACCTCCGACAACGGTTCCGGGGCCGGGGGGAAGTCCGACCCATGATTCGAGTTACGAGCCCACACCGGGAGGGGTTGCACCGGGTGTCGGCATCGGTGATCAGCTTCCGGCCGCCCAGGCGCCGAACATCCGACCGCCGAAGACGAGCAGCGACCGCAGGACCCAGAGGGTTCCGGAGATTCCCCACCCGGCCGTCGACGAGACCCGGTACGCCACCCTCGCTCCGACCGCGAGGAGGACGAGATTCCAGAGGGAGAAGACGTCGAGCAGATCCAGAAGAATCGCGGGCAGCGAGTTGTAGTCGAGCCCGGGGAAGAGGATTCCCGGTCCCAGCGTCACCTCCATCGTGTCCGAAGCGCGAACGAGCAACGATTTCACCAGGACTCCCAGCGCCAGGGGAACGAAGGCGAGCGCGTAGACGGTGAGGGAAAGCCGGAAGCCCGGGTCGGCGCCGGCGATCTTCGCGACGAGATGCAGGACCGCCGTACCGACGAAGAAAACGACCACGATGGTGATCACCGCCGGAGCGACTTGCCCGGCGATATCCCCGATCGTCAGGGAGTCCGGATCGGGAAGCGAAGCGAGGGTCTCCTCGATGGCGTCCTCCGGAGCGCCGAAGCGCTCCATGGTCCGGATCGTGATCTCGGCTCCGAACTCGAGCTGCTGGGCGAGCTGGATCCACGTCGACAGGGCGACAAGGACAACGATCAGCCCGAGGACACCGATCCATTTCGGCCGGGGCCGGAGCCCTGCAAACGCCTCGGCCGGGCGCGTGAACAGGAGCGGCACCGCGCCCAGTCCCCCCGCCGCCACGGGTTCGCTCGGCTCCGGTGTCCCGGAGTCGGGGCGGGCGGCCCCCGGATCGGCGGGGAGAGCCTCGGTCCGGCGATCGTCGGAGCTCATTGGGAACCTCCGGAAGCGATGATGGACGAGAAGGAGAGCGTTGTGTGCCGGAAAGCGTACCTCCGGATCCGCCTTCCTGTCCAAGCGGTTTCGAGGGACCTCCGAAACCGCGCTCCGTGCCGCATCGTGGGGAAGAGGACGTGCCACGGGCGGGCGCCCGCGGGATCTCCCGCCGGAGAGACGGAGGTCAGCGATTCAGCTTGAAGACGATCCTCTGAAGGACGGGGGCCGCGACCGGGTTTCCGCTCATCATCGCCGGCTCGAACTCCCACTGCCGGACGGCTTCGACGGCCGCATCGTTGAACACGGGAGAATCGGAGGAGATCACCTCCACTCGGGTTACCCGTCCGCGCTCGTTCACCCAGACCTTGAGAACCACCTCCCCCTCCATTTCGGCCTGCTTCGCCATGGTCGGGTACTCGGGGAACGTGGCTTTCTTCGGCTTGGGCGGGTCGTCGTACACGGCAAAGTCCCCCCGCCTCGGAGGTGGAGGTGGCGGGGCGTCGGGGAGATTGTCCATGTCAAGGTCGGTGTCATCGATCGTCTCCTCTTCCTCGACATCCTCGTCGAGGGTCTCGACCGGGATCTTCGGCCGCGCGATGTCCTTGGGGGGCGGCGGGATCTCGATCTCGGGCGGGATCTCGATGACCTCGAGCTCGTCGGTCTCGGTCTTGTAAGGATTGATCTGGATCGTCGGCATGATCGCGAAGGCGAGAACGTGGAGCGCCAGCGAGATGGACAGCGCGATGTCGAAGTACTTCCGGTACTTCAGCTTGAACTCGGTATTCGCGATCATGGCCTATCTCCCCTTCTCGAACTCCGCCGTGAACGAGACCCGGGTGGCATTGGCCTGCTTGAGCTCCTCCATCACCTGGTCGACGCGCCGGAACGGGACCTGCTTGTCGACGTTGAACGCCACGATGATCGCGGGGTTCGCGACGAGCTTGCTGTAAATGATGGACTCGATCTGCTCCGTGGCGACCAGGTTGTCGTTGATGCTGATGTTCCCGGCCCGGTCGACCCAGATGTGGCTGACGCGCTCGCGGGGGACTTCCACGCCGGCTTCGGCCTTCGGCATCTCGACGGGGAGCCCGTCCTCCAGCTTGAAGATCGTGGTCACCATGAAGAAGACCAGCAGGAGGAAGACGATGTCGCCCATCGAGGCCGTCGGGATCGACTGTCCCACCTTCGATTTCCGCTGGAATTTCCCGGTCTTGGCCATGGGTGCGATCGCCCTCCCCGGTCGGCCGTCCTACTCCACGATCTCCATTCCCTTGATCGAGATCTTCTTCGCCTCGGCCAGTTGAAGCTCGTCGAGCACGTTCACCATCGTCTCGTAAAAGGAGTCGGGGTGGACCTTGAGCTGGCAGATGAGGTTTTCGTTTTCGAGAATTCGGCGACGGACCTCACCCTCGATCGAGGGAATCCCGAACGGGACGCCGTTGATGGTCACGAGGTTGTTCGCCTGGATCTCGATGTTCAGGATGTTCTTCTGACTGACCCGCGCGGTCTCCGACGCCTGCCCGGGAAGCTGCATGGGAAGCCCGAGCTCCTGGGAGAAGATCGTGCTGACCAGGAAGAAAATGAGGAGCAGAAACGCGATGTCCGCCATCGACGCGGTGGAGATGTCGTCTACGGTCCCCTTCTTGCGTCGGAACTGGACGGCCATGCTGTCCTCCTTCTCCGGCCTCCCCGGCCCGGGAACGGGGCGGCTCCGCTCCCACCCGCCGGGGCGACTACTCCACCCCCGCCTGCTTCACCCCGAGATCGACCAGGGTGTCGACGAGGTCGGCGGACGTCTCCTGCATCTCGATCACGAACCGGTCGATCTGGGACACGAAGTAGTTGTGCCCGATCGACATCGGGATGGCCACGATCAGACCGCTCATCGTCGTCAGAAGCGCCTCGGAGATACCGGAGGCCACGAGCTTCGCGTTTACCTGGTCGGCGGCGGCGATGGCGTCGAACGCCGAGACCATCCCGGACACCGTCCCCAGGAACCCGAGCAGCGGAGCCACGTTGGCGATCGTCGCCAGGACGAGCAGCCCCCGCTCGAGGAAGGAGAGCTCCACGACTCCGGCGCTCTCGATTGCCTTTTCCGTCGCCTCGATGCTGATGGTGGAGCGCCGCAGCCCGGCGTGCAGGATCGCGGGAATCGGTCCGCGAGTCTTCTCGCACACCTCTATGGCCGCCTCGATACCTCCCTCCCCCTTGAGCGCGGAGAGAACGCGGTTCATGAGGGTCCGGACGTTGGTGCGCGCCCGGCCGAGAGTCCAGAAGCGCTCCAGGATCACGGCGACCCCGATCACGAAGAGGATCAAGAGCGGCCACATGAAGACGCCGCCCTTCTGGAACTGCTCCACGGCGCCGCTCGAGGCCATTCGATCCAGGAAACCCGTCTCGGTCTCCTCGACCACACCGAGATCATCGAAGCCGGTTCCCCAGTTCGCCAGCGAGTCGACCGCGGCGGAATCGACGGCTGCCGAGTCCATGGGAGCGGTCTCCATCGTCGACTCCGCGGCGATCCCGCTCTCCGCGGCCGTACCCTCGACCGCTTCCTCCTGGGCGAAGACCGTGGCGCCCAACACTCCGGCAAGGCACGCGACCGCCATGAGTGAGGTGAACTTCTTCCGCTCCAATCGCATCGAAGGTACTCCTTTGGCTTCCGAGCTGGCTCGGACGCGGTCGGATCCGGCCGGCGCTGCGCGCCATTCCGAGGATCCGAGGGTCCGGGATCGGGATCGGGATTCCCGTTTCTTCATAAGGAAATGAGACCTCGCATTTTAGGAACGAGCATTTCGAAGTGTCAACCCGTTTCCCCCGGCGGAACGGGGCTCCGACCTCACGGCGCGAGCCGGGCCGGCCCTCGGGGCGGCTTTAGCCGGCATTTCTCACCAGGCTCGTCGCGAGGCTGCGGATAGCCGTGTCTGGTGAGGAGACGGGGTGCTTTCGCCCGAGGCGGGGCCGTAGCCCCGTCGCAGGGCGGAAGTACCACAACGACGAAGCCAGGCGCGGCTTCGCCGCTGCTGCAGCAGAGCCCGGTGAGACATGCAGGCTAGTGGAGGGACACTCCCGAGCTCCCGATGAGCTGGAAGTCGCCGTTGCCCATCTCGTCGGCGAAGATGAACTTCAGACCCCGGTGGCTGTCCTGGTCGAGCGCGATCCGGTCGGTCAGCGGGCGGCCCCGCCCGTCGTAGGTCCAGATCTCGAGGGATTTCGACTTCACGGTCGCGCTGCCCCGCTGCCGGGCGACGTCCTCCACGTCCCCCTCGAGGAAGTCGTCCCGATCGAGGAAGGAGGCGCTCGGCCGCCCGGTCAGGCCGGCCCGCTCGCCCGGATCCGCCACCCGCTCCTCCCGGTCGGTGGGCCCGAAGCCCGAAGAGCTCTCCTTGTAGTTGACCTCGTCGGGTGGTCCGTAGCGGACGAATACCCGGCCCCGGTCCGTCAGCACTCCCCTCTGAAGCGTGGAGCGGAAATTCCGCTCGACATAGGCCACCCGGGCCCGGAACTCGTCGTGGACCTCGTTCCCCGGGATCTCCGGATGGGGGTCGAGGCGGTGCCAGAACTCCGCGAGATAGACCTCACGGGCCCCCGCGGAGAGCTTCTCGAACGCGTCGAACTCCGAGTCGGACATGATGAGGGCCACTTCCTGGAGAACCTCCTCGGCGTCGCGGCGCCACGAGCTCATTCCCCAGATGACCTCGAAGGGTCGGCCCGTCACCCGCATCTCCCCGCTGCGCTCGTTCATCACGGCGACCTCGAGATGAAAGCTGCCCGCCGGCATGTCGGGAGGGAGATCGAGGATGTCGGTGACCACGAAGGACCCGGTTCGCGGGGTGGCGCGCTGGACCCGCTCCACGAAGTCGGCGTCCGAGCGGTCGTGAATCCGCGTTTGCACGAGAAACGTGTCGTCCGGTCGGAAGTCCTCGCCTCCGTAGACCTCGAGGTACGCACCCACGCGGGACAGGACGAGCCCGTAGTAGTGGGACGGGTTGGGATCGAAGTCGACTCCGTTGCGGCCGAACTGCGACCCGGGTTCCGCGGGCCCGATCCGCCGGGTGAGCGTCAGATCCGACAGGTGGAACCCACCTCCCGAGAGATCCGTCACCTCGACCCAGTCCTCGATCCGACCGCGCTTGTGCTTCTTCCGGATCCGATTGAGGAGACCCCTCCGGAGGGATCTCGAGTCCTCCAGCACCAGGACGAGATGGTAGACGCCCGGAGGGAGCTCCACGCGCTCCCGGATGATCTGGAGGATCGTCCGGTCGCCGGCATCGAGTCGACTCGCGGCCCGGGGTTCGAGGCGGTCGGTGACCCGAGCGACCGTCTCGCCGTCGGGCCGACGGAACGTCAGCTCGAGGGAGATCTCGCCCGCGAAAGGCCCGGTCTCCTCGTCGGCCCCCTCCTCGGGCCGGAAACCGATCTGGTCGTTGGGAAGTGCGACGTAGACTTCGACGTCGGACTTGCCGTCGATTCCGCGATAGGCCGAGAGATCGAGGACGAAGTCCAGGTCCTCCTCGCTGTGCAGGGGGAGGACCTGGGGAACGGGATCGTCGTCGGCCGCCGGAGCGGGTCCGCCCCCGAGAGGGGCGGCCAGCGCGGACCCGAGCAGCAGTCTGCGAGCGAAGCACTGCCATCGGTTCACGACCCTTCCCCTCACGCGGGAATCAAGAGATCGGGGCGGACTCACGAGCCCGCCCCCTCCGTCCCGCCGCTCTCTCCCCGGCGAGCCCCTCCTCCGGACGCGGCTAGAAGCGAAGCTCGGCGGAGAACTTGTGCGTGTCGTCCAAGAAGTCCATCGCGGAGAACCCGTAATCGACCCGCATCCAGGAGGCCGAACCGGTCGGGAACTCGACCCCGAAGCCGGCGGCCAGATTCTCCTCGTCTCGATTGAAGCGGTAGCCCCCCCGGAGCTGGAGCTTCGCGTTCGGCTCGAGGGCCTTCAGGCTGTATTCACCGCCCAAGCTGGCCCGCTCCGCGTTGTCGGCCGGGTGATCGAATTCGAAGGCGATCAAGAGATTGTGGTGGTCGCTCTGATAAGCATCCATCGCGGCGCCCACCCGGAACATGGTGGGCATGGGGAAGGAGTCGTCGATGAACTTGATCGATGGTCCCAGGCTCTGGATCGCCATACCGATCCGGATCGTTCGGAAGTCGGTGTAGTAGAGCGTGCCGAAGTCGACGACGAAGCCGTCGGCGTTCTCGTCGTCCAGACCGAGGTGCAGGTACTTGGCGGTGAGACCGAACGCGAATCGATCGATGAGGTTCTTGGCCCAGGTCAGTCCGAGATTGAAGCTGCCCGCGTCGAAGTTCTCCCCGGTTCCCTCCGGCCGGTACTCGGTTCGCCGGGGAATGGGATCCATCTGGAGAATCGTCGCGTTGACGGCATACGCGCCGGGCAACCCGCCGTACGTGAACGCGTAGCCGAAGAACTCGTGGGAGATGTCGGCGGGCCACGTGGAGTGATTCAGGCTCAGTCGGCTCTCGCCGTCCAAGGTGATCCGGGCCACACTGGCGGGATTCCACCAGATTCCCGACGCGTCATCGGACACCGCAACGAAGGTCTCGCCCATTCCCACCGCCCGAGCCCCCACGCCGATCTTCAGGAACTGGGCTCCGGCCGTTCCGACTTTGCGGAAGATCTGGGCGCCATCCGCGCCGGGCGCTCCCAGCAGGATCACCGCGACGGTGGCGAGGCTGAGATGACGCTTCAATGAACCTCCTCCTTGGCTCCCCTCCACCCCGGGCCCGCAAGCCTCGCGAGCCGATGGATTGCAGGCTCCGGTCCGTTCCTGGGTCCGTCCGGAGCGTGGCCACTCTACCGGATTATCACGAACTTGCCAACCTTCTCCGATCCGTCGATATCGGACGTGACGTGGTACAGGTAGATCCCACTCACGGTGTCCTGGTTGTTCTTGGAAATCAGGTTCCAGGCGGTGGCGCCGACCGGTAGGTCGGAGTCGAGACGTCGGTCGTCGTCGTGGTCGAGCGTGATGACGTGATCGCCCGCGAGCGTGAAGATCCGGATCGTCGCGCGCACGGGCAGATTGTAGAACTTGATCCGCCGCCCGGTGGGCTCGAAGTTCGTCTCGGCCAGATCCCAGGCCGCCGAGCCCTTGTAGGGATTCGGTACCACGATGACGTCGTCGAGGGTCTGCGCCGGCGTGGGGCTGGGCATCACCTGGACCATGTTCTGGGTCGGTTTGCCGAACTTCGGCTGCTCGATGCGCTGGAACACGTACGTCGTCTCGGGAGGGACCCCCCCGATCACCGGGATTCTCTCGTAGGTTCCCCGATCGTAGGCCGAGACCGCGTACCAGTACCAGAAGCCGTTCTGGACCCGCGTATCGACGTACCGGTACTTCCCGACCCCGGACTGACCCGTGTCCACGTCGGAAAGCTCCGTGCTGTCGAAGTCGGCCACCAGCCTCCACATGTCGTCCGCCGGGACCGTCGACTCCCGTCGCCACCCCTCCGCCTTCCAAACCTGGTATCCCGCGAAGTCGAGTTGACCCGTCAGGGGATCGGGCGTCAGCTCGGGACCGTCGTTCCACTCGACGACCACGTGATCGTCGCCCGGCGTGACCAGGATTTCCGGGGGGGGAGGCGGCGAGCTCGTCGCCCACGGGACCCGGGGGCTATTCGGATCGTCGGGGTCTAACGCGAAGCCGAAGAACACCCGCTGAGCCGCCTTCGGGTTCGTCATGTCGGGGTCGCGTCGGGTGATGTCGCCTACGGTCGTCTCGATCATTTCCCCGCACACGAACGCGACCTGGAAGGTCAACGTCGACCCCGGAGGAATCAGCTGGAACGGACCTGCCGAGACCAGGAAGCGATAGTCGTTGGCGCGGCTGGTCCCCGG
>JALGZR010000150.1 GCA_025774805.1 bacterium
CCGTGCCCGCTCGTTCATCGCGCGACCCCGGGTCCTCCCCCACCGGCCCCCGTCGCTCCGGGCAGTCGATTCGTCCCGGTCGCGGCGGCGGAAGCGATCCCGTCGGCCGGGACGGCGGCCGCTACCGCCTCCGTAGAATCCTCCGGCTCGGCCTCGCCCCGAACCCCCTTCCCCTGGGCGACCCCCCGCGGAACGTACCCGGTGAGCGCGGTCTTGAGGGCCACGACCGCCACCTCGAGGTGGTCGTCCGCGGGGATGCGGGTCGTCATGCGCTGGAGGGCCATTCCGGGCGCGGCGAGCAGCTTGCCCCACCAGGTCGTCTCGAACCTCGCGGAGAGCCGGATCACCTCGTACGAGATCCCTCCGATCAGCGGCACGAAGGCGATGCGGATCAGCCGCTCCCCGACCGTGTCCGGCCGGCCCAGGAACGTGAACACGAGAATCGAGACGACCATCACGAAGAAGAGGAAGCTCGTGCCGCAGCGCGGGTGGAGGCGGGACCGGGTCCGGGCGTTCTCCACGCACACGGGAACCTCCGCCTCCCAGTTGAAGATCGTCATGTGCTCCGCGCCGTGGTAACGGAACACCTCCTGGATCTGCTTCCAACGGGTGACGAGCCACAGGTAGAGGAAGAAGATCGCGAGGCGAAACACGCCGTCGACCAGGTTGAAGCCGATCGAGCCCTTCACTCCGACCAGGTCGGTCAGGATGAGCGGCAGGTAGAAGAAGAGCCCGAGCCCCAGCACGAAGGAGAAGACCATCGTCGCCCCGAACCCGACCTTCTCCAGGGTCGTGGTCGCGCGCTGCACCCGATCCTCTTCCCTCGACGCCTCCTCCGCGCTCCACATCAGGGAGCTCACTCCCAGGATCAACGACTCGATCAGCGTGACCCCGCCGCGGAGGATCGGGAGCTTCAAGGGGGCAAGGCGTTTCGTGAGCGGGGTGTGCTCGTCGTAGCGTGCGATGATGGACCCGTCGGGACGCCGGACCGCGGTCGCGACCCCGCCCGGGGCGCGCATCATCACGCCCTCGATGACGGCCTGCCCGCCCACCAGGGCCTGCGGGCGCTTCGGCAAGGTGTTTCTCCAGAGGTTTTGGCCTGCATCTCCCACCCTGCTCGGCTCGGGCCGCGGCGAGCCGCCCGACGAGCCGGGTATGATACGCTGGCTAGCTCTCGTCAGTCCGGGCGCCGCCGGCTTCCCCGGAGGCTCCGGTCGCGGCGACCCCTTCATTCGCCGCCGCGTCGGCCGCCTCGGCCTCAGCCTTGCCGCGGCCTTCGGTCTTCGCGTAGCGCCGGCGGAATCTCTCCACCCGACCCGCGGTGTCGACCAGCTTCTGCTTGCCCGTGTAGAAGGGGTGGCAGGCCGAGCAGATGTCGATCTGGAGGTTGCCACCGACGGTGCTGCGCGTCTTCCAGGTGTTTCCGCAGACGCACTTGATGACGGTGGGTTTGTACTCGGGATGGATGTCGGCTTTCATTTCGCTTCCTCGGGTTGAGGCGCCTCTCCGGACGCCCGGCCTTGGATGGTCTTCCCGCGGGGTGCGGGCCTGTCTCTTCTCCGACCGGGAGGTCTACTCCCCGTTCGACATGCTGTCGAGGAACTTCTTGTTGCTCTTGTACTGCCCGAAGCGCTCGACGAGGAACTCCATCGCCTCGACGACGTTCAGGTCGGTCATGTACTTCCGCAGGATCCAGGTGCGGTTGATCGCCGCCTGATCGATGAGGAGCTCCTCTTTCCGGGTCCCGGATCGCAGCAGGTCGATGGCCGGCCAGATCCGACGGTCGGCGAGCTTGCGATCGAGCACGAGCTCCATGTTTCCGGTGCCCTTGAACTCCTCGAAGATGACCTCGTCCATTCGCGAGCCGGTCTCGATCAGCGCCGTACCGATGATCGTGAGGCTTCCGCCGAACTCGATGTTCCGTGCGGCTCCGAAGAACCGCTTCGGCCGCTGCAGCGCGTTCGCGTCGACGCCGCCGGAGAGGATCTTCCCGGAATGGGGCACCACGGTGTTGTGCGCCCGGGCCAGCCGGGTGATCGAGTCGAGGAGAATGACGACGTCCTTCCCGTACTCGACCAGCCGGCGGGACTTCTCGATCACCATCTCCGCGACCTGCACGTGCCGCGTGGCGGGCTCGTCGAAGGTCGAGCTGATGACCTCGCCCTTCACGCTGCGCTGCATGTCGGTGACCTCCTCGGGCCGCTCGTCGATGAGGAGGACGATCAGGACGATCTCCGGGTGGTTCGTGGTGATCGCGTTCGCGATCTTCTGGAGGAGAACCGTCTTCCCGGTGCGGGGAGGCGCGACGATCAGTCCACGCTGTCCCATTCCGATCGGGGCGAGGAGATCCATGATCCGCGTGGAAATGTCCTCCGAATCGTGCTCGAGCCGAATGCGCTGTTCCGGATAGAGCGGGGTGAGATTGTCGAACAGCGTCCGCTTCCGCGCCGAGTCGGGATTCTCGAAGTTGATCGCCTCGACCTTGAGCAGCGCGAAGTAGCGCTCGCTCTCCTTCGGCGCCCGGACCTGCCCCGAGATCGTGTCGCCAGTCATGAGATCGAATCGTTTGATTTGGGACGGCGAGACGTAGATGTCATCGGGACCGGGCAGGTAGCTGTAGTCCGGGGACCGGAGGAAACCGTAGCCCTCGGGGAGGATCTCGAGAACTCCCTCTGCGAAGATCAGGCCGCTCTTCTCGGTCTGGGCCTCCAGGATCTTGAAGATGAGCTCCTGCTTGCGGAGCCCGGAGGTCCCGGCGATATCGAGCTCGTTCGCGACCGACACGAGATCGGACATCGTCCGGTTCTTCAGCTCGGCGAGGTTGAGCTTCGGCTCGCCGGGCCGCCGTTTCTCGTTCTTCTCGGTCGCTCGTTTCTCGGGAATCGTCTTGCGGGGAGCGACGGTCTTTTCTCGAGGCATAGGACTGCTTCTTCCGGTGGGAGCTGTCGGAGCCGGACGGTTGCCGGACTCGCGTGGGAAGGACTCGGAGGTGTCCAGAAACGTGTGAAGAACGACGAGACGGCAGTCAGGCGGCCCGGAGCCGGAATCGGGGCGATCTGTCAGGTGGGAAGACGCTTCCGGAGTCCGGGAGTCCCGGCGGGCGAAACTCGAGGCCGGCAGAAAACCGGGTGTCCGCCGCTCGCCTCTCGAATACTAGGGAGGAGCGCACCTGATGTCAACCACTCCCCAGTTCCTCCCGGACCCGTCGGCCGGCGTTTTCCAGTGGGTGGGCGGCCTCCTCCGCCCGGAGCTTCGCCAGTCGCGGCGCGCCCGCCTCGTGTTCCCGGAGCCACTCCGCCGCGAACCGTCCGCTCACGATCTCCTCGAGAACGGCGGCCATCCGGGCGCGGGCGGAATCCCCCAGAACGCGGGTCCCCCGCGTGAGGCCACCGTACTGGGCGGTCCCGCTGATTCTCTCGCGCATCCCGGCCGGCCCCGCCTCGTACACGAGGTCCAGGATCTGCTTGAGCTCCTGGACGCAGGAGTAGTAGGCGATCTCCTCGGAGACGCCCCCCTCCACGAGCGTATCCCACGCCGCGCGCACCAGCTCGACGACGCCCCCAGGGTCGTGGCGAGGAGGCCGGCTCGGGTCATCCGCAGAAGCGAGGCGTACGCGAGGGCAAGGGCCTCCGCCCGGCCGGTGGCGTCCCGGACGAGGGCGAGCAGTCCGGCCAGGCCTCGACCGGAGAGGAATCGCTCCCGCAGGAGCGCCCCGGGGCCGAGCGGCCCGACGAGCGCGACATCGAGATCGGGCCGCACGGGAAGAGCGTCGGGGCCGGTCGATGCGGCGCCGGGGACGTCCGCGCCGGCAGCGGCGTCAGGCGACGCGGGGCCGTCGGAAGGGCCCGCAGCGGAGGCTCCCTCCGACCGCATCCGGGCGGCGCGGAGCGCGAATCCGTGGGCGAAGACCAGCAACGCCCCCTGGGCCGCGTGGGGACGCACGAGGCTCTCGAGGACCCCGATCTGGACCTCGTCGGGAACGAGCACGGCGATCACGCGGCAGACACCCAGATCGTGGGGCGGGGAGAGCGAGAATCCGTCGGCCGCCGCCCGCGTCGCGGAGGGGCCGTCGCGGCGGGAGAAGACGCGCACGTCGCATCCCGCATCCCTCAGACAGAGCGCCTGCGCGGCTCCCTGATTGCCGTAGCCGACGACGCCGACCGTGGACCCTTGCAGGAGGTCCGGGTCGGCGTCGCCGTCGCGGAGGATGCGGGTCATTCGATGTGCTACCCGTCGCCCTCTTCGGCCCGGAGCATCTCGTCGTACTTCATGAGATACCTGGAGGCCTTCTCCTTCTCCCCGATCTGATTGCAGGCGGTGGCCAGAATCCGGTAGTAGTCCTTCTCGTCGGGGTTGACGTCCACGAGCCGCTCGACCGTCTCGACACACCCCTCGAACATCTTCCCGTAGAGCTGCGAGAGGCCGAGGTTGTACATCGCGTCGACCCAGACCGCGTCATCGGGATCGTCGAGGGTCTGGGCGACGAGAGCGAACACCTCCGCGGCCGGCTCGTACTCGTCTCGCTCGTAGAAGCCGATACCGACATTGTAGAGCGAGAGCACGTTGTTCGCGGAGATCTCGATCGCCTTCATGTAGTGCTCGATCCCCTGAGCTTGATCCCCCCGCGCGAAGGCGAGGTCGCCGAGCTCGAGCAGCGCCGCGTCGTTCTCCGGGTTGAACTCGAGCACCTTGTTCAGAGTGGTCTCGAGCTCCTGCGTGGTCTCCACGATGTCCATCGAGTCCGCGACCTCCGCGAACGCGAGCAGCGACTCCCGGCGCTTGCTGAGCGCCACCGAAAGGTAGTCGTAACCGATCGCCTGGTCGGGGGCGATCTCGATCGCTTTCCGGAACGAGGCGATGGCGCCCTCGGGATCGTCGAGCTGGTTTTGCGTGTAGCCGAGGTTCAGGAATCCCTCCGGCTTCCCGGGATTGATCTTCGTCGCGATGAGGAACTCCTCTTTCGCCCCCGGGTTGTCCCCGGCGGTGAGCAGCTCCACCCCCGCGTTGAAGTGCGACACGAAGTAGTTCTGCACGCGTTCGCTCGCCCACTTCGCGTGTTTGCGGATCTTCTTGTCCTTGTGCTTCCTTCGCTCCATGAGCCAGTAGAACGACTCGTAGGCGTCTTCCCAGCGTCCCATTTCCGCCAGACACCAGGCACCGTAGTAACGGGCCTCGGGGTTCTCGGGCTCTTCCAGGATGCAGCGCGCGCAGTAGTCGAGGCCTTGTTCGAAGTCCTCTTGGGTCTTCGTGTAGTACTTGCAGTTTGCCAGTGCGCTCTGGGCGTGCACGGCGGGCACTGCAAGAAGCAGGAGGGCCAAGGCCCAAACGCCGATCATGGGACGGGTCATGTTCTCCTCCGGGAATCTGGCCCGGCGGCGGGGTCGCTCGAGTGGCCGAGGGGGAAGCCAGCATCTCCGGCTCCCGCGGCGGGGAGTCGGCCAAACTTAGCCACGGGCTCGCGAGAGCGTCAAGGAGGGGACGTACGCTCCAAGACGGAAACCCCGGCCGGAGGCGCGGGGTTCCGGGCTGGATCCGAGGGAGCCTTACTTCCTGAAATACAATCGTTTAGGCCATGTGGAGCGATCGGGGTCGAGTCCCGAACACTGCCGGCGGTCCGTCCGGATACGGCCGAACATCGCACGGGAACGGGAAGGCCACCGGTCATGGCAAAGCGTATTACATGGCACTTGCTCGCCAATGGGGGGACCGTGGCGGAGCCGCTTCGGCTCGAGGGCGCGGGCTGCGGGACGCACCGAAGCGAAGGGAGTCGTGCCGACGCCGTAGGGAACCGGACGGTATCGCGGGGGAAGAAGAGAGGAGCACCTCTCTTCTTCCTCCCGCTCGTCCCCGAGGGGCAGTCTGACGACCCTACCGCAGGACCACCATTTTCCGGATGGCCGCGAACTCTCCCGCCTGGAGGCGATAGAAGTAGATCCCGGCCGTGACACGTGCTCCGGTGTGGTCCCGTCCATCCCAAGTGAGGACGTATCGTCCCGCGGCTCGGTTGGCATCTTCCAGGACGCGAACCCGGCGCCCGGTGACGTCGTAGATGTCGAGCAGGACGGACACGGCGGACGGAAGATCGAATCGGATCTCCGTAGCGCTCCGGGTCGGGTTCGGGCGACTCGCGTGGAGCGCGAATGCCGAGGGAAGGTCGATGCTTCCGGTCCGGAGCTCGGGTTGCATTTGGTCGGTGTTCATCCTCGCCTCGTCACCCGTCGCGCCGCTCCGGTCCTCCGTCATCGCCATCCTGCCGATGGGCCGGATGTGACAATCGTCCACCAGGAACCGACCCCGATCGAACGCCTCGTTGATCGTGGAGACGGCGTGATTCACGTCCGACAGCAGGCCTTCGGGTTCGTTTCCGGCCAGCGCACGGTTCGCCAATGCGAGCAGGTCGTCGACGGTCCGCTCCGAGCCCAGGGCGTCCAAGACGGCCTGCGGGATCGTGAACGTCCGCATGTCGTCGGGATCGCCGCTCGGCACGTCGTCCTCGGTACCGAGGATTCCGTCGGGTCCGGGCAGCGCCTTGACCGTGACGAACTCATCGCAGAGGCGGAACTCCAGGAGCGCCGGTGTGATCCTCACGTTCAGGGAGAGCGTCACCGTCTGGCCCAGAAGGATATTCTCCCATTTTCCGGAGCTGTCGACCGGGATCGGCGGGTCCGTCTGGCAGCCTTCGGCGGGGAGGTTCTGCTCTCCGAAGCCGTCGGGCAGCGTCGTGGGTGTCACTCCCGCCGGCAGGCGCTGAATGATGCACTCCGCCGATTCGAGAGCAATCGTGAGCGATCGTCCCGAATCGCCCACGACGAGCGGTGTGTCGAGAACGCTCTGGATCAGTCGGAGCGTACGGACTCCGTTGAATTTCCCGCCCGGGTTTCCGAAGAAGCCCTGTGTGAAGCTGACGAGCACACTGCCTTCCTTGGCACAGTACAGCGCGATCTCGCAGGAGTTCTCGCAGCCGTTCGCGTCGGTCATGACGAGCGTGATGTAGATCATGCCCAAAGTGGGACCGACGCTGTAGGTGATCGTGTCGGTTCCCTGTCCGCCCTGGAGCTGACCGTTTCCGCTCACGGTCCAGAAGTACTCGACCATCCCGGGAGGTCCACTCATTTCATTGTCGGTCGAGCCGCAGAAGGGCAGCACGTCGGGATAGGCGAGCTCGCAATCGGGCTCGGGGTGGATCACCAGCACGAGGTCGTCGGTCGCGGCCGGGCAGGGACCCGGCGGGTCGTCGGAGGTCAACGTCAGCGTCACGCCGCCCGCCTCGATGTCCGAGGCGGACGGCGTATACGTCGTCGCCAGGGCGTTCGGATCGCCGAACGTTCCCGTCCCGGAGGTGGTCCAGGAGGCGCCGGAGGCGCTTCCACCGATCGAGCCGGCGAGATGGACCACGGGAACGGGCCGCGCGCAGTGCTCCTGGTCCTCACCCGCGTCCACGACCGCCGCGGGAGCGATCGTGATGACGACGGCATCGCCGACCGCGTCACAGGGCCCGTCCGGATCGTCGGTCGTCAGTGTGAGCGTGACCGATCCGTCCGCGATGTCCTGCTCGGACGCCACGTAGCTGGTGACCGGATCGGAGGCATCCCCGAACGTGCCCGTTCCGGAGGTGGTCCAGGTGACCCCGGACGCTCCTCCACCGAACGATCCGCTCAGCGCGACGACCGGCGGAGGAACCGCGCAAACCGTCTGGTCGGGACCGGCGTTCACCTCGGCCGCCGGACGAATGGTGACGGCCATCGAGTCGCTGTCGGCTTGACAGGAGCCGTCCGGGTCGTTCGTGGTCAGGGTGAGCGTCACCCCTCCCGCGGCGATATCGGCGGCGGACGGCGTGTACGTCGTGACCGGGTTCGTCGGGTCGCCGAACACGCCCGAGCCGTCCGTCGTCCACGTGGCGCTCGTCGCGCCGCCGCCGAAGGAGCCGGCCAGGTCGATCACCGGCTCCGGGAACGAGCAAACCGTCTGGTCCGTACCGGCGCCGACGATGACGGCCGGCGCGATGGTGAGAACCAGATCGTCCGTCGCCGCTTCGCAGGGACCGGACGGATCGTCCGTGGTCAGGGTGAGAGTCACGGTTCCCGCGACGATGTCGTCCACGGACGGCGTATAGGTCGTCGCCGGGTCGAGCGGGTTTGCGAACCAGCCCGTTCCGCTCGTGGTCCAGGTTGCCCCGTTCGCGCCCCCGCCGAACGAGCCGGCGAGTTGCAGGATCGGAGGCGGATCCGAGCAGACGGCCTGATCGCTTCCCGCGTCCACCGTGGCCGCGGGATGGATCGTGAGGACCATCCCGTCGCTCGCCTCCGGACAGGGGCCGGCGGGATCATCCGTCGTCAGCGTGAGCGCGACCGTGCCCGCGTCGATGTCGGCGGCGGACGGCGTGTACGTC